>NZ_JAPDCM010000007.1:0-247943 GCF_027706125.1 Aeromonas sp. Y318-1
ATGTTATTCACGCTGGCCAACCTGTTTCGGGCGGACCAAATGATACGTCAGTGGGAGAGATCTCACTAAAAACTGGGAATAACGCCTTAAATGGCGAAGAAACGGTCTAAATAGGCTGATTCAAGGCATTTACGGGAGAAAAAACGGCTCAAACATGAAGAAATGAAATGACTGAGTCAGTCGAGAAGAATTTCCCCGCTTATTCGCACCTTCCCTAGGTAAATAAAGCCTTACAAATAAAGTGATGTCCATAATGCTGAAAGCTCTAATTATCACCTGACACCGGCCTCAAACTGGTGTCTTGTTTACGCTACTTTAGTGCGTACTTCCTTCGGTATCAATTTCAGACCCTTTTTGAACATGCTGTAGGGAATTTGTTCTTCCATCATCCTACCTTGATGTAGTCGCAGGGTGTTGTAGTGCTTCAGGTAACTATCCAGGTCTGCCTGTACCTGCTCCACCGACTCATACCAAGTTGTCCGCCTTTGATGCGGAAGTATTCATCTAGTAAAGTGCGGTGCAGCCGTTCGATAAACCCGTTGCTCTGCGGCTTGCACACCTTGGTTGTCCGGTGCTCAATCCCCTCCAGTTGCAGGCACAGCTCGTAGGGATGATGGTCAGGGCGCCCACACGAAGAAGGTATCGACCGCCACCAACTCCCCGGTGTAGTAGACCTCAATCTGGCGCGCGAAACTCGGTGCTGAAGCGTTCTAGCAGGCGAATTTGCTCATCATTGAGCTCAATCGTCTGCTCCCGATGGGTTTTCTCGAGACGCAGCAAGCGGTCGTGTTTGGAGAGCGAGTCGTGACGTTGCCACACGCCACGCACAACGCCCGCACAGACGTTGATGCCTGCAGGGCCAGTTTTTGCGCGACCTGCAGCGGGCGATGGGTCGGCATGGTGAGCGAGTAATTGAGGATGACCTGTTCAATCTCGGGAACGACCAGGTTGGGATAAGCCCCTTTGCAGCCAGGCTGTTTGTCGAGCAAGCCCTCGGCGCCATAGGTCTGATCAGCGGATCGAGTAGAACTGCTGGCGGCTGTAGCCGATGAGGTTCTAGGCTTTGCTGACGTTATTGAGCTCTTTGGCGAGTTCTTGCAGGCTGAGTTTACGAAGTACTCCTTTCTCGTTGCCGGTCTACAGCGACTCCAAATAACACCGTGTGGATACCGGTTTGAAGCCGTATGACCACCCCTTTTGTGGACAACTGTCAGGTGAATACCATCTTCATACAAATTATGGTTTTCCATTCACTAAACAGGCCCAGTTCGTCTCAGAGTGAAAAAATAGGGCGAACCAAGTGGTTCGCCCCGTGCTGGTCGGCACCGACGGTACACCGTTGAGTTCCTCCTGCCCGCGCTAGCTGGCCGGCCTCTCCTCTTTGGGCTCTTGCCAACCACCACCTATGGCCTTGTAGAGCGCCACTTGGTTGGTCACCTGGGCCAGACGGGTGCTGATCAGGCCCTGCTTGGCACTGAACAACGAACGCTGGGCATCGAGTCGGGTCAGGTAACTGTCCACACCTTGCTCATAACGGAACTCCGCCAGCTTGAAATAGGTCTGGTTGGCTTCGACCAGAGCCTGCTGTGCCTGCAACTGCTGCTGATAGTCCGCCTGGGCACCGAGGGTATCCGCAACCTCCTTGAAGGCGGTCTGGATGCTCTTCTCGTAGCTCGCCACCGCCTGCCGGGTACTCACTTCAGCCACATCAAGATCGGCGATACGTTTCCCACCGTCGAAGATGGGCAGGTTGATCTGGGGGATAAACGACCAGGTGCCGGTTCCTCCGTCAAACAGGCCGCTCAGCTGGTTGCTGGCCGTCCCCGCCGTCGCGGTGAGCGAGATGGAGGGGAAGAAGGCGGCGCGCGCCGCGCCTATATTGGCATTGGCCGCCTTCAGACTGTGCTCGGCAGCCAGAATATCCGGGCGCTGTTGCAGCAAGCTCGAAGGCGCGCCCACCGGGATCGCCGCCAATTTTACCTCGGCCAGGGTCACCGGCTGGCTGTCCAGCACAGGAACCTGGGTGCCAAGGAGCAGTGCCAGACCATTGCGATCCTGCTTCACCTGGCGTTGGTACTGGGCCAGGCTGACCCGGGCGCTTTCCAGTGCGGTACGCCCCTGGGCAAGCTCCATCTCTGAGGCCGCGCCCAGGCGGTACTTGTGCTCGGTCAGGCCATAACTTTCCTGCTCGGTCAACAGGGTCGCCTCGCTCAGCGCCAGCAACTCCTGATCCGCCAGCAAGGTGAGATAGGCATTGGCCACCGACGCTATCAGTGCAATCTGGGTGCTGCGCCGGGTCTCAATCTCGGCAAGGTAGGTCTCCAGAGCCTGATCTTTGAGGCTCTGGATCCGGCCAAACAGGTCCAGCTCATAGGCGGTGATGCCGAGATTGGCATCGTACTGGCTGCTGATAGTCCCCTGCCCCGTGCTGCTGAGATCGTCGGATCCCTGCTGGCGGGTGCCCGAGCCGTTCGCTGCCAGGGTCGGCAGTTGTGCCGCCCGCTGAATACGGTACCTGGCTTCATACGCCTCGATGTTGAGAGCCGCGATCCGCAGATCGCGGTTATTCTCCAGTGCGGTGTCGATGAGCCTTTGCAGCGTCGGGTCGAGAAACTGTTGCTGCCAGGGGGAGACGGCCGCCTCCCCTGCTGTCTGATTGCTCTGCCAGGAGGCGCCTTGGGGCAATTCGGGTCTTTGATAGTCAGGGGCCATGGAACAGGCCCCCAGCAGCAGTGTCACGCCCAAGGCGACCAGCGTCTTAGTCATGATGGGTCTCCTTGGCAAGCGCAGCCTGCTCTTCCTGTGAATTATGCTTGGTGAAGTGGCGAGTCACCAGCACGAAGAACAGCGGCACGAAGAAGATGGCGAGCACGGTCGCACTGATCATCCCCCCCATCACGCCGGTCCCGATGGCGTTACGGCTGCTGGCACCGGCACCCGAGCTGATCACCAGCGGCAGTACACCCAGGATAAAGGCGAGGGAGGTCATCAGGATGGGACGCAGACGCAGACGCGCAGCCTCAACCACTGCTTCACCCAAGCCCATTCCCTTGTCGTACAGCTCCTTGGCAAACTCGACGATAAGTATCGCGTTCTTGGCCGACAGCCCTATGGTGGTGAGCAAGCCCACCTGGAAGTAGACGTCGTTCTCCAGCCCGCGCAGGGTGGCGGCCACAATGGCCCCCAACACCCCGAGCGGCACCACCAGCATCACCGAGAACGGAATGCTCCAGCTCTCGTAGAGGGCGGCCAGACAGAGGAACACCACCAGCAGGGAGATGGCGTACAGGGCCGGCGCCTGAGAACCTGCCTGCCGCTCCTGATAGGAGAGACCGGTCCACTCGATGCCGATGCCTTCCGGCAGCTGCTTCACCATCTGCTCGATGGCGGCCATGGCGTCACCGGTACTCTTGCCCGGCGCCGCTTCCCCGACGATCTCCATCGCCGGTACGCCGTTGTAACGCTCCAGCCGTGGCGAGCCGAAGCTCCAGTCGGTGCTGGCAAAGGCGGAGAAGGGCACCATCTGACCGGCGCTGTTGCGCACGTACCAGAGCTTGAGATCTTCCGGGTTCATCCGGAAGGGGGCATCCGCCTGCAGGTAAACCTTCTTGACCCGGCCTCTGTCGACAAAGTCGTTCACATAGGCAGAGCCCCAGGCACTGGAGAGCGTGCTGTTGATGTCGCTGATGGAGAGCCCCTGCGCCAACGCCTTCTCGTAGTCGATCTTGATGTCGAGCTGGGGGGTGTCTTCCATCCCGTTCGGGCGCACCCGCACCAGGTTGGGATCCTGCGCCGCCATGCCAAGCAACTGGTTGCGTGCCGCCATCAGCTTGTCGTGGCCCACGCCGGCCCGATCCTGCAGGAAGAAGTCAAAACCGGTCGCCGTCCCCAGCTCCGGGATCGGAGGCAGGTTGAAGGCGAACACCTGGGCTTCCTTGATGCTGAACAGGTAGCCCATGGCACGGCCAATGATGGCATTGGCGCTGCGATCCGGTGTGTTGCGCTCCTTCCAGTCTTTCAGCTTGATGAACGCCATGCCGCTGTTCTGACCGCTACCGGCGAAGCTGAAACCCGCCACCGTCAGCACGGAGTCGACATTGTCCTTCTCGTTTTTCATGAAGTAGTCGCGCATGTCGGCCAGCACCACCTCGGTGCGCTGCTTGGTCGCCCCGACCGGCAGCTGCACCATGGACATGATGACCCCCTGATCCTCTTCCGGCAGGAAGGAGGTGGGCATGCGCATGAACAGGATGGCCAGTACCGCCAGCATGGCGGCGTAGATGATGCCGTAGCGCACACCTTGCTTGACCACCTTGCGCACGCCGCTCTGGTAGCGGTTGGCGCTGGCGTCGAAGGCCCGGTTGAACCAGCCGAAGAAACCGCGCTTGGCACCGAACTCGCCATGCTTGATGGGCTTGAGCAGGGTGGCGCACAGGGCCGGGGTCAGGATCAACGCCACCAGCACCGACAGCACCATGGCCGAGACGATGGTGAGGGAGAACTGACGATAGATGGCACCGGTCGAGCCGCCGAAGAAGGCCATCGGCACGAACACCGCCGAGAGCACCAGGGCGATCCCCACCAGGGCGCCGGTGATCTGGGTCATCGATTTGCGGGTCGCCTCGAGTGGAGAGAGATCCTCCTCGCTCATCAGGCGCTCCACGTTCTCCACCACCACGATGGCGTCATCCACCAACAGGCCGATGGCCAGCACCAGACCGAACATGGTCAGGGTGTTGATGGAGAAGCCGAACGCCGACATGACCCCGAAGGTCCCCAGCAGCACCACGGGCACCGCAATGGTCGGGATCAGGGTGGCGCGGAAGTTCTGCAGGAACAGATACATCACGCAGAACACCAGGAAGATCGCCTCCACCAGGGTCTGTACCACCTCCTCGATGGAGATCTTCACGAACGGCGTGGTGTCGTACGGGTAGACGATCGCCATGTTGGCCGGGAAGTAGGTGGAGAGCTCATTCAGCTTGCCACGTACCTTCTCGGCGGTATCCAGCGCGTTGGCACCGGTCGCCAGCTTGATGGCCACCGCCGCGGTCGACTGACCGTTGTAGAGCGCCTCGGCATCGTAGCTTTCGCCGGCCAGTTCGACCCGGGCTACGTCTTTGAGACGCACTTTGGAGCCGTCCTGGTTCACCCGCAGCAGGATGTCGTTGAACTCCTCCACGGTGGAGAGCCGGGTCTGCCCCATGATGGTGGCGGTGAACTGCTGATCGGTCACCGCCGGGGTGCCCCCCAGCTTGCCGAAGGCCACCTGGGTATTTTGCGCCTTGATGGCGGCCTGCACGTCACCCGGGGTCATCTGCACCCGGTTGAGCTTGTTGGGATCGAGCCAGACCCGCATGGAGTACTGGCTGCCGAACAGGGTGATGTCCCCTACCCCGTCCAGACGACTGAGCGGCTCCTTGATGTTGGCCACCACGTAGTCGGCCAGGTCATCGTTGCTCATGGCGCCATCTTTGGAGATAAAGGCGGCCACCATCAGGAAGCTGCTGGAGGTCTTCTGGACCCGGATCCCCTGCTGTTGCACCTCTTGCGGCAACAGCGACATGGCTTGCTGCAGCTTGTTCTGCACCTGCACCTGGGCGATGTCGGGGTCGGTCCCCGGCTGGAAGGTGAGGGTGACCGATACCCGCCCGGAGGAGTCCGACTGGGAGGACATGTAGAGCAGGTGATCCAGCCCGGTCATGTTCTGCTCGATGATCTGGGTCACCGAGTCTTCCACCGTCTTGGCGGAAGCCCCCGGGTAGCTGGCGGAAATGCCCACCGCCGGCGGCGCAATGCTCGGGTACTGGGCGACCGGCAGCTTGATGATGGCCAGGCTCCCCGCCAGCATGATCACCAGGGCGATCACCCAGGCGAAAATTGGTCTGTCTATGAAAAATCGTGCCATGAGGCGACTACTCCATCCTACTTGTTGGCCGGGGCATTGGCCGGCGCATGGGCAGACTGCGCAGCGGCACTCTGTTCAGCAGGTGCCACGACGACCCCGGGTTTTACCTTTTGCAGGCCGGCGACGATCACCCGTTCGCCCGCCTTGAGACCGGATTCCACCACCCAGTCACTGCCGACGATGCGGCCCAGCTGCACTTCACGCAGCTCCACCTTGTTGTCCGCCGTCACTACCATCACGGTGGCGCCGCCTTTCGGGGTACGGGTCACCGCGGTCTGCGGCACCAGCAGCCCTTCGGCGCGCTCGCCCTCCTGCAGGGTGGCACGCATGAACATGCCCGGCAGCAGCAGCTGATGAGGGTTGGGGACAATCACCCGCAGGGTCACCATGCCGGTGGTCTCATCCACGGTCACGTCGGAGAACTGCAGCGAGCCCTCTTCGCCGTAGGTGGAGCCATCTTCCAGCTGGAAGCTCACCCGGGCACCTTTCTGCTCGTCCTGGGTCAGCTTGCCGGCCGCCACCTGGCGCTTGAGGCGCAGCAGATCGGCGGTGGACTGGCGCACGTCCACATACATGGGATCGAGCTGCTGGATGGAGGTGAGGCTGTCAGCCTGCTGGGCCGTCACCAGTGCACCCTCGGTCACCGCGGACTTGCCGATGCGGCCGCTGATGGGCGCCGTGATGCGGGTGTAGGCCAGGTTGATGTTGGCGGTCTGCAGCGCCGCCTTGGCGGCACCGATTTCGGCCAGCTGCTGCTTCCAGGCCGCATCGGCGTCGTCATACTCCTGGCTGCTGATGGCCTTCACCTTCACCAGCTCGGCATAGCGCTTGGCCTTGAGGCGGGCGCTCTGCTCGTTGGCCTGCGCCTTGGCCAGGTTGGCCTTGGCACTGGCCACCGCGGCCTGATAAACGGCGGGGTCGATCTGGTACAGCAGCTGGCCGGCCTTGACGTCGCTGCCCTCGGTAAAGAGACGCTTGAGAATGATGCCGCTCACCTGGGGGCGTACCTCGGCGACCCGCAGCGGGGCGCTGCGACCGGTCAGCTCGGTGGTGAGCTGCAGCGGCGCCGTGTGCAGGGTGACGACATCCACCGCGGCCGGCGGCATCACACCGGGCCCCTGCTGGGCACTGCCCTGTTCGCCGCAAGCGGTCAGCAGACCGCTCGCCAGCAGCGCAAGGCCGACTGAACGTGCGAGAATATGTTTATGCATGGAGAACCTGAGCCTCTGTCTATCAATGAATAACCACAGGGTTTATAGGACCCGGTTGGTAAAATCGGAAAGATGAGGCAATATACATACATTCATAAATGTATGTAAGTGACTTTTTTTACTTTTACAAGGTGCACGCAGAGATGGCCAGAAGAACCAAAGAAGAGGCACAGCAGACCCGCTGCCACATCATGAGTACGGCCCTGGATCTGTTCTGCTCACACGGCCTGGCCAAGACCAGCCTGACCGACATCGCCAGGGCTGCCGAGCTGACCCGGGGCGCCATTTACTGGCATTTCAAGAACAAGGAAGAGCTGTTCGTCTCCCTCTGGGAGGAGCTGTGCCAACCCCTCTCCCACCAGCTCGATGCTTGCGTCTCCGAGCTGGAGCCCGACCCCCTCGGCAAGCTGCGCACCTTCCTCAAGGAGGTGCTGGTCAAAATCTGCACCAACCCGGCCCATCAGCAGATGTTCACCATCATGTTCAACCTGGAGTCGCTGGAGGGGGAAGCCATCTCCTTGCGCGAGCACATGCGCAGCCAGTCCAGCAACTTCTTCCGGGATCTCGAGATCACTCTGGGCAATTCGGTACGCCTCGGCCAACTGCCGCAGGGGCTGGACCTGCAGCGAGCCGCTACCCTGCTGCACTGCACCCTGGACGGCTACATCATCAACTGGCTGCACTTTCCGGAGCGCATCGATCTGCGCCAGGAGGCCGACTTCCTGCTGGACAGCCTGTTCGCCCTGATCGCCCTGCCAACCGGCCCGGCCGCTCGTCGCCCCTGAGCCAGCAAGGCCGAACACTGGCGGCCTTGGCCCGGTGCAGACAACCCTCACTCCCTTCCATCTCCTCCTATTATCCCTTTGGCGCCCCGGCGCCAAATTGGTTCAAGTTTGCTATAGTCACGCCCCCGAAATTGAGTTGCGCCCCCCGAACCAAGGTGCCCGCCATGTCCCGTTCGTCTCCCTCTTGCCCTCCAGCATCTGCTACCACGCTCTCAGCCGACCCATGGTCAGCGGCGCGCCAATCGTTTCTGGAGCAGCTCCCCCCCGGCGCCCACCTGCTGGAGGCGGGCTGCGGCGAAGGCGATGATCTCTGCTTCTTTCGCCAGCAGGGTCTGGTGGTGACGGCCTTCGATGCCCGTCTGGCACAGGCCAGGATCGCCTCGCGGCGCAGCGGCCAGCCGGTGCGGGTCTGCCGCATCGAGCAGTTGCATAGCGTGGTGCCCTATGACGGCATCTGGGCGCGTGGAGCCTTGCCGGCGATCGCGCCAGACGAACTCAGCGACGCGCTGGCCCATCTGGCCGGCCTGCTCAAGCCCGCCGGGCCGCTCTACTGCGCCTTTCCTCACCCCAGTGGCCAGCTCGCTGCCACCGGCAGCACTCCTGGTGCTCCCGCAGCCCAAGCGCTCCTCTCCCAAACCCAGCTCGATGAGGATGGCCTGCGCCAGCTCATCGCCCCGCTGCCGCTGCAACTGCAGCAGTGTTGGGAGAGCGAGCAGGCGGATGGCCGCTGGCTGCACGCCCTGCTGATCCGCGCCTGAAGGGCCGCGCCAAATTAATCACCCACCGCACCTCGCGCTCACCTCGCCAGTGACTATCACCACCATGATCACATTTAACAATATTTAACTCGACATTAACGCACACACGACAGACATGATGCGGATTTTGTGTTAAAAAGCGGCATTAAAATCAAAATTAAATAACAAATCAGACACTAACACCTGGATTTACTTATGAAACTTGTCCTCAAACTGGTTGCCGGCATCCTCGCCGGTCTCTTGCTCGGTCTCTACGCCCCGGAATGGGTCGCACGCGTGCTGTTTACGGCCAAGACAGTCATAGGTCAGCTGATCACCTTCACCATTCCGCTCATCATCCTGTTTTTCATCATGAGCGGCATCGCCAGCCTGCCGAAGAACTCCGGCAAGCTGCTGGGCAAGACGGTCGCCCTCTCCTACTGCTCCACCATACTGGCGGGCCTGTTCGCCTTTACCGTGGCCAGCAACCTGATCCCACGCCTGACCACCGCCGCCGAGCCCACCGCCGAGAGCGCCATCAAGCTCGCCTCCTACATCAACCTGGAGATCCCGCCGCTGTTCGGGGTGATGTCGGCGCTGGCCGCCGCCTTCGTGTTCGGCATCGGCATCAGCGCCACCCAGGCCACCGATCTGCGCCGGGTCGCCGATCAGGGTCGTGACATCATCGACCGCCTGCTGGCCAAGGTGATCATCCCGCTGCTGCCGTTCTACATCGCCGGCGTCTTCGTCGAGATGACGGTGGAAGGCACCGTATTCGCCACCCTGAAGACCTTCGGCGTGGTGCTGGTGATGGCCATCGTGATGCACTGGCTCTGGCTCTCCGTGCTGTTCGTCGGCACCGGTCTGGCCCTGGGCCGCTCCCCGGCCCAGCTCATCAAGAACATGCTGCCGGCCTACTTCACCGCCCTCGGCACCATGTCCAGCGCCGCCACCATCCCGGTCGCCCTGCAGGCCAGCAAGAACAACGGCGTGAGCGACGGCATCGCCAACTTCACCGTGCCGCTGTGCGCCACCATTCACCTGTGTGGCTCCACCATCACGCTGGTGACCTGCGCCACCGCGGTGATGTTCCTCTCCGAGCATCTGGCCATTCCGGGCATAGACACCATGCTGCCCTTCATCATGATGCTGGGTGTCATCATGATCGCCGCGCCGGGTGCCCCGGGTGGCGGCGTCATGTCCGCGCTGGGTCTGCTCACCTCCATGCTGGGGTTCGGTGAGGCCTCCATCGCCCTGATGATCGCCCTCTACCTGGCCCAGGACAGCTTCGGCACCGCCTGCAACGTCACCGGCGACGGCGTGATTGCCCTGTGGGCCGACCGTTTCGCCCAGAGCGGCGAGCCAGCGCTCAGCGCCGAGCAAGATGCGGCCTGATAGAGCAAGCAGATAAAAAAACGGGAGCCATCGGCTCCCGTTTTTTGTTGGCGCTCAGCGCTGCTCAACCGCGACGGCGGATCACCCCTTCCTGCGCCGTGCTCGCCACCAGCACCCCATCGCGGGTGAAGAACTGGCCGCGCACCAGGCCACGACCGGCGCTGGCGCTCGGGCTGTCCACCACGTAGAGCAGCCAGTCGTCCAGCCGGAAGTCCCGATGGAACCACATGGAGTGATCGATGGTGGCCACCTGCATGTCCGGCTCCCAGTACGACACGCCGTGGGGCTGCAGGGCGGTGAACAGGAAGTGGAAGTCAGAGGCATAGGCCAGCAGGTACTTGTGCACCCGCTGATCGTCCGGCATCTGGCCATTGGCCTTGAACCAGACGTGGCGCAGCGGCTCGTGCACGTCGGGGCGGATCGGGTCGACCAGGGTCACCGGGCGAATTTCGATGGGCTTCTCGCACATGATCTTGTCGCGCAGGGCGGGCGGGATCTGCTGCTCGTAGGGGCGCACCAGCTCCAGCTCGCTCTTGAGCTGCTCGGGCGGCGTGATCCCCGCCGGCATGGCGATCTGGTGTTCAAAGCCGTCCGCCTCGACCTGGAAGGAGGCGTTGAGATAGAAGATGGGCTTGCCGCCCTGAATGGCCTTGACCCGGCGGGTGGAGACGGTCTGGCCGTCGCGGATGTTCTCCACGTCGTAGACGATGGGACGGTTGGCATCGCCGGGGCGCAGAAAGTAGGAGTGGAAGCTGTGCACCTGGCGATCGCTTGCCACCGTCTGCTTGGCGGCTGACAAGGCCTGCCCCATTACCTGTCCGCCAAACACGGCCCGCAGACCGAGATCCTGGCTCTGGCCCCGAAACAGGCCCTCCTCGATTTTTTCGAGCGCCAGCAACGCCAGCAGCTCATCAAGTACCTTGCTCATTATTATCTCCTGTGTCAGTGCGGGAAGGCTAACAAGCCCGCCCGTGCCGAGCAACCATCCCCGCCCCTGCCAGTCGCCTGCCCGGCCCCATTAATTCAGCATTACGCTCGCTCGAACAATAACAAACTCAAAAGGCGCCAACGAAAAGGCCCGCCGAAGAGGCGGGCCTGTTGCAGTGCGGCCTTGCGGCCACGCAGCGCTTACTTGCTGCCGGTACCCGAGTTGCGGGTGGAGGAGGTCGGCTTGCGACGAGCCGTAGTGGCACGGGCGCGCGGCTCCTTGCCCTGCATCTCCTTGTGGCGCTTGACGGCGCGACGGATCTGGGCGGCCTGCTTGTGACGACTGGTTTTGCCATCCTGCTGCAGATCGACCTTGGACTCGGTCTCGTTGGGCAAGTTGACCAGGCCACGCAGGTAGTTCACCTCGGGCAGTTTCAGCTCCTGCCAGCCACCACGCGGGATGCCGCGATCCAGCTGCACGTCGCCGTAGCGGATGCGCATCAGGCGGCTCACCTGCACTTCCTGGGATTCCCACAGGCGGCGCACTTCACGGTTGCGACCCTCGGTCAGGGTGACGTTGAACCACTGGTTCAGACCCTCGCCGCCGGCCGGCTTGATCTTGTTGAACTTGGCCATGCCGTCTTCCAGCTGCACGCCCTTGCGCAGGCGCTGCAGCATGGCTTCGGTGATCTCGCCAAAGACCCGCACCGCGTATTCCCGCTCCACTTCGTGGCTCGGGTGCATCAGCCGGTTGGCCAGTTCACCGTCGGTGGTGAACAGCAAGAGACCTGAGGTGTTGACGTCGAGACGGCCGACCGCGATCCAGCGGGCCCCTTCCATCTTGGGCAGACGATCAAACACGGTGGGACGACCTTCCGGATCGTGACGGGTACACATCTCCCCTTCCGGCTTGTGGTAAGCCAGCACGCGGCAGATCACTTCCTCTGCGGCACGGGTCTTGATCTGGTGACCATCCACCCGGATCACGGCGTTCACTTCGACGCGATCCCCCAGTGTGGCGACCTTGCCATCCACACTGACCCGACCTGCGGTGATCAGGGCCTCCATCTCACGACGGGAGCCGTGACCCGCGCGGGCCAACACTTTTTGCAGTTTTTCACTCATCGGGGTTACCTGATTGTTGATCGCTGCCCGCAGCTGCCAATGTCAGCGTGGACAACGAGGGTTGCAGTTCGGGATCAAGCTCGGGGAGCTGCTCCAGACTCTGCAGATTAAAATAATCCAGAAATTCTCGGGTGGTGGCGAGCAGCTCCGGGCGGCCCACCACCTCCTTGTGACCGATGCTGCGCACCCAGCCACGTTCTTTCAGGGTATTCACTATCTGGCTCGAGACCGCCACCCCGCGGATGGCTTCGATCTCGGCCCGGGTGATGGGCTGACGATAGGCGATCAGCGTCAGCGTCTCCATCACGGCGCGCGAATAACGGGGGGCCCGCTCGCTCCAGAGCCTGGAGAGCTCCTCGGCGTACTCCTGACGGGCCTGAAAGCGCCAGCCGGAGGCGACCTCCTTGAGCTCCACCCCCCGTTCGCTGTAATCCTGTCTGAGCTCCGCCAGCAACAGCTGGACGTAGCGGCTGGTGACCGGGTAGTCCGCCAGTACGCTGCTCTTGAGCTCGCTGACGTTGAGCGGGCGTCCGGCGACGAACAGTGCCGCCTCGATCAGCGTCTTGAGTCGTTCAGCCGGCAGCGCCATGGTCCGCTCCTCGCAACATCGGCCTCTTCAACCGTTCAGTGGGCAGCGCCACGCTCGCTCTCCTCATGCTGGCCGGCCAGGGCAAAGTGGATCGGCCCCAGCGGTTCCGCCTGCAGGATCCAGATCAGCTGCTCCTTGCAGAGCTCCAGCAAGGCCAGAAACGTCACCAACACCCCCATGCGCCCCTCTTCGGCGCGCAGCACCCGATCCAGGCGCAGGGTCTGGCCCAGCGAGAGCATGGCAAGGATCTCCGCCATGCGCACCCGGGTCGGGATCTGCTCACGGCGGATCTGGTGATGTTCAAAATGAGTCGCGCGTTTTACCACACTTTGCATGTAAAGGGCGAGCTCAACCAGCGAAACATCGGGCGTCAATGGTTTGAGATCGCCAAAATCCGGCGGCAGGGCGGTGGCGATGAAGATCTCCCGCTCCAGCCGCGGCAACTCGTTGACCCGCTCCGCCCCCACCTTGTAGCGCTCGTACTCCTGCAGCCGGCGGATGAGGGTGACGCGGGGGTCTTCCCCCTCCTCCTCATCTTCCAGCTCAGGCGCCTTGGGCAGCAGCAGACGGGATTTTATCTCCGCCAGCCAGGCCGCCATCAGCAGGTATTCGGCCGCCAGCTCCAGATTGAGGCCCTGCATCAGCTCCACGTACTCCATGTACTGGGCGGTGATCTGCAGGATCGGCAGGTTGAGGATGTCGAGCTGCTGGCGCCGGATGAGGTAGAGCAACAGATCAAGCGGCCCCTCGAAGGTATCGAGAAACACCTCCAGCGCATCGGGCGGGATGAACAAATCCTGGGGCAGCTCGTGATAGGGCTGCCCCAGCACCCGGGCGATGGGAGACGGGACGGCCTGGGGGAGAATGGCTTCCCCCGCCGGGTTCGTCCCCCTCTCGCCCGCCATGGGCGTGGTCGTCACCGGCACAGGATCGGCAGTATCACTCAAACGGAGTCAGGTCCCCGGCACCACGCCGGCGCAGCACAGGCTCGTCGTCGGAGAAGTCCACCACGGTAGTGGGCTGCTCGCCCAGATAACCGCCGTTGACCACCAGATCCAGCTGTTTGCCCAGCTTGTCGAAGATCTCCTCCGGGTCGAACTCCGCCATGTCAGATTCCGGCAGGATCAGGGTGGTGGAGAGCAGCGGCTCGCCGAGCGCTTCCAGCAGCGCCTGGGCAATCTTGTTGTCCGGCACCCGGATGCCGATGGTCTTCTTCTTCTCGTTCATCAGGCGGCGCGGCACCTCCTTGGTGGCCTTGAAGATGAAGGTGTAGGGGCCGGGTGTGTTGTTCTTGATCAGGCGAAACGCCGTGTTGTCCACCTTGGCATAGGTGGAGATCTCGGAGAGATCGCGGCACACCAGGGTGAAGTCGTGGTTGGGATCGATGCGGCGGATGCGGCAGATGCGCTCCAGCGCGCCCTTGTCGCCCATCTGGCAACCCAGCGCATAGCCCGAGTCGGTGGGATAGACGATGACGCCGCCGTTCTGAATGATCTGTACCGCCTGGCTGATCAGACGGGCCTGGGGGTTTTCCGGATGTACGTAAAAGTGCTGACTCATGACTCGTTCTCGCAATGGGGGCGGCAATGCCTGCCCGCTTGATGGTCGTGGAGCCAGGCTCCACGACACTATCTTAATCTGTTTGACGCCCGCCGGCGCCTATCAACGGCTGGCCAGCAGGGCGGCGTGCTGCTCGGCGCTCAGGCCGAAGTGGCCGGGATGGGCCAGCCAGAGCGGCGTGCCCTCCTTGGGCAACCAGAGGTGGCGCCCCAGCTCGGTCCAGTTGGAGGGGAAGTGAAAATCCGATCCCACCGAGATGTAGAGGTCGTGCTCCTTGGCCCACTGGCCGAGATTCGCCCGCTCCTGCGGGCTCTGCTGGGGCAGCGAAACCTCCATGGCATCACCACCGGCCGCCTTGAAGGCCACCAGCAGCCGCTTGATCCACTTGGCGGTGAGATCATAACGGCTCGGGTGGGCCAGCACCGCCAGACCGCCAGCGGTGTGAATGGCGCTGATCGCTTCGCCCATTTCGGGCCACTCGGCCGGAGCATAGCCCTTGTTGCCCCGGCTCAGGTACTTTTTGAAGACCTTCTGCATGGTATCGGCTACCCCGCGCGCCATCAGCACCCGGGCAAAGTGGGCCCGAGTGACGGCGGCGTCGCCGGCCAGCTGCTTGGCCTCTTCATAGGTGCCGGAGAGCTGGCACTTCTCCAGACGACGCCCTATTTCCTGGGCGCGCGCCTCCCGACGGGCCAGCTGGCCGGCCAGAAACGCCACCAGCTGCGGATTTTTTTCATCCACCCCCAGCGCCACGATATGAATTTCGTGATGCTCCCAGCCGGTGGAGATCTCGACCCCGCTCACCAGCCGCAGCGGCAGTTGCTCGGCGTCGATGGTGCGGCGCACCTCATCAAGCCCGGCAAGGGTATCGTGGTCAGTGACTGCTAACACTTCGACCCCTTGGGCGGCGGCGCGGCGCACCAGTTCGGCTGGGCTCAGCACGCCATCCGAGGCCGTGGTATGGCAGTGTAGATCGAATCTCATCAGATTATTCCGCTCTCGTGGTCAGGTCACCATGGGTACACATTCGGTGAAAGAAGGCTAAAAAGCGACTTGACTTGGCCGCGGCTTTATCGTTTTCTGTAGGCACTTCATTGCAAACATCTTTTTACAGGACTTTATCATGCAAACGACTTCCATCCTGACCATCTGGTGGTGGCACACTCCCTGACATGCGGGCGTGTGGTCGTTGCTGTACCTGTAAATCTGACAGCAAATAAAGAACCCAAAGAAAAAGCCCGCTGACCCCAGCGGGCTTTTTTATTATCCGGCAAATGGACCTGTGATGAAACCGAGAATTCAGACAAGCAACCTGACCTGGCGATGGCGCCCCTGAACCAGCCACCCCAGACCCATTAAATTTTCAAGGAATTCAACGTCATGAACATCGGTAAACAGCATCACACGCAAGGGAACGCACTATGACAGCCAGCCATCGCCTTCCTCTGGGTGAATTCGATACCCTCACCCTCAACGCCCCCTACGTGGCCGATCCGCTGGCACTCTACAGCGAGCTTTGCCAGGGTCGCCCCAACAACCTGCTGCTCGAATCGGTCGAGATCGACTCCAAGGCCGGCAAACAGAGCCTGCTGCTGGTGGACGCCTGCCTGCGCATCGAGTGCCGTGGCCGCACCGTGCGGGTGCGCAGCCTGAACGACAACGGCGCCCAGCTGCAGAGCCTGCTGGCCGAGCGTCTGCCCGCC
The DNA here is from genome assembly GCF_027706125.1 of Aeromonas sp. Y318-1. Lineage (NCBI taxonomy): Bacteria > Pseudomonadati > Pseudomonadota > Gammaproteobacteria > Aeromonadales > Aeromonadaceae > Aeromonas > Aeromonas sp. Y318-1. The sequence goes on from NZ_JAPDCM010000007.1 coordinate 15,941, forward strand.
GCCGTTGCCCAGAGCATGGTGGCCGGAGAGTTGCAGCTCGACTTCCCGGCATCCGATCGGGAGCAGGATGAAGACAGCCGTCTCAAGGGGATCAGCGTGCTGGACGTGCTGCGCACCCTGCAGCGGGAGCTTGATTGCAAGCTCGGCCCTCTTGACGCTAGCGCGAACAGCGAGGCCCTGTTTATGGCCGGCAGCTTCGCCTACGACCTCATCGCCTCCTTCGAGGATCTGCCAGAGGTACCGGAGGGGAGCAACGACTGCCCCGACTACTGCTTCTACGTGGCCGAGACCCTGATCACCATCGACCACATCGCGCGTTCCACTGCGCTGCTCGCCTGCATCTTCGGCGGCGACAGCGACGAGAGCCGGGTGGAAGACAGATACCACCGCCTGAGCGAGCGCCTCGTCCAGTTCAAGCACGCCTGCCAGCAAGCCCCTGCGCAGGCTCCGGCCACCCCGGCCCTCGCCGGCGGCATGAGCGTGGACAAGAGCGACAAGCAGTTCTGCGCCGAGGTGGAGAAGCTCAAGGGCTTCATTCGCCGCGGTGACATCTTCCAGGTGGTACCGTCCCGCTGCTTCTCCCTCCCCTGCCCCAGCCCCGTCGCCGCCTATCGCCGCCTCAAGCAGACCAACCCCAGCCCCTACATGTTCTACGTGCAGGACGAGGGCTTCACCCTGTTTGGCGCCTCGCCGGAGAGCGCGGTGAAATTCTGCGCCACCAGCCGCGACGTGGAGATGTACCCCATCGCCGGTACCCGCCGCCGCGGCTTCAACCCCGATGGCAGCATCAACCGGGATCTCGACGGCCGCATCGAGCTGGAATTGCGTCAGGACGAGAAAGAGGTGGCCGAGCACCTGATGCTGGTGGATCTGGGCCGCAACGACATCGCCCGCATCTCGGAGCCGGGCACCCGCTACGTCAAGGAGCTGCTGAAAGTGGATCGCTACAGCCACGTGATGCACCTGGTCTCCAAGGTGGTCGGCACCCTGCGCTCCGACCTTGACGCCCTGCACGCCTATCAGGCCTGCATGAACATGGGCACCCTCACCGGCGCGCCGAAGATCCGCGCCAGCGAGCTGATTCGCATGGTGGAAGGCAAGCGCCGCGGCAGCTACGGCGGCGCGGTCGGCTACATCAACGGCGCTGGCGAGATGGATACCTGCATCGTCATTCGCTCCGCCTTTGTCAAAGATGGCGTGGCCCATGTGCAGGCCGGTGCCGGGGTGGTCTATGACTCCAAACCCCAGGCCGAGGCGGACGAGACCCGCGCCAAGGCGGCGGCCGTGCTGGCCGCCATCGCCGCCAGCCATGGCACCTCCCTGCAAGCCCTGAGCGCCCAGCAGGAGCAACATAAGGACGTGAGCCATGACTAACATCTTCCTGCTCGACAACTTCGACTCCTTTACCTACAACCTCGTCGATCAGTTCCGCTCCCTCGGCTATCCGGTACGGATCTACCGCAACAGCCTGCCGGCGAGCCGCATCATGAGCGAGATTGCCGCCTGCGAAGGGGATGCCGTGCTGGTGCTCTCGCCGGGGCCGGGCGCCCCCCACGAGGCAGGTTGCCTCATCGACCTTATCAAGCTGGCCCGTGGTCAGGTGCCCATCCTCGGTATCTGTCTCGGCCATCAGGCCCTGTGCGAAGCCTACGGTGGCACCGTCGGCGCGGCGGGCGAGATCGTCCACGGCAAGCGCTCCCTGATTGAGCACACCGGCCACGGCGCCTTCGCCGGTCTACCGAGCCCGCTGCCGGTGGCCCGCTACCACTCGCTGGTCGCCACCTATGTACCGGAAGAGCTGACGGTGATTGCCCACTATCAGGGCATGCCCATGGCCATCGAGCAGCAGGATGAGCGGGTGCTGGGCTTCCAGTTCCACCCGGAATCCATCATGACCTCGGAAGGGGCCCGTCTGCTGACTCAGGCGCTCGCCCACATCACCCGTCCAGAAAGCAGTGTGCGGTAAGGAGACCAACATGCATCATCATCTCAACACCCTCTATCAGGGTCAGTCTCTGAGCCGTGAAAGTACCCGCGACGCCTTCGGCCAGGTGGTACGTGGCGAAGTGGATCCCATCGTGCTCGCCAGTCTGTTGACCGCCCTCAAGATCAAGGGGGAGACCCCGGAGGAGATCGCCGGCGCCGCCGAGGCACTCTTGGCAGAAGCGCGCGACTTCCCGCGTCCGGACTATGAATTTTGCGACATCGTCGGCACCGGGGGCGATGGCCTCAACACCATCAACGTCTCCACCACCTCGGCACTGGTCGCTGCCGCCTGCGGCCTGAAAGTGGCCAAACACGGCAACCGCTCGGTCTCGAGCAAGTCTGGTTCGAGCGATCTGCTCGACAAAATGGGCATCAAGCTCGACATGAGCCCGGCGCAGGCGCGCCGCTGCCTGGACGAGCTTGGCATCTGCTTCCTGTTCGCCCCCCAGTATCACGCCGGGGTGCGCCATGCCATGCCGGTGCGCCAAGCCCTCAAGACCCGCACCCTGTTCAATGTGCTGGGGCCGCTCATCAACCCCGCTCGCCCCACCTATCAGCTGATGGGGGTCTATGCCCCGGAGCTGGTACGCCCCATCGCCGAAACCCTGCTGGCTCTGGGGCTGAAAACCGGTATGGTGGTGCACGGCGCCGGCCTTGACGAGATTGCCATCCACGGCCCGACCCAGGTGGCCCAGATCCGTGACGGCGAGATCCGCGAGTTTCTGTTAACCCCGGCTGACTTTGGCCTGGAGACCTATCCGGTCAGCGCCATTCAGGGGGGAGAGCCTGAAGAGAACCGCGCCATCACCGCCGCCATTCTGGAAGGGCGTGGTACCCCGGCCCACAACGCCGCCATCGCCGCCAACGTGGCGCCGCTGCTGCTGATGGCAGACAAGGCGAAGGATCTCAAGAGCGCGGCGGCCGAGGTGCTGGCGGTGCTGGCAAGCGGCAAGACGGCGGAGCTCGCCGCTCGGCTGGCCACCTTGAGTCATCAGGAGGCATGATGTCAGCCACAACTCTGCACAGCAGTCATTCAGAACGCCCAACCGGCAATAACCAGCTTCGCAAGGATAACGAGATGTCAGACCTTATTGCCCCCCATGCTTTTCTGAACATGGCCTCCATCAGCCAGACCATTCTCGGCAAAATCGTGGCGGCCAAGCAGGAGTGGGTTGCCGCCCGCAAGCTGGCCCAGCCACTGGAGAGCTTCCAGAGCGCGCTGACCCCAAGCGATCGGGATTTCGTCGGCGCGCTCAAGGCGGGCTCCACCCGCTTTATTCTGGAGTGCAAGAAGGCCTCCCCCTCCAAAGGCTTGATCCGCGATGATTTCAGCCCGGAGGCCATCGCCGACATCTATGGCAAATACGCCACCGCCATCTCGGTGCTGACCGACGAGAAGTTCTTTCAGGGGGATTTCGCCTTCCTGCCTCGCGTACGCAGCCGTGTTCAGCAGCCGGTGCTTTGCAAGGATTTCATGATTGACCCCTATCAGGTCTATCTGGCCCGCCACTATCAGGCGGACGCCATCCTGCTGATGCTCTCGGTGCTCACCGACGAGGGGTATCGCGCCCTGTTCGCGGTGGCCAAAGAGCTGGGCCTTGGCGTGCTCACCGAGGTAAGCAACGAGGAGGAGCTGACCCGCGCCATCGCGCTGGGGGCGCCGGTGATTGGCATCAACAACCGGGACCTGCGGGATTTGAGCGTGGATCTCAACCGCACCAAACAGCTGGCTAAAGATATTCCGAGCGATCGGGTGGTGATCAGCGAATCCGGCATCAACCACCGCGCCCAGGTGGCGGATCTGCGCCACCATGCCAAGGGCTTCCTGGTGGGCTCATCGCTGATGGCCGAGCCGGATCTGGAGGCTGCGGTGCGCAAGCTCACTCTGGGCCAGAACAAGGTGTGCGGCCTCACCCGCGCCGAAGACGCCGCTGCGGCCCATCAGGCGGGCGCGGTATTTGGCGGTCTTATCTTTGTGGCCAAAAGCCCGCGCTACGTGGACATCCCCGCCGCCCGCGCCGTGATGACGGGCGCGCCGCTCTCTTACGTCGGGGTATTTCGCAACGCCCAGCCCGCCACCCTCGTCAAGACGGTGGAGGCGCTGGGGCTCGCCGCGGTGCAGCTGCACGGGGATGAAGACGCCGCCTATATCGAGAGCCTGCGTCCCCTGCTGCCGGCTGGCTGCCAGATCTGGAAGGCAGTTGGAGTCACAAGTGGCGAACCGCTGCCCGCTCTCGACTACCCGGCCGATCGGCTGCTGCTGGATACCAAAGTAGGCAGCCAGAGCGGCGGCACCGGTCAGGCGTTCGACTGGGCCCTGCTGGCCCATCTCGATAAAGCCAAGCTGATGCTGGCGGGCGGCCTCAACCCCGACAACGCCCTGCAAGCGGCCCAGATCGGCTGCCTCGGCCTTGATTTCAACTCCGGGGTAGAGAGTGCCCCGGGCCAGAAGGATGCACACAAGCTGGCGACCGCGTTTGCCGCCCTGCGCCAACTGTAAGCAGCCCTGTGAGGCCGCCACTGAATTACTGTTTCGTAATTGATGTTCCGTTTTCGACTCAAGGTATAAGGAAGAAACCATGACCCTGCTCAACCCGTTTTTTGGTGAATTTGGCGGCATGTACGTGCCCCAGATCCTCATCCCCGCCCTGCTCCAGCTGGAGAAGGCCTTCGTCGATGCCAAGGATGATCCGGCCTTTATCGCCGAGTTTCAGACCCTGCTGACCGAGTATGCCGGTCGCCCGACCCCGCTCACCCTGACCCGCAATCTGACCAAGGGTACCAAGACCCGCCTCTATCTGAAGCGTGAAGACCTGCTGCACGGCGGCGCCCACAAGACCAACCAGGTGCTGGGTCAGGCGCTGCTGGCCAAGCGGATGGGCAAGAGCGAGATCATTGCCGAGACCGGGGCTGGTCAGCATGGCGTGGCCACTGCGCTGGCCTGCGCCCTGCTCGGCCTCAAGTGCCGGGTCTATATGGGCGCCAAGGATTGCGAGCGCCAGAAGCCCAACGTATTTCGCATGAAGCTGATGGGCGCCACCATCATTCCGGTGCATTCGGGCTCCAGCACCCTCAAAGATGCCTGCAACGAGGCGCTGCGCGACTGGGCTGCCAACTACGAGTCGGCCCACTACCTGCTCGGCACCGCCGCCGGCCCACACCCCTTCCCCACTATCGTGCGGGAGTTCCAGAAGATGATCGGCGAAGAGGCCAAAGCCCAGTGCTTCGAGAAGGAAGAGCGGCTGCCCGATGCGGTGATCGCCTGCGTCGGCGGCGGCTCGAATGCCATCGGCATGTTTGCCGACTTTATCGATGAGCCGTCGGTGCGCCTCATCGGCGTCGAGCCCGGTGGTCACGGCATCGAGAGTGGCGAGCACGGCGCGCCGCTGGGGCACGGCAGCAAGGGGGTCTTCTTTGGCATGCACTCCTACCTGATGCAGGACAATCAGGGTCAGATCCAGGAGTCCTACTCCGTCTCGGCAGGGCTGGATTTCCCCTCCGTCGGCCCGCAGCACGCACACCTGGCCGCCATCGGCCGCGCCGAGTACCCCTCGGTGACCGACAAGGAGGCGCTGGACGCCTTCCAGGAGCTGGCCAAATCCGAAGGGATCATCCCGGCGCTGGAGTCCTCCCACGCGCTGGCCCACGCCCTCAAGATGGCCCGCAGTGAACCGGAAAAAGAGCAGGTGCTCATCGTCAACCTCTCCGGCCGTGGCGACAAAGATATCTTCACCGTTGCCGACATCTTTGAAAAAGAAGGAACCTTGTCATGAACCGTTACGCACAACTCTTCTCCCGTCTGGATGAAGCCAATCAGGGCGCCTTTGTGCCGTTCGTGATGCTGGGTGACCCCACACCTGAACTCTCCCTGGCCATCGTCGATGCGCTGGTCGTAGGGGGCGCCGATGCCCTCGAGCTCGGCATTCCCTTCTCCGATCCGGTGGCGGATGGCCCCACCATTCAGGGCGCCGCCCTGCGCGCCTTTGCCAGTCACACTACCCCAGACGACTGCTTCGAGCTGCTCGGCCGCATCCGTGCCAAGTACCCGCAGCTGCCCATTGGCCTCTTGGTCTACGCCAACCTAGTCTATGTGCGCAAAATTGACGGCTTCTACGAGAAGTGCCAGCAGGCGGGCGTGGATTCGGTGCTGGTCGCCGACGTGCCGGTGCAGATGTGCGCCCCCTACAAGGCGGCCGCCGACAAGTTCGGCATCGACAGCATCTTTATCGCCCCGCCCAATGGCGACGCCGAGACCCTGAAACAGGTGGCGGAGCTCGGCAATGGTTACACCTATCTGGTGAGCCGAGCCGGCGTGACCGGTGCCGAGACCAAGGCTGGCATGCCGGTGGAAGGTCTCATCAATACCTTGCGCGAGTTCAACGCTCCCCCTGCCCTGCTCGGCTTTGGCATCAGCGAACCGGCCCAGGTGCGTGAAGCCATCGCTGCTGGCGCCGCCGGTGCCATCTCCGGCTCCGCCGTGGTGAAGATTATCGAGACCCACCACCAGAACCCGGAGCATATGCTCACTCGTCTGAAGGAGTTTGTGGAAGGGATGAAGGCCGCGACCAATCGATAAGGGGCGGCATGGGTCACATGCCATTGACCGTGTCTGAGGAAAGGGAGCCTGCTAGGCTCCCTTTTGTTATCCGGCGTCAGCGGTTGGCTTCTCTATAGGTCTGATTAGCGAAGCGTAATCGGACGTTCGCGACGTTGATATGGTGGCGCTGCTTCGCCATGCAGGACGCGAGGGCTCTGCCCTCGACGGGGCTTCGCCCGTCCTTCGGGTCGGGGCGAGTGACTTGTCTTTGCGTGGCCAAAGAAAAGTCACCAAAAGAAAGGCCCCCCCCCCGCTTATTCGCCCGACTAACGTCGGGTACCTTCGGCTCATCCTCTTGTCCAACGGTACGCGCCGATGAGCCTTTGGCCTCCGCTATCCATGGCTTCGCCCAAAGCCTGCTTCGAACATCCGTGTTCTCGCGGCCTGGACAAGAGGGCTCGCCTCAGCGAATAAGAGGGAGATCAACACCGTGCCAACCCGTAGCCCCGTCTAACCGCAGATATGCTCCCTCTCCCCTTGCGCGAGGGCAGGGGTGAGGGGTATTGCACATACCCAGCCGAGTGATCGGCGCACCTCAAACATCGCTAATGACAATTTTATTGATCTAGTGCAAATTCCCGTCAAAACAATCTTCTCGCCCTTCACCCCCCCCTTAAGATAGCCAAACGACAATCCATCTCTCGGAAGCTCACCATGGCTGCGATTGTTGCTTTCTCGCAGGTTAACAGCAGCGAACTGGGGGCTGTCACTCAGGGGCGGTAGCGTGGTTTTTGTAGGTTGGCACAGAGCGTAGCGAAGCCCAACAGGCGAGCCTTATTGCGCCAACCCGATCGGGATAAACAAGCATGTGGCAAAATCGTGAAATAGGGTTTCAGATATATTCACGGTACAATGTTGGGCTTTATTTCTCTCAGCACCAATCTACGATTTTTAAATATAAGAGATCTGCGGTTTACCGCACATGTGTTAATCATTGGACTTTAATTCAGTCATAAGGAAGTGACATGTATTCACAATCAAGCTTACTGACCGCAATAATTTTATCTACCATCACAACTGCAATTATCTTTGTGCTTTTATTTTCAAAAAAAACTAAAAATGCTGTTGTCAAAATTCAAGAATTGGATGCTATTATAAATGAACATAAAAAATCAATTCATCTTCTTGAGGCAGAACATATTAATTCAAAAAACAACCTTGAAATTGCGCACCATGATTCACTAAAGAAATCGAAGGAACAGGCACACCAACAAGGTTATGATCTTGGGATCACAGCAGCAAACAAAGATCACCTCCTTGAAATAACAAACATCAAGTCAGCACATCGTGAAGAACTTGCGAAGCAAGAGGCTGAAGCGGAAAAGAAGGGGCGGGCAATTGCAAAAATGGAACATGAAGCTCAAGTAAAGGCCTTTGGTGTTGAAATTAAACCCTACGTAAAAATAGAGAAAGATGCTGGCGTGATCTGGGATGAACATAAAAGCTATACCGGCTATCAGTACCAACTTTTGATCAATGGAATCCCTGCATTTCAGCCACATATAATAATTTAACATACAGAAGAGCTAAAGGTCGTTGACAAACAGGTAATTGCTGAACTTATAAAGTTAGCTCACTCTTCAGCGAATGTCGCAGCCAAAGCCTACCTTGGCGGTACTACATCAAGTGCCTTAGTAATAGGCCAAGAAATAATTCAACAAGTTAAAGTCTAACAAAGCAATGATGCAAACGCATCACTGTCCTGACCTGTTCACGCAAACGGGGTTTAGCGGTACTCTCCATAGCTGGCTCCTGAACTGTTTTTTACACAGTAGTAATGATAGAGTAAAAAATTAGTTCAAGAGAATACATTCAAGTATCAGAGACATACTGGTAATAGACTGATTTAATTTAATTTTTCCATGGCAACTCCAAAAGTCACGCGAGCGCCAATATAAAACCTACGAGCCATGGGAATACATCTATGGTGTGCATACACTTACAGTTCAAGAGCAAGAAATGGTGGGGCCCTAAAGGGGTCTGTTAATGAACTAAATGAGTTTCACGGACGCAATAAATTTTACCTCTCGACTGAATACTGTGAGTTAATAAGTCGAATTACACAATTATCTTCCTTTATATCATAAAATTACTCAAATCTAGCTATTAAGAATGAAAAGGGTGAGTACATAGTAAATCCTAAAGTGTCAGAAACTTGGAATGCTTCAATTGAAACAATTCATCAGATGTTACCGATGTTAGATTTAGAATTTAAAAGCTTAATCGGAATGGAAGTAAAGTGAACTCACAAAGCATTTAAGAGTGATTCCCAACGCTTGGCCTTTTCAACAAGTTCAGGGTTGGGTTTCGTTTTTACTGTGCAATGGTTTAGATACGTGGTAGCGTTGCTCACCCCTTAACAGAACATTAGCTGTAATCATGCCTCTATAGTTGAGAGGCACCTGTCAAAGATTATTTCCATCGCGCTATAGTCACAGTGATAGCCAAGGATATTTGCATCTGCCCACTCTTTTACAGAAACTCCAGATAGATTTAAGTTATAGCCAGAGTTTATACAGATGTGTTCAAAAAGAATCCTTTGGGCTCTTCCGTTTCCCTCTCTAAAAGGATGGAGAACATTGATATCACAGTAATATTCAGCGAGTTTTTTGATAAAGAGAGCTCTTTCAAGTCCTTCTAGAAAACTTTCTTTAGCAAGGCTACTGAATAATTTATTAGATTCTTGCTTGATAAATTCACAGCTGCAAAATCGGGTAGTTCCTTTTGATATATCGATAATTCTTATTACCCCTGCCCATTCAAAAAGGTCTGAAAAGAGAGTTCTATGAATGTCACATAGTGTTTCAAAAGTATAAGGTGGCTCTTTAAAGTGAATAGATAAAGCTGCCAGCTCGGTAAACTCCTTCTCAGCTTCCTCTAAAATCCGGAGGTCTTGTATATCAAACTTATTTATTAGTACATCAGAGTTCTTGTAGGTGTACGGATCGTCACCTGTTCCATATTTATCAACCATGATTATTGCTCATATTTTATAGCTTGAGTATTTTGCAATAAGAGAGCGTTTTTTTGTAGAGCTATATTTTTTTAGATTCTTCGTTGATATAGAAAAATGAATCGCAATTCCTTCAAGCCGTGAGCTTTCTTTATAGTTAATCATTTTTACTGATTCATAAAAGGCAGCTTTGCTGAACTTGAGAGTAGTTTTCTTTAGAGGTCTCGCTACTAATTCATTTTCTAAGACATTCCCTGACTCAAATACGCCCCAGCTTGTTATGGAGTAACGAATATTTCGCCCATCCTTCGTTTTCTTTATTACAATCTTCAAGTCTGATTGAAGTGCTTTCATGACATTCTGAACCTTGCGCTCAGATATCCCTGTTGCCGCAACTATATCTTGTGTTGTGGGCTCAGATAACTGAGTTAGAGCTGCTAGAACATCGAGTTCATAGTTCATACTGACCTCCGCATATATATGCGCATAATAGAGGGAGTTTGCATCTAATTCAAGTTAAATGCAGCTAACAAGCGCATGTTGCCGGACGACTTTTCCGCTGTGCTCCAAATACAGCCACAAATTCGGGCGTTAACTGGCAAAAGGGAATGCCAAAAGCACCCGAGCAAACAAAAAATCAGGGCTCCCATCTTTCTGAGCACGACGTTGCATAGCCAGAACACAAGAGAGATGTCTCCACTTTTTGATTTTTTTGCTCAGCCAGCATATATCAAACAAACCTTTCCAACCCCACAACTACCGCCCCCTTCTCCACTCCCGCCATCCCATCAACACCAGCATCAACGCACCTCCCGGCAGCCAGACCCAGTAGAGCTCGGAGAGGATCACCGCCTCACCTCGGGCGGTGAGGTAGGCCTCCAGCTTGAAGGGGGCGACCCGGATCACCTGCCAGGGGGCAAAGAAACGCTCGTCCCGCCACGGCCAGAGCCAGCCAACCCCCTTGCCGCCGGTGGTGAGGGAATCGAGCAGGCTGTGGGAGAGCAGAGAGACCAGCAGAAACGACCAGACGGTAGCGGCACTGGCCTTAAGCTGGCGGTGAAGCAGCATGGCCAGCGTGGGCAGGGCAAATGCAAACAGCAATGAGTGGGTAAAGCCGCGGTGGCCAAAGACATGGCCGTAGGCGACCCCCAGTTTGAAGGCGAGCACGTCGGCATCGGGCAGCATGGCGATGGCAATACCTGCCAGCAGCAGGCGCGGCGGGATAATCCGGCTGCCAAGCCCGAGTCCAAGGCAGAGAGGGACGGCGGCGTGGGTGACGATGGTCGGCATAGGGTGAAGCTCCAACTGAAAACGTGAGCCTACCTTATTCCCGCTCGGTGAAGTGAAGGTGAAGTTGCGTGCCACCAGCCTTGAGCCCATGACGGGCATTGCCTACAATGACCCACTTTTTATCACACTCAGGTAAATAAAATGAGCGACAACAAACCGGCCCTGCCCGACCGTCTGGCGGCCAACCCGCGCAGCCCGCACCACGTGGCTGAGTGCTTCCAACACGAGATTGGCATTCGCGTGAACGGCAAGGAGCGCACCAATGTCGAGGAGTACTGCATCAGCGAAGGTTGGGTGAAGATCCCCTCCCCCAAGGCCAAGGATCGCTACGGCAACCCCATGCTGATCACCGTCAAGGGCACCGTCGAGGCCTTCTACGCCTAAGCTGCCCTGACCGCGCGCCCGCCGGGCCCGCCGCCATGCTGTTCAGAACACCGGCCTTGTGCCGGTGTTCTGCTTTGAGCCCTGCATCTTGACGCCTGTGGCGGGCAAGGAGTGTCGCAGCGGGCGCCGCACTCTCTTGCATCAGGCCGGCGTCTCGGCAATCCTTGCCGCCCCTTGAACTGGCAAGATCTCATCCATGAACAAGCTGTTTGTCCTGCTGGCGCTGTTGACCCTGAGCACAGCGGTCCGCGCCGATATCCTTATCAATCCCCAGATCGTGGTGAACGGCCAGAGCCAGGGTGGCGGGCGCATCCACGTTTGTACCCTGACCCCCTTCAACAGCGTCTATGCCGATGCGGGGCGCAGCGAGTGGTTGGCGCGCCAGAAGGTGAGCCGCCGCTGCCAGCAGGGCCAAGGCAACAACAGCCTGTTTTGCGAGGTGGCCAAGGCGAGCTGCCTGACAACCCGATTGGACGAAGGGGACGACGCCAGCACCCTGCTGGTGTTCGACGGCGCCCACCAGAGCGGCGAGTCCCTGCGCATCGACCGGGATATTGCGGATCTCGGCCGCTACGGCTTTGCCAACCGCATCTCCTCCTTCACCGTACCGGCTGGCTGGGTGGTACGCTTCTTCGAGGAGACCGACTTTCGCGGTGGCTACTACACCCGCAAGGGCGGCGAGCAGGAGGCAACCGACTTCAACAACCGCATCCGCTCGGTGCGGATCCTGAGCCACTAGCGCCTTGCCCCATCACCTCTTCGCCATAAAAAAACCTCTGCCCAGGCAGAGGTTTTTGCTTTTCGAGGCTTACTGCCAGTTGGGGTCGGCCTCAACCTGCTTCATCAGGGCAGCCTGCATCCCCTTGTCCGGCTGGCCGAGCCAGGTGTAGCGGGCGAATTTGGACGGGGTTTCGCGGGCGGCGTCGCTATCCGGCAGGTCGATCAGCACACCCCACACCCGTTTGGCCTTGGTATCCACCAGCAGTTGCATGTAGTGGCTGGCGCAGTCGTGGGGCTTGCAGACCGAGCCGCTCTGATAGGGGGTGCCGGCCACGGCTTCGAGCGGGGAGCTGGTGCCGTTGCCGCTGCGCACCCACTTGGGCAGGTTCTTGATGCCCTGGGTCGCCTTGGCCCAGGGGGCCTTGAAGTCCGCCGACAGCAGCAGATCCGAGGTATAGGTAGCGGCGGCAAACGCTGGCGCGGCGCCGACCAGCAGCAGGGAGAGCGCCAATGCGCGAGAGAAACGGGTCATGATGTGATTCCTTGTTATATGAATGCCTGAACAGGCGCGGGCTGGCCGCGCGCCATCACGCTACCGCCTGCGCCCGCCCTTGTCGAGTCCATGCCGTGCCGAGGCGTCAGTGGCTGGCGCCAGATGGACGACACCCCGCCGCGCCAGTGGCGAGACGGGGTGTGCATGGGGGCAAGGGTCGCTTAGCCGAGGGAGGCGAACAGCCCCGCCAGGGTGGCGCTCATCAGGTTGGCCAGGGTCGCCGCCAGCACCGCCTTGAAGCCGAGGCTCGCCACGTCGTGGCGGCGCTCCGGCGCCATGGTGCCGATGGAGCCGAGCTGCACCGCGATGGAGCCCAGGTTGGCAAAACCGCAGAGGGCGAAGGTGATGATGATCTGGGTGTGGGCGCTGAGATCCTGCTTGATATTGGCAAAGTCCAGGTAGGCGACGAACTCGTTCATGATCACCTTCTGGCCGATCAAGGATCCTGCCGCCATCATCTCGCTGGCCGGCACGCCGATAAGCCAGGCCACCGGGGCAAACAGGTAACCCAGCAGATGCTGCAGGGAGAGATCAGCCCAGCCGAACCACTCGCCCACCGTGGTGAGACCGGCGTTGATCATGGTGATGACGCTGACAAAGGCCAGCAGTATGGTGCCGATGGCCACCGCGATCTTCATGCCGCTCATGGCGCCGCCCGCCAGGGCGTCGATGGCGTTGCTGTAGTCACTCTTGTCGAGGGTGATCTCGGCCTGCTCGCGCACCTGCTGCTGCTCCGGCACCAAGAGTTTCGCCATCAAGAGGCCCCCCGGCGCCGCCATAAAGGAGGCCGCGATCAGGTACTTGAGATCCACACCCAGCCCGGCGTAGCCCCCGAGCACAGAGCCTGCCACCGAGGCCATGCCGCAAGTCATCACCGCAAACAGCTCGGAGCGGGTCATGCCGGCCAGGAAGGGGCGGATCAGCAGCGGGGATTCCCCTTGCGAGAGGAAGATGTTGCCGGTGGCCACCAGGGATTCGGCGCGGCTGGTGCCGAGCAGGCGGTGAATGCCGCCTCCCAACACTCGGATCACCCACTGCATGATGCCGAAGTGATAGAGCACGGCGATCAGCGCGCTGATGAAGATCACCAGCGGCAGCACCCGCACGGCGAAAATGAAGCCGTTGCTGGCCAGATCGCCAAACACGAAGCGGATGCCGCTGTCGGCAAAGCCGAGCAGGGCAGAGACGCCGTTGCTCATGGCACCGAGCATGATTTGACCGGGGGGGAAGTAGAGCACCAGGGCGGCAAAGCCGGTTTGCAGGGCGAGGGCCCCCAGCACGGTCCGCCAGCGGATGGCACGGCGGTTTTCACTGGCCAGCCAGGCGATAAACATCAGGGCCAGCATACCGACCAGACTCAATAACAGCGTCATCTTGCACCTATGAAGAGAGAAGTTTCATACGGCAAGTCTGCAGACAGGCATCGCAGGGAGCGGGCGGGAGAGGTGCCGACCCCGCGACACGCAGACCACAAACCTACAGGTTAGTGGCGGGTCCCATCCTGGGGTCATTCACGTTCCAGGTGACGGCGAGTATCGGGTGACGCCAGCGCCGTCGCAGGGGGAGCTGCGGCCGGGTGGCAGGTCGGGCGGCGATGGTACAGTGATCGCCGTCACAGAAAAAGCGGTAAAACGATTGGCCCCGCCAACTTTTTCACGGCTGCGGTGAGCTTTACCCAAAACGCGGCAGGATTGCGCCACAACTGAGCAAACCCACAGGGAAAGTACATGTTGCTCCCCCCGAATAGGGCAGGCGCCACCCCCTTCCCCGGATAACCGAAGCGGTTCACGTTTTTTCACGCCACGACGCGATACACTGGCCAATCACCAAGTTTATGTTTTTATTGAAAAAGCCCCATGGTCCTGGAATGGCCTGGTGCCATCAACCTTCGGTGGAACGCCATCATGATGAAAAGAACCGCGATTGCCCTGACGCTGGCCGGCCTGCTGACACTGCCTGCCGTGCTCCCTTCCGAAGCCTGGGCTACCCCGGTACGCTCCCTGCAAAAGGAGCAGAATTACGACCAGTACATCAGCAAGCGCCAGGTGGTGGATCAGCTGCTGGCGGATGCCTGGCAGATCTTCAAATCCCCCGCCCGCATCTCCACCGCCGGCTTCACCGCCAAGATGCCGAGCAACATGGAGCAGGTGACCGAGCTGCTGCTGCAGGCCTACCAGCTCGAGCCCTATCGCACCGACCTGCTCATCTCTGCGGCCAACGCCCAGATCTACAACGGCAACGTGGACAAGGCCATCGGCCTGTTCGAGCAGGTCCTCAGCACCGCGCCCGATGACATCGACCTGCTGAGCTACCTCGCCACCTGGCAGACCTTCAAACACAACGAGGCCGCCGCCAAGGGGTATCAGAGCAAGCTGGCCAGCCTGAACCCGGGCCGGGCCGCCGATCTGCAGCGTATCTTCGACACGGTCGAGCGCGTCGTCGCCACCCCGCTCAAGGAGCAGGGGGAGCGCTCACCCAAGCCGGGCAACCGGGTCATCGTCACCCTAGGTTATGCCCTCAATCCCGACGGCTCCATGCACGACATCCTGCTGGGCCGGCTGGAAACCACCCGGGCGCTGGCCAAGGCCAACCCGGCGGCCCTCATCATCCTGACCGGCGGCGTGCCCCAAAACCGTCAGACCGAGGGCAAGCTGATGGCGGACTGGCTGGTGAAAAAGGGGATAGATCGCTCGCGCATCATCGAAGAGAACTACGCCACCAGCACGGTGGAGAACGCCCTCTATAGCGGCTATGCCCTCGCCCGCCACCAGATCGAGTATGCCACCCTGGTGAGCTCCGCCAGCCATGTGCGCCGGGGCCAGACCCTGCTGGAGATCGCCTGCTGGCAGAGCGGGCCGGCCGGGATCCGGATAGACAGCGTCAGCTATCCCGACAAGCCGCTCTCCGAGCTTGCCAAGGTGAGCGACAGCGAGCTGCTCGGCATCTACCGCGACGCCCTGCGCACCTACGGGCTCTGGAGCTACCGCTCCACCCCCCTGCTGGAGCGCTGAGCTCAGGCACGCCGCGCTCACCCGGCCCGTTGCCTGCACACTTTTTGCATCACGGATGCGTTATGAATGGGATGGTCACACCTACCCCAAACGGCATCTGAAGTGCCAAAGTGGCGAATGTACGTTCAGCTACTGACTGTAGAGAAGCGGCTGTTATGAAATTACCACTACAAACATCTCGGGCGCTACCGCCCCCCTCCCAGAAACACCCCCACGGGTGTGGGGAAGACCCTCAAGATCGCCGAGAAAAGTCGCCGTATAGGGAAACACCCCCACGGGTGTGGGGAAGACTATCGAGTCAGTATTGCCACCCGGTGATGCGCAGAAACACCCCCACGGGTGTGGGGAAGACCTGCGCATGCTGGTCAAGAAGACCTCCCTGCCAGAAACACCCCCACGGGTGTGGGGAAGACCTTATCCACGGCAGCCGCGATGTAATTCTGCTGGAAACACCCCCACGGGTGTGGGGAAGACACCTTACCCCAGCGGTGCTGCCATAACAGATCGGAAACACCCCCACGGGAGTGGGGAAGACGGATGAGAGCGACGTACCGCAGCCACTGCTCCAGAAACACCCCCACGGGTGTGGGGAAGACCCAAGGTGATGCAGCAGGACATCCTGGTGGACAGAAACACCCCCACGGGTGTGGGGAAGACTGTGTTTCTTCGGCAGGTTCTTGAGACCCCAGAGAAACACCCCCACGGGTGTGGGGAAGACGGTGTCCTCACCGCTGTTACTGCCATGGCTGGGGAAACACCCCCACGGGTGTGGGGAAGACACCCCCAGGATCTTGCGGCCTTGGCCATAGTTGGAAACACCCCCACGGGTGTGGGGAAGACACCATCAAGTTTGTGGAGAGCTTCTATCCATGAGAAACACCCCCACGGGTGTGGGGAAGACCGCTCGTTGCTCTCCTTCATGGCCTGCATGCGGGAAACACCCCCACGGGTGTGGGGAAGACTCTGCACCTTTCAAATCTATCCCACGGCGTATAGAAACACCCCCACGGGTGTGGGGAAGACATCCTCCAGCTTGGCCCGCACCTCGGCCTGCCAGAAACACCCCCACGGGTGTGGGGAAGACAACAATCGCCAGCAGCTCGATGTCTCGGTCAAGGAAACACCCCCACGGGTGTGGGGAAGACACCTCAAGGCAACCAACCAGAAGCGCCCGCTCAGAAACACCCCCACGGGTGTGGGGAAGACTTGACCAGCTCATCAACGACCGGGGGTTCTACGGAAACCCCCCCACGGGTGTGGGGAAGACCCGGTGGTCTCGTCGATGCCGACATCATTCGCAGAAACACCCCCACGGGTGTGGGGAAGACTGGCAACAGTAACCTGCAGCTCCTCATCCTGGAGAAACACCCCCACGGGTGTGGGGAAGACGAGATAACGATGGCCTCAAAGTCTATAGGCTCGGAAACACCCCCACGGGTGTGGGGAAGACGATCCTCTGGCGCGATTGAGCGCTGATCAGTGCGAAACACCCCCACGGGTGTGGGGAAGACTTGCCCCTTTACCTGATGACGCAGCCTCTCTTAGAAACACCCCCACGGGTGTGGGGAAGACTCATTAATGCACTCCGTAATAGATGCCTGACAAGAAACACCCCCACGGGTGTGGGGAAGACTGCGACATCAAGCCTAACTTAGCTACTGAAGGGGAAACACCCCCACGGGTGTGGGGAAGACACCAATATATTGTTAAAGATCGTACCACACCAGCTACATATTGTGGTTAGCTTACTGGTCGAGTAGCTTTTCTACCACCAACTGCAGCCCGTTTATCTCACAGAGCGTCTTGGTCGGTGAGCCTATGGTACGGATCTGATAGCCTGGTGTTTTGGCGATGCTCTTGAATATCACCACACCAGCTGCCGATGAACAGTGTTGGTAGAGGTATTCGATCACTGTGTCAGCGACCGAGTCCTTAATGCCAGAGACAAAGACGTTGGGCCTTGGCTCGATAAACCAAAGCTTCATTCGTCCTCGTACCGCAGGGGGCAAATCATTTGCCAGAACTATCAGCATCAGTACTTGCCCCTCCAAGTAATGACGGTATATCTCTGGCTAAACTAGCGAGCAGATCCAGCGCGATCACCCGCTCTCGAAAGCGAGATGAGACCAGCGATTTTTCGTAGCGCCCGGCCATCTCACGCGTCAGGGAAAAGGCAAGATCGATGCAGAGGTTCTCTTTGTAGAGATCGGCTAGATCGTAAACAAAGGGCAGCGGACTGCCCGAGTGGATAAACCCCATATGAGGGGAGTAACCCATGGCATGGAGTGCAGAGCAGAGGATGCCGTAGAGAGCTGCGTTAGCGGAGGTCAGCACCCGGTTTGTGGTATCACTGAGGTCCATTTTACCGGGAGTATACTGACGGCCTTTCCAACCGACCCCATATTGTTGGGCCTTTTGCTGATAAAGCGCGCGCACCCGGCTACCTTCCATGCCCATCATTTCCTTAAGGCTCTTACCTGCCAGATCTGCGTCGGGAAAGCGATAGGCAAACATGCGGCGAGCAACCTCCAGGGATGACTTTTGATTGCAGGCTAACCGCATCTGGTAATTGAGGTTGCGGGTATTGGCGGTGGGTAAAAAACCTGCTGCGTAGAAGAGCAGACTGTCTTCCCCCACCCAGCAGATCGCACAGTTGGCTGCAGCGGCAGTCTTGACTGCCTCGTGAGTCACGCTGGTGCCAGGGCCTAGCAAGATGGCATTGAGAGTCGCTACCGGCAGACGTACGACCTGGCCTTCGGCATCGAGCCACTTTAGACTGCTGTCGTCAATCTCGAGGCGTCCCCGCTCTAGGTAGATAAAGGGGTATTTATCCTTGACCTGAGGCAGGGACTCTCGAGTGATCTTGACGAATAGACGCTGACCACCGCCCATGGTCTAGCCCTCGTTTATCAGCGTCACTTGCCGATCCCGATAGCGCTTGTGCTGACCAAATTGCAGCGGAACATCGTTTAATGTCAGCAGCTCACCTCCTTCAGTGGATCCCTGGATCACCATAAAGTCTCGGGCTCGTTGCTTTTGTTCGGCCAGATTGAGGGCCGCAGTCAGTGCGTTACCCCGGTTGGCAAACTGTCCCTGAAAGATGAACTCGGTGGGTACGCAGGTTTTCCTGCCAAGGGAGAGATCCCAGACCGGATTTTGCAAAGCCTGGGCGACCTCGGTTAACAGGTCATCAGGGACCTGGAGCAGTACGGCAAACGCCTGATCTTGCAGGTAGTAGCGGTAGGTCATCTTTGTGCCTCCTCCCACCGCTTTCTTTCCTTCACTGGTTTTGGGGATCAGCAGACTCTGCCAAGGGTCCTTGTCATCGTAGCCACTGCCCACCATATGAAAATCGCGCAATAAGGGCTCACGGGGCACTAGCTCACTGTTCTTGTGACGACGAGCAAAGCTGTGGACCTGCATATCGAGATCGGCAAATCGGGCGAGCAGGGATGTCTGGGGGCCACCGGCCCCAAGGGCAGCACAGACCATCCCGAGGACCCCGGACTTGGTCGGAAAGTGCAGGGTCTCACGTCGTCCAAAGCGGGAATCGTGCCCCCAGCTTTGTAGTGGCCCCTCCAGCCATAGCAACAGGTAGGGTTGACTCATGACTTACTCCACATGGCTTTGCAGCTTAGCGATCAGGTGATCCAAACTGAATGTCTCGTCCTCACCCCACTCGTAATCTCCCAGCTTGCCAAACAGGCTGCCGGTGAGCGCCTCTTTCTTGGAGATATAGCCTTTGAGAGCTTTCACGCTGGGGAGTAAAAAGCCATGGCCAGCGGCTTTTACTGGCTCATCAAATGGCACCTGTAAGCGCTGTCCCTTACGAACCAACACTTTGGCAAACTCCCATGGACTGGCTCCGGATTGGGTAGTCTGACGAGCAGCGGGAATCGCGACAAACAGCGCCTTGGTAAAGGCGGCAATGGCTTGCTTCAACTGTTCTTTATTTAGTTCATCCCCACCCATGGTGTCGGCGAGTTGACCCAGATCCAGACTGATATAGCGGTAGTAGGTGGCGGAGTTAAATTCCAGGCTCCCCATGTGGGCCGAACCGGGTTCTTCTTGCCGATCATCGAGCGCAGTGAAGAATTCCACTTCATTGGCCACCTTGTGGGTTGAGATGGCGTGGCTGAAAGAGGCGGCTGCTTCGACATTCATGTCTGCTGCCTTGGCGACCATGCGACCAAAGAGAGCGATATCGAGCGCATCCAGGGCTGGGTTGAGGCTTTTTTTAGCAAGCTTTGCCAGCTCTTTATCTTTGATCTTGCTTGCGTCGAACTGCTGCTCTTTGGCATAGCCAGCAAAGGCTTCGGCCTCACTGTCGCTGATAAACAGCAAAGTATCGTCGGCCAGCAGCTCGGCTATCTTACTTGCACACAGCTGGGCAGGTTCCTGTGCTGCACCCAGTTTGATGCAATGCTCAGTGACAAGTTCGGCGACCTTTTTGGTACGAATACCCAGCTTGACGCCAAACTCTTGCAGGGCCAAACGCACCTGACGCTTCCAGCATTGGGAGCTGACTCTGGCGCGGGTTACGCCACCTACGACTGCCGTTTTGGGGGCTCCTACATCATCACGGTTCAGACACGTAACGGAAAAAGACTGGAGGATGTGAAACTCGATACGAGTATTTTTCAGCTCGTTATTCATGATGATTCCTTGTCAGAAAAGGGGTTGTTCGATAAGGGGAACGACTTGCAGTAGACCACAGCCAAAGGCGCGGCCACGGCCCAGCCCGCTGGCCACGCTCAGGGCGAAACGTGCGGGGTCTGTCACGGTGAGATAGCCGCTCAGGGTGGCTTGCTGCAGGGTGATGTCTCGCTCAGCTTTGGCCTTGAATTGGGCTACTCTCACGTCATCGACCTGTAACCGCAGGGGATCAACACTAAATCCCCAGTTGTTGGCGCTGCGTTCGATAAACCAACCTGCAATGGCCTCTCGCCCTTTCACTGGCTTGAGTTGACGGCTCTGGTTATCTCGTCTGGTCGGAGAGACTGTGACGGTAAAGCGGTAGTGGCGGTGCGACAGAAAATCGTCGGGCAGAGGGCGTGATTCAACTTCACCATATTCACCGGTTTGAGGAAGACGGTCCGAGAGCAGCAAGATCTGGCGACAAAGGTGATCACCTCCTTTATCGACCCATTGAATTCCGCTTGGTACGCTGGCCTGCTTTTGTGCTTCTGAACGAACATCCTCAAACAGTCCGTAAACCACCCGGTGCAGTGAGTAGAGGTCGGTCACTCGCAGCGCTCTCACTGTGGCCCGATCTAGGCGTAACACACTGGCATAGAGGGTCATGCTGTTATCTCCTTTTCCTGCCAGCCGTAGAACTGTTGAGCCCAACGTGCTTTGGCGCGATCTGCACTGCGATGAAACCAGCGTAAGTCCACCAGCAGTGCCGCGTAATCTAGGGGTTGCTTGACCCGGCTACGGATCAACGTCAGCAACGGCCGCAAAATGCGGCATACCTCTTCGGTATCGTCACAGGCAAGCAGGCGGCGTAGCTTGGCTTTGGCTTGATCGCTCTCGCGTCCTTCGCTAAACGCGAGGGCTATCGCCTGCCCCAGTGGCAAGGCACCATTACATGCCTGATCACTGCGTGCCACGGCTGCGGCAATCAGAGCAAATGGCTGGCGCTCTTCGGCACACTCCAGATTGATCCCGAAAGCGGCCAGGGTGTCCCAACTTTGATACTCGGTGGTGGGGTTATCGGCACGGCGCAGCCGGGCGGCAAATCCCTTGTCTTTTTGGCAGCGCTGACAGAGGTATGCGACAAAATCCACCTCGCGACTCTGTGACGCTTGCGGTTGCGTACTCATGGTTGCTCCTGTTGCAAATAGGCGGAGAGGTTTGGCTTGGTTTTGGCCCAGGCATCCATCTGCCGAGCCGTTTGATGGGGGCAAAACTGGTCAAATACCTGGGTGGTGTAGCGGGCAAATTGGCGGCGCAGTTGTTGGCGAGCTGTTACCTCATCACAGCCATCGATCAGGGCCTGGCTCTGGCGCTCGCAGAGCTGCCAGAAGAGGTTATTTGCCTGTTTGGCAAGTGCTTTCTCCAAGCTAGTGGGCTTTTTATTAGCCGCTGACTTTGTCTTGTAGTAGTTAATCACGCTGTCATAGAGGGTATCCGCCAGCTCATCTAACTTGCCGATTTCGGTTTGGAAATGGCTAAACCAGAGCTCGTTAACATGATTGGGAGAAAACCAGCAAAGCGACTCCACCATATCGTCTGAGCCTTTAGGGCTCTGTTCACCTGAATCATTTCTGACCTTCAACCCTCCTGACCAGACTGCAAAAGGTGCCTGTTGTCGTCTGACTTTGGCAAATGCCAACCTGAGTTGATGACAGTCGAACGATTTTCCTCCCGGTCTGATAAAGCTAAGCAGGCTGGTGAGTTCCCTCCAAGGGCGGCGCTCGGGATCGGCCCAGCGTACTTTGGGTTCCTTGCCGCTGATATCTATAGCCACTGAGGGGTCGAAAACACCGTCCTTGTAATTACCGTGAGCAATCCCCTCGGAGTAGTGCAAGCCTTCGTTGGTTAGCAGACAAAAGCGGCACAATGGTAGCAACCGCCCCATCAAGGAGCCTTTAAGCTGCTGTGCTATGTTGCAGTCCTCTCCCTCTGGCATCTGTTCCCATGGGGGCGTACCTAAGCCAAGCGGATACAGGGTGAGATCGGCGATCTCCGCCTCGGTAAAGAGATTTAGCCAGATGCTCTCCAGCAAGGTTGGGCCGAGAAAGTAGTTGTGCAGTAATCCCATATGGGCAACAGCAGGGCCTGGTTTTCCTGATTTAGTCTTCCCCTGATAGCCAGGGCTTAATGTCACGCTGTTATCAACTTTCTTGCCGCCCAGCGCAAAACCCATCTGGGTGATTAGTAGCAGGGCCCGCTCGCCATCATCGAGCGGCTGCTCTGCTTGGGTTTGGGTCAACACAGTGGTATTGCCGGTCGCTACATCGGGCAGCACGGTGCCGAAACTCTTGATGGCAGCTTTGGCAATGGCAGGCATTTGAAGAAAGGGTTCCGGGCCGTAGAGATAGAAGCGATCGTGCCACTGGGCCAGATAGCTGCAGGCTCTGTCTGCCATTCCTTGCCAACCTAGTTGTTGCCACGCCTCCATATCTTGTGGGGTAGCAGCGGCTTGGGTGATAGCTTGCAGCAGCTTCAGAATGGCGGCCTTTTGCACCGGATTACCACCCAGAGTTCGGTATTCGGGGTGGGTGAAGATATCCTTGAGCCCGACCCGTCCCTTGTCGGCTACCGGGATCCAGGGTTCGTCGATCAGATTGAAGCGATGTTCCAAGGCTTACTCCTTGTATTTGGTAATGGTGAGACCCATGTCATCCCGATAGCGATAAGAGAGGCGATCGCTTAAGGGGAGTGAGCAACCATCGACGGCATGCAGTTGATGATCTGTAGTGACCAGGGCAATAGATATAGCGGCGTCATCCTGCTCCGGATGGCCCAGATACAGCACATTGCCCAAACCTGCTTTTTGACACCAGAGCCTTGCTGGTGGCCGGGGCAGTTGGCTTAAACGGCAGCTGACCAGATGCTGGGTCACCTGTGCCGCGCGGCCTCGCCACTCTGTTGGGGTAAGGCGATGTGCATGCCATGGAATAACAACCTGCTCACCGTCGAGAAAAGTCAGGAGTGTGGCCTGGTCGTGGTTGTCCAGAGACAGTTCAGACAGGAGCAGCAAATCACCGCTCTCCTGTTCGCTGTAGCGGGTTTGCGCTTTGGCCTCGGGTAGGGTCTTGCCCCCTTTGGAGAGCGTAAGCCGTGCAAGTTGCCGAAGACCGTTGACCCCTTTACGCAGGCGAGAGCCGTCAAAGAGCTCTTGTTTCCAGCGAGCCATCACGTCATCTTCGCTGCGATCCTGATAGGTGAATTCCACCAGTGTGCGGATGTGGTCGGGTAAGGAGACTGTCCCCTCCCTTACTTGGGCAAGCCAAACCTCCAAAGAGCGGCAGAGCAAATAAGGTGAATAAACGTGGGCTGTTGCACCAAAGGCCTGATAGGGGTCTTGGCGCGCAGCATCGAGGTCAGGGGTAAGGATCCAGGTCTCTCTGCGGGCCTCGGTGGGCCTCGGGGTCTGTTCATGACGCCAGAGACGACCAAGACGCTGAAACAACATATCGGTGGGGGCCATGCGGCTTACCAGAAAGTCGGCATCGATATCAAGAGATTGCTCCAGTACCTGAGTGCCGATCAAGATACGGCCTTGCTTCCCACGGGCTGCTCTGCCCGCCTTGCCATAGCAGCTAACCCAATGTGTCTCATTGTTTTGCCGATGCCGTGCGGTAAAGCGAGAGTGCAGTAAACCACAGGCCACTCCCACTTCCTGTGCTCTGGCAGCCAGATCGAGATAACGTTCCTGTGCCTCAGCCACCGTATTTTCAATCCAAAGCACCTGCTGGCCCTGGGTTGCTCGCATGAGCGCTTCCTCTAACACACTCTGGTCTGCCATGGGTTTGCATTGCAGATGAACTGAGCGGGATTCCTCTGGTGTCACCGACAGCTCTTGCAGCAGTGATGGTGTGATACCCATTGATACGGATATGAGAGGGTAGGAGTCTTGCTGTGTCGGCTGCCCGAGCAACTCACTGCGGCGAGCCTGACTCAGCGTGGCGCTGAGAATAATTACGGTGCAGTGCAGGGTTCGAAGTAGATGGATCAGCTCGTCGAGGATCACACTCGTGTAGGCATCGTAACTGTGCACCTCATCGAGGATCACCACCTTACCCGCCAGGCCAAAGGCTCTGACAAAACCGTGCTTGACGTTCATGGCGGCCATCAATGCCTGATCGAGGGTGCCCACGGCAAACGGTGCCAGCAAACCACGCTTCGCACTGTCAAACCAGCTACGGCCGGGTTTGCCCTCTTCTCCCAACGCCTGATTAACCAACCAGGCACTGCCATGAAGCAGTAGGGAGTGACGGTGTGGACTCTCTTCGGTCAGGATCTGCTTGAGGTAGTCATTGAAGCGGTCTAACAGTTTGTTGGATGTCAGTTGAGTGGGTAGAGCAAAATAAATGCCCGTGGCCTTGCCTTCTTCCAACATTTTGTAGGCTGCATAGAGCGCGGCCTCGGTCTTGCCAAGCCCCATTGGCGCCTCAAGCACATAGACTCCGACTCCCTGGCTGTGCTGGTGGAGAAGCTGCTGAGGTTCATTGGGTTGATAAGGTGTCCCATCCTCAGCCCTGAAAATATCACCAAAAGCCAGCCCTTTACGCACCTGAGGCAAGACAAACCCAGCATCATCCAGTGCTTGTTCTATTCTTGGCTGCCAGGGGATTGTTGGGTCTTCAAAGTGATGACCAGAGCCAATCCAATCTGCCACTGTGGTCAGCCCTGCCAATAGTCTTGCTTGTTCCGGCGTCGTGATAGTGGGGATTTCTTCCCCCATAACCCGTTGTAACGCCTCCACCAGCCTGCACCGTTCTGCTTGCCAGGATTTCCCACCAAGCTGCTCAGCACTGGCGCTTAACATCGCATCAGGCGGATTAAAACCGTGGTGCTGCCCGGCGACTCGAGGAACAAACGGGTTGTTTGTGATGGCAGCGAGGGCCAGCTCACTGACACCGGCATGGCCACCCCAGTCACGTTCCCGCATTGCTCGGAACTGAGGCATGCGTTGCAGCCAAGAGGACTGCTCACCCTCCACCGCACACTGTAATTTGAGGAAAAAGACAGGGCTGACCTTACCAATGTCGTGAAGGGCGGCCTGTAGGGCACTCCCAGATGGAAAGAGAGCGTCTCGAATCGTCATTGGCATACGGTTAAGCAAAGCACGTGCAGTTTCTCCCACTATCTGACAGTGGTTAAACACACTTGGGCCAAACTGGGGTACGCCTTGCTGGTTTTGGTAGGTTTTGGCTGGACACAATTCAAAGGGGATTGTCATGACCTCTGACTCCGTGTCCGTTGTTTTTCGTCTTCGGTTCATCATATTGCCACCGCCTTTTGTTCCATCACGTCGGCCATTCTCTTCTCACTGGCTCACTGGTGGGGCTACTGATGTAACGACACTATGTTCTTTAAGTCACACAGTAATGATGGCCCATACGCACTAGCACTATTCTGGTGAAAACAGAACTTCAACCTCATAACTAAATTTCATTAGTTAGGTATTCTGTAGTGAGTTAAATAGCAATCATTCCCCTGACGCTCCAGTGTAAACAAGTATCAACTAGATAGTTACCGACAGGATTTGTCGGCAATCCAACTGCTTGATTCAATATTGCAACTGCGATGTTCAAGAGCATGCATTAAACCAGCGAGTTCTACAACTGGCTGGCCCATACAACACATTACCCTGTTCAGACAACAATATCCTGAGTAATTAACCTAACTATTCTCATTCTTGGAATGACACTTAGATAACAGCCATGCAGAGATATTTTCTGAGAATAGTACTCTTGGAAAAATAAATAAAAAATAAAATCACACACCAATCTCTTTTCAATCTTGACGCTGTCTCACCTGACCAACTACCATGACAATGTCTGTTACAGACAGCACAGCATAGTACATATCCTTCTGGATATTTTTCGTTCCTTAGGTCAACGTCTCCCGACTTAAGACCTATATGCACAACCCGTAACTGCCTTATGACCACCTTCGGGTGGTCTTTTTTGTCAAAAACCAATACCCCCATAAACATCATAATCGAAAGCTAAACAGATGCTTGGATAACGCGACGCCATGATTTACATTTATTTTATTTTTACAAACACACAGATCATATTAACTATGATGTGAATAATGGCAAGGGACACACAGAGCAAGATTGCAGACATTTTTTGACCAAAAAACAGGTTTGGCCCTGTGATCTTATGCTCCTTTTTCAGGAGTTTCTTCATGTCTATTGATGCTGTTTTGCTCAGTTTTTCGATGATATTCCCGACCCTCTCCTGTATGCCAAGATTTATTACCCTTTTTTACGATGTCCTGTTACTCACCGTCTGCGCTGTGATCGACAGCGCAGACGGGTGGAAAGATATTGAAGATTTCGGTGAGGTTCATATTCCCTTGTTTCAACGTCATGCGAGTTCTGGCTGTGCCCATCCCTCCCAGCAAGGAGGTGGCATAGGCATTGGCTTCCTCTTCAAACTGAGTGGCGAGCTGCTGACGCCAATACTGCGCCTCCTGCTTTGCCCCATGACTCGGTGCGGATGTCGACTCCAACTCCCCGGAGGCGGCAATACTGTTGCGCTGTGCACGGCGTGCA
The DNA here is from genome assembly GCF_027706125.1 of Aeromonas sp. Y318-1. NCBI lineage: Bacteria > Pseudomonadati > Pseudomonadota > Gammaproteobacteria > Aeromonadales > Aeromonadaceae > Aeromonas > Aeromonas sp. Y318-1. The sequence goes on from NZ_JAPDCM010000007.1 coordinate 42,674, forward strand.
CCTTTGACTATCTCACTCTCATTTTCAGCCCCAACAAGCGCGCCCACCTCATCAGAGGCCGAGAATGCCTGTCCCAGGCGAGCGGCATGCTGGGCCACCTTTTGCTCCACATTGATGGCACTCGCTTTATCCTCTTTCAGGTGCAGCGGGTTCTCGCCCGCCAGTGTGGGCAAAGATTGTGTTCGTGGTACATTGATGGTATCTCCCACCACCAAATAAGGTGCCTCAGGCGTCAGATGGTGGTTTAACACCAACAGTTGATGCGGGGCCACCCCAAACCGGCGTGATACAGAACCAAGCGTATCTCCCTTGGCGACCTGATAGCGGATGACTTCAGGCTGCTCTGAAGTTGGCTTGGCGAGTTGTTCAGCAGCATAGGCCACTGGAAACAGGGCCTGCTGTCCCAAAAAGAGATAAGTCCAAACGACTTGATAGACCTTGCTTGGTTTGAATTTCATAAATAGTCCCTGAGGGGGTATGCCTGTAATTAGGCGGGACTATACAAGAGGGGATAAAAAGGAATGGCCTGGTTAAAATAACAAAAAATAGTTTAGCAATAAATGAATGAATGAATGAATGAATGAATGAATGAATGAATGAATGAATGAATGAATGAATGAATGAATGAATGAATGAAAGCCTATCTGTTTGATTTTCAAAAGTCAAAATAATAAAAGCGCAATATCACCTCCACCTCACCCCCTCTTTGCTTAAATGCTCAGACTCATTCTTGGCCAAATAATTTATTTTAATAACGTGACAATCATCACATTTTAACGCCACCCAATTTTAAGGTCATACCAATGCACATCGCGAACTATCCGCACACACTGAAGACCATTTATAAAATAATAATAAACAGATAGTGATACCTATATTTGCCATGTCAATTTACTCGCCCCCCTTTATCCGTGTCCTTATCATGCAAAGCCCTGGCCACAGGTGACGATATCACAGCCGTTGCCTGGGCTTTCTGTAGTGCAATTCAGTGCAGATGAAAACACCGATGTACACTCGCAGCTAAGGACATCACAGCCTCTTGGCCAAGGTATTCAAGTCGCGTAGTCGATACGACGTTAGCAACCACCGCGAGGTTTATCTGACAGCGCTAGTGCATCACTTACCAATAAAATAAATAAAAAATGAAATATCTTACCAAGTTCTCCTCTCTCCCATTTCCTATCCTATCCTCACCGTATTTCAGCCAGCGAGAATACCGTTATGCCATGTCATACGCATACATCATTCAATATCGGTGATAACGTCTTTTGCTGCGTCTATGGTGAAGGCATTATTATTGAAAGACAACGCAAAGGCCACATAGACCGCTGGTTCGATGGTAAAGCCTGGCTTCGGGTCTTTATGCCAAACTACCCGTATAATCATGTTTATTTCGATATCTCAGGTAGGTGTGCCGAAGAAGGGGATTGGCTGGTCAATTACCCAACCCTGTTTCAGGAAACGCAACATCCCACCGTCAGCACTCACCATCCCAACCGGCCTTTTTATCTGGGCGAGCGAGTCATTGATTTAATGTGGGGAAAAGGGGTTGTCATTGCCGCCAATTGGCATGACAGCAGACCATTGCGGGTAGCATTTGATGACTATCCATACAGGCACCGAGAGGGTTATCCGCAATCATTACTCTATCGCCCAGATGGGACACGCATGCTCTCTGATAAGCAGCGCCTATTTCATGAAGACCAAGCTCCCACCATCGTGACCCGTTGAGATACGCGCAACCATGAAGTCAAACGGGGGCGCAACAGCCCCCGTTATGTTCCAAGTCTCGCGCTAGATAAGAAACTCGTCCAACTGACGGCCTTGCTCCAATTGCTGTGCCAGGAATTTGGGGGTACGGCCCTGACCGGTCCAGGTTTTCTCTACCCCATTTTCAACATAACGGTATTTCGGGGGACGAGGTGCCCGCTTAGCTTTAGTCGCAGCCGTTGCTACCGGGGCACTGCCCACCAACTCAGTGGGGTCAATTCCCGCCTGCGCCAACATCGCCTGGAACTCAGCCAACTTCTGCTGACGCTCAGCATTGGCGGCTTGCTCTTTCTGGGCAACCTCCAATCGCTCCAGATAGATCGCTTCAATCTTCTCGTGCGCTTCTTTGACTTGCTCCAGTGATAACTCGCGCAGTGCAGCCCGCAGACTGCGCACATTCAACAAAACCTTCAAAAATTCGCTCATCAACATTCACCTCAATAGATCCATTCAATCTGCTCAAGGGGTTGTCCCCTGTCAGGGCTACCCCATAAAACAGGCAAACATTGACCGTTAATTAACAGTCCTATTTCATGCCCTGTCTTATTCATTACACGCCACACATCATACCTAAGGGCATGAAAAGCCCTCCCCCCTCGCACCTAATAAGCCCAGAGCGCCAAAGGAACACCGTCAGACAAATGACAAGATTGGCCATTTGCACGGGAGGCTTGATGTCGTACTGTACTCTGGATTTGTTCAATATGGTCAGTCATTTCTTTATACAACCCTTTGAACCGATTTTTGACCACGTTATCTGCCTGCAATTTATCACCGCGCTGACCATCGGAGACGATGTTATCCACTTGCGCCCATGTCTCGAAGATCTTGTGTACGTTGACCACCTTGTCGGCCATAGGGGTTACCGGCGCACTCAATAAATCCTGAATGGTCTTAATTTGCTGTACACCTTTACTCTTGCCTTGGTCATACAACATATTGATATCGAGCCCGTAATAAAGTGCATGACGCAGTACAATGGTCGTCAACTTCATTGCTTTGGTTTCTGTCATCCGCGCAATCAGCCCCTCGCTATTAGCCATCGATAATCCTGATGGGCCATACACGCAACCCAGTTCCTCATGACCAGAGTAAATATCAAAAAGCAACATGCCAATAATGTATCGTCGCAGGCGATGTGAGTGTCGATGAAGCTGTAAAGCCTCTTTGCTCTCATACCAACGCTCTATGCTCTCCATCCCTGTCGAGGAGGGGGGAACATCCAGGGGGATCAGCGGATAACCGTGTTCCGATAGCATCTGAACGAGCGGTTTCAACACACTGGCGGCGTTCCCCTTGGCCAAGGAAGCCTCTAACGAAGCCCTACAAACGGTCAGCGTCAGCATGTCAGGTGCCGAATGTTGTGACAAAAGCCATATTTTTGACAAAGACCCCGGCATGTCAGGTGTATTTTTTTGGGTGTATCCAGCCTCGAAATAAACACCCGATAGCGCCTCATTAAGACGATTGACCATTGCGGCCCTTATATCCTCAAGCAGCGCCTGCTTTTGTTCCGGTGTCAGACGGTTAACCGCATCCTGTACCGTCATGCTGACCGTTGCCATCGCACCAAATTTATTTCCCTTGGGGGTGTACTCATCTGATGCTGGCGGTGTCAATGAGGGCGCGCCCTGGGCCTCGGTATCGACTACGCGCCCCGCCGCTTGATGGACCATGCTGGCATCCAGCGAATATCGGCAAGTTTGCCTGACGCATGACGGAACTACCTCTTTCAAAATGACCTCTGGCTTCACATCAAGCATTTTTTGGCACAAAGGAATGAAGTTACACAGCGCATTCAACATCAGGCGATAGCTATATCGTGGCCGATCATTTACTGGCAATTCAGAAAAAACGATGCGCTTGCGTGCACACAGACTTTCCATGCGGCTGGCTATCAGGGGGAACAGCTCTTTGACTCGCATCAGGATTTCCGTCCCCCCCACCCCCTCTTCCAGCAACTGCTCTATCAGATGTAAAACAGGCTGCTCGGACGGGCTACGACACTCATGCTGCGCCAGCATCAAGAAGTGCAGCCGCAGCTCAATGCCTAGCCTTGCCTGCTCATCACCCGTAAACATTTTGCGATACCGTCCTGATGCACGGCCATCCCCCCCGGACGGAGCACGCTGCATTCCTGCCTTATGACCAACCCAATAGCGAGCATAAAAGGACAGTAACAATATCTGCTCCCAGCACGCAAAAATGACCTGCTGTGAACTATCCAAGAGCCTCGTGGCCTCCCCCCGACCAAATACACCATCAAACCATGCCCACTCCTTTGCATTACCTCTCATACCTGCCACTCCCTTTGCATTTAAATACCCGCATTTTAATGAAAAAAATGCCAGCTGAAATATAAATAAGCACATTAAGATGAACAAATGGTGTTTTTGGGTGCATCTTCGCAATAAAGGTAGCGCTTGGACACACCCATTTTTTTGGCGCATCATCTCTTCCACAGCAAGACTCGCTGTGTTGATAAGGATGATGTGAACATGACAAGGGTCCTAAGACGAAAATAAGTGTGCGAAAAGCTGGGGATATCACGTTCTACGTTATATAACTGGCTGTCACCAAACTCAGCCTATTTTGTTATAGACCTGCCAAAACCCATTCGATTAGGGACAACAAGAACGATCGACTGGATCTCGGATGAAATTGAACGCTGGATAAACAGCAGGGCCAAACACACGAATATCTTACCTGGATAAAGGCAGACCTAAATAAGCCCTAACACCAGTCTGACTGATGCACACCAAACGAATACCCAAAACTGAAGGTGAATTATCATGCATAACATAATCAATGTTAAAAACACCAATGAACCAAATCAATTGGATGCACAAATGACCCAATTATCCCAGCTCGAAAAATATTATTTTTTCGCCCTGATGTGCATGGCATTTACAGTCCTTGCCCATGCCAGTCAAGACACGGTGAGATACATCTCTGCGTTCAATGGCAAACTGACCCCCATTAATTTTTTCACCATTATCATCCAAAAATCCGGGGCGGGAAAAACCAGAATATTTAAACTCCTCGCTCAGCGGATATTGAATTACTCCAGTTCATTGAAAGATGATTATAAAAAAATAACTTCACGCTATCAATTTCAGATGAAACTGTGCAAGCGGCTCGAGAAAAAATTGGAAAAAGAACTCGCCAATATAGACCTGGTGCGTGACGCCTCCCTGATTGACGAAGAGATGGCGGCATTGGAGGCACAAAAACCCGTGGCACCACGGCCACCTGCCGTCGTGATGGAAGACGGGACACTAGCCGGATTTAAACGTACCTTAATCTATCAGGCTGTCACCCTTGCAACCACCGAAGCGGCGTCACAGTTACAGCGCATGGATGAGATGATGATCCCGTTTACGTGCGCCACATGGGATGGTGATGACCTGGAAATTCGCGACCAGCATCACGATTATCATATCAAACAACCCTGTTTCAGTATGATGCTGGCAATGCAAGGACGGCCATTCGAGCGCTATATGAAAAAAATGGGGGAAGAAGCCATCAACAGAGGACTCCTACAGCGTTGCATTATTGTGCCAGAGCAAATGAACCACCAATCAGCCTTGCTGAGAACGCCATTCAATTATACTCCCGAGCCAGCGATTGACTCAACGACACTGGTTGAGCAATTTAATGAGCGCGCCATGAGACTAATCACGCTGCAAAAACAACATACGCTGGTGTTTTCTGAGCCAGCAAAAGCAGCCGCCCTGGAATACCTTGAGCAGTTCAAATGCCAACAAGAACAATATCAGCACATGACGTTTGGTACGTTTCTCGCAAAAGCTCCCGTTCATCTGGAACGGATTGCAGCACTGGTACACCTCTATAATGCGGATGGTGAGACCATTGAGGAGCACACAGTTCATCATGCCGCTGACATTCTCGCTCGCTTCATGACGTTACAATGGGATTTTTATCATCCGTACCAAGGGGAGAAGTTACACAATGACGCCTGCCATGTAATTTATTGGTTACGGCAACAAACCGGTTACCCCCATTTTACTCAACGCCAAATCCAGCGAGGGTGTCGCCACATCACTGATAGTGACATGCTCAGCACCATACTGGAATACTTGGCACGTAACAGATATATCCTAATACATAAATCAGGAAAAAGTGTTTTTGTTACACTAAACGACCAACACTAACGACGCTAATTCCAGAGTGAAATCACGCCCCTTATAACACTGACATTTAATTGAGCGCACTATTTAAATGCACTATTTGTGCGCAATATGGCTGGGCGATGCGTTGCCCAGCCATACCGAATAAACCTCGGTGGTAGTTATATAAACACCACTACAGCAACCATACTCCCTGAGAGAGAGAGGCAATTAATCTGCCGCATGTAAAGAATACTATTGCCACATTGTCACACAACAAAGCCACCAATATAACCACCACCTAAAAACGGCGTTATTGCATAGTGACCTAAAAGCATAGCAACCAACATCGCATGCTGTGCATTAGTGCACGGCTCTTTAAACCATCCAATCCAATAGGAGTGAATTGTGTCAGCCCAAAAAACGTTAATTCAGCAGCTAGCAAAAATAACCGAACGCTACGCCCCTGTTAATCAACACCACCTCAACCTGATTGCACAAACAATAGATAGCGCTCAAGCTACGCATGCGAGAATCTTTGCACTCAGAATAGACCTACGCTTCCCTCACCAGGATAACGACATGCCATGCTACCCCACCTTAACAGGCAGCGCCGTCATTTCCCGCTTCATTGATGCCTTAAAAGCCAGAATAACCGCAGAAACACAATACAAACAGCGCATGGGAAAATCAGTCCATCCTTGCCACCTTCACTACGCCTGGGCAAGAGAATGCAATAACGCTCACCATGAGCATTACCACCTCCTGCTGCTCTTTAACAAAGACAGGTACTATACCTTGGGTAATTTCAATAATACCGACGATACCCTACTTAATAAAATCAGAGCAGCATGGGCCAGCGCCCTCTCATTGATGCCACAAGAAACCATAGGACTTGTGCATGTGCCAGAGAATGCACAGTACCACCTGGATAGACACAAACCAGAAGCGCAACAGGAGGGACGGCTAAGCGCCCTGCTATTGCGCGCAGGGTACCTTGCCAAGCTGGACACCAAAGTGTGCAAGCCAGGCTATCGCAGCTTTGGCTGCAGCCGCATTCAGAAAATTGATAATCCAAATTTCTGAGTTTTGTGACAATGGACACTTCTATCAGAGCATTGTCGATGTTTTTCAAAAACAAAGATATAAAAAATCCGGAGAAAGCGTAATGAGAACCGATATCACTATGAATGCCACCGACCAGATGTGGCACCAACTGCACTGTGATGGCAACACACAGGGAGGGTCTCTACGCATAGACCTATCAAACGTCCCCCATTGGCGGGCCAATAACCTTATCAAGCTGTGGCAACAGCTTGAGTGGTCAATCATTCACAATAATAGCGCCCCCATCCCACACCTTGGACAATGGCAACAGCTGTACAGTCACGTATCGGCATTAACACCATGCTATGCCTTACATCCATCACTGAGCTTAAGTAAATCGCTTTTAGAGAAATACAACATCCCTCAATGTTCGCTGACAAATAAGCAAGACATGAGCGAATTAAAAAACAAACTCTCCGGATATATGAGTGAACTTACAAACTTACTCAACACAGCAGAGCATCGAGCGAAAAGTGCTAATTTTGACCGTCTATTCAGACGCAAACGCAGCGCTGTCAATAAATGGTTAACGCATCACCTACTCATGCAAGGCATGACCATCGTCAATATAAATCTATACTCGCCTTGTCACACCAGCACAGAGATATCGCTATCTCAGTTTGCTGGTGCATTCAAACACACCATGCACGCACTTAATAACAAAGCGCCACAACAACGTGGATTTGATGGCTATTTATGGCAACTGAGATATGATACCAACATCAATTACTATGTAAACATGTTGCTTGCAGTGGACCCAAGCCATCCCCAGCACATTACAATAGATAAAATAAACCACCAATGGCGAGCATCCTGGCAGAAACGACCCAACATACCTCATTTCATTCCCAAACCATTGCCAGTCAATGTCAATCAGCGAGCATCATCCGAGTGTGCGATAATAAACCAAATAAACGACATCACTGAAGCGTTTTGTAGTCAAGACAGCATTATCAAACTTCGTATCACCAAAGACTTAAAAAACTATCACCACACGAAATGCTGAGATGATGTTTTTTGCTGTAGCATGGATGGATACCACACTAAAAAATCATCTGGCCATATCAATCTCTACAATCTTCAACCTCACTCGAGATTGTATATTCCTCTTTGAAGAGAAATATGACACGACAGGGTATGCAATGCTTCCCTGTCGTGATGTCTTCCTGACGAAGGCCCGTTGACAGGATGGGCTCACTCACCAAGAATGTAGCAGACAACCCATATAGACCTTTTCTAAATAATGATATGCGTGATAAAGCATCCATTCGATACGCTGCTGTCCAAGCCCTTTCATGTAGACACCAATGCAAATATCTCTAACGTGGATACACGATACAATAAAATACTCTTATTGCGAATATCGGCGGCAACAATCCAGCACCCAAGGCATTGCGCTGGTTAGCGTTAAATGAAAAAGGAGGCATAAGGCCTTCGTTATTTTCGCCGATTATTACAGACACTGAAAACGTCAATAATCCTCAACACAGCGATTGGTATTAATAAAAATCCAGGAATTGCACCAACGCTTGCTGCTTTTCTAATGGCAATGCTGACCACTGCTGGTCTAATCGTTTCTTTAGCCCCTTATCTGGACCATATGACAATGCCTGTGTTGATTGGGTCAAGGCCGCGTGCCTCGTCGGGCACTCCAACAAGAACCACTCCGCAGGTGTATCCAGCAGTCCGGCCACATCGACCAGCAAGGTGGCACTGACTCGGTTTAGCCCTCGCTCATAGCGTGATAGCTGTTGTTGGGAGAAACCCAAGGCCTCCGCAAGTTGCGCAGCAGACACGCCAAGCTCTTTACGCCTGTGCTGGATCCGCTTTCCCAGCACCACATCGACTTCTGTTGCAGTCAGTTTGCTCATAACCCATCCCATCAAGACCAATCAAAAAAGTTGTGATTGATAGCCTACCGAGCGGATAGGTTGATAAAAGAACTCTTGAGTTGTATAACAAGCCCATTAACTCAAATAAATTTAACCTGGAGATTGAAATGAGCTTTTGGAAAATGTTAGGTGGGGCAGCGCTTGGCGTTGGTGCTATTGCTGCAGCCCCCTTTACAGGTGGAGGATCGTTACTTGGTGCGGCAACGCTCGTTGGGTCACTCACAGGAGCCGGTACCATTGCAGCCGCTGTGGGTGCCGGCGCAGTCGGAGCTGCGGCTGGGGCCTATCTTGACGACGATGATGATATCCGTGAAGAGGGACGGCGCGAAGGATACCGGGAAGGGAAAGCTGAGTCCGCCATCAGTGTCGACAGGATGAAGGCACAACTTGCACAGGCGAAAGAGCCCTATGCCGCCATTCGTGCTATGTACGCAGTCGCCATCGCAACTGCATTCTGTGATGGTCACTTTTGTGAACACGAACGCGTGGAGATCGAAGAGTTCATCACTGGTATGAGCCATAGCATATTGCCCAAAGAGGTGCTGACTCAAATTGAGGACTTTTATGACAATCCACCCAATCTGCCGACGGCCTTTGAGATCGCATGCACATCGTCGCTACCTCTCGAGATGTTTGATGACATCGTCAACATGATCATCGCCGCAGATGAACACGAGCACGATAACGAAGTTGCATTTCGTCAGGCTTGGTATCAATTAAGAGCAGCCTAAGGAACGAACAGTGGATCGTCTTACTCGATTAAAGCGTCGCCAAGCATTACGTGCAGAATGGAAAAAAGGGGCCCACTTGCGTGAGGCACTACCAGCCACAACCACATTACCACTTTTAAACGCCGAGATTGATCGGGAACGCATTAATGCATTATCCAAGCCACTCTCTTTTGGTATAACAGATGAGATAACCTTGGAGCAAGCAAGAACATTGCTTAGTCAATTACGCCATGATTTCAGCCAACAACGACTGGAACAATTAATAGATAAAACTCAACATGATATATTGCAAGCCATTGTGAGCCCTCTCGGCCTTGGTAAGATCATTGCACAACTAGACCAAGATGGTGGACAGGTGACCACTATCCATAATGCGCAACAGGGAATATATGCAAAGGAGAAAGATAAATACAATCGTAAAAAGTATACGGCGGAAAAAAACTCACGAGGTGAACGGTTTGAAGGCAACGGAGCTAACTCCGTTGGGAATCGCTTCACTCGTCACCACATCAATGAGCAAGGCAATGTGACCGACGCCTATACGGGGAGAGATGAAAGGGCTTCTCACACTAGCCCAGACCATATCACCTCTAATCACGAATTTCATCGTACAGGTGGTTTCATGCATGATCCCGTGCGCAAGGCAGACTTTGCCACTGATGAGGATAATTTGGCAATCACTCGTCGTGATATAAATCAATCGATGCGTGATGATGATAAACTCGAGTGGGCTAAGAAATGTGCCAGTGGTCGAGATATGGCGAATGATGAATACTTTTCTATTGACAGTGGCAGCCTTGAACATCTACATCAACAAGGCCAAACTGTCAAAGAGCGCCATCTTCCTAGCACCACCGAGAAACTCAAATATTACACCCTCAATGGCGTAAAAGCTGGCATGTTGGATGGGATCAAGATGGGGGCGCAGCAAGCGCTGGGATGGTTACTGGTCGAGTTTTTTTCTGGATTAATCCAGGATATGAAGACCTGTTTCGTCCACAAGTACGACTTCAAAAAGGCCTGCCAGTATTTGTCAAAGCAAGGGCGTACACGTATGGCAGACCTCAATACCAAACGAAAAGAGCTTTGCACCTCTTTTACTGACGGGTTGATGTCAGGGATTTTTTCCAGCCTCCTGACATTGGTAATAAATCTTTTCAAGATGACATATCGGCGACATGTTCGGTTAATTCGAGAAGGGATATTCACGCTCTGTAGATCACTTAAAACGCTCATATTCCCCGCCCAAGGAACCTCATGGCGTGAGTCCGCGCAAGCTGCATTACTATTGATATTCAATGGCAGCATTGTCATTGCAGGTATTTCATTGGAGTCGTCCATCGAGTTGTTGCTAGCACCGATACCTTTTGGTGGCCTGCTATCTGGCATTATCACTGGAGCTCTGTGTGCGATGGCTATGGCGTGGCTGACCCACTGGCTAGAAAAGCGTGATTTTTTTGGTCTCAGGGGTTGCGAAGAGGACCAATTTATTCATGCAGCGCTAGATAACATGTTGGCATTGCCAAAGGATATTCAGTCCACTTAAAGAAACAATAAAAAGTAACTATAAATTTGGGTGTTCATTCACAGAGAATTGAGCTGAGAGGGCGGTATTTACCCCGCCCTTCTCTAGCAAGAGCTTACGCCATTAATTTCTCTCTGCATACACACCACACAATGCACAATAAAACATTTACACTGATATATTATTTCCATGAAGCCGACTAAAAGCACCATTAAATGGTTATGTCTTTGACGGCCTTCACGTTTACACCCTCACCTACAAAACAAGGATTCATCAAGTGAAGATGACGAACGGCAGTGCTGCTTATGTTTTATTATCGATATTACTTTCACCTTCGGTCATTGCCAGCAGCGTGGAGAGTTGCCTTCGCGACTACGAAAAACGCTACAATGCCGATAGCGAAGTTGGGGAAGCATTACCTCCAATGCGCAATTTATATCCCGATTGGGAGGAGGATTGTAAAAATGGAGGGGAGCTGAATAAAAAACTTAAGTTATCTATCAAAGATGAAACGAAAGCTATTGTGCCAGCAGAAATATTGGAGACTGGTTTCCAAGGTAAGTGGTTGATGCAGGAGAATTTGAATTTAAACTTGAATACCCGCCTGCCCCTTTATACCAAGTGGGTCTCCATCACATCCACTACCGACTATAAAGTACATATTCAGGATGTTATTATAAATAAAGGACGCTGCAGTACGGTTGTTTACCCATCATACCTGCTCAATCCAGCGACATCCGTTGATTATGGCCAAACATTTAAAATAACTGGCCGAGGTTGTGAAATCCATGAAGCAACCATCATCACGGATATCGGCACAACTGTCATTACATTCTAATAAAACCAAGTTACACACACAAACGGTTCCAGTTGCATTAGGCTAAATATTGTTTTAATCCCTTGAACATGAAGTGTGAGAAACAATACTTTAATAGAACCTCTTCGGCATCCTGCTTTCAGGATGCCGTTTTTATATCCATTCAAGGAGGCGCAATGCCGGCATCATTATTTGACGAATTATCGCCCGGCGACCACTTGGTCAGTGCTCGGCTGGGATTTGAGCATCACGGTCTTTATCTGGGTCAGGGACGGGTTATTCACTACGCCGGAGGCGTAGGGGCAAGCTCCTCCAGGGCCGGAGACGTCGATGGCATTGAGACGGTATCACTCCCTGACTTTGCCCAAGGGCAAGCAGTGCGGGTGATTGAACATCCTTACCGCCGTTATGACGCTCAAGCATCGATTGCGCGGGCCTATCGTCGCCAGGGAGAGCAACGCTATCACCCGGCGTTCAATAACTGCGAGCACTTTGTGCAATGGTGTATCGAAGGGGTCAGTCACAGCTCCCAGGTCTCGTGGTGGTTACTGGCTGCTGCTCGTGCCACGGGTCATCCGTTGCTGGGCGGCGCCATTGTGCTGGGAGGCCTCTTGGCCGCATGGTGGAAAAGCCCGGAGAATAACGATGAATAATCGCGTCGATACCACCTTACCCAGGTCCGCATTGCCGGGCCTGTCTGCCCATACCGAGGCGCTGTTTCAGACGTGGATGCAGCAAGCGCTTACCTGCATGGCTGTAACGCTTAAGGTGCTGAGCGAAGGACAAACAGCACTGATGACCCTCATGGCTCATGAACATGAACATGAACATGAACATGAACATGATGACAATGCTGCACAATCGTCGCCAGGCGCATCAGCAAACCCGGCTGGTATCTTTCCCAACACCACCTGTTCCCTGCATTGGCAATCGGGACGCTGGGTGATTGCCAGCCTGTCGTCGCTGACACTCATTGAAGAGGCAGCCCCGCCTTGCTGCGAACATGCCTTCTGGTTTGGTCAAGAGGCCGTGGGCTATCAACTGCAGTGGGCTCCGATGCGCCACGAGGCCCTGGTCATTGCACTGCAAACTTGGGAGCAACAACTCGCATCAACGCCTGCGCTGCGGATACAGGTCTCCCTTGCACTGGGTAACCAGGAGCATGACATCACGCTCTGTGTGTCTCCCTGAGTAACCAGACATCTGCATCACTGCAGCCACCTCACGTTCAGCATCTCGTTCACATTGGACTATGCTCAATGCCAAGCAGCGACAGACTAGGAATATCAACCTTACGCATTTCCAGCGCCTACCGGTTGATATCACCACGACGTCCTGCCCTTCCTATGTGGCGTTATGACAGTCTATTTACAGCCCGGTCCTGTTTCCTACAGGTCTGGGCTTTCTTTTTATCCCGGAGTTTACTCATGACCCTGCCTGTTAATCTGGACAGCTCATCCTTGCCCGTGACACAGCCCTTGCTCACCTTGCTTGGTGACATGCTCACGCACACCCAGCGTGACCTTACCAACCTGACAGCCCTGACCTTTCACTTTCGCAATCCCACCTACAGTCCAACAGCGGGTGGTGTTCATCCGGTAGAAATGCGTCTGCTCCGTCAAGCCGGCTGCTGGTGCTTCGATTACATCACCGATTTCAGCTATCAGGGCCAAGGCCTGGATGCCGAGCTGTGCAAAGAGCTTGATTTCAACTTTCTGGACAACGAGCACTACCTGCAAGGCTGGGGGCCACTGCCGATGGCAGAGGCTCAGGAGCTGTTCACCCTGTGGCAACACAATTTCCTTGCCTACGCCCAGCTGGGCTTTTTTACCGTCACCGTCAGTGGTGACTGAGGAGGATGGATGCCTAAAGAACCGATAGCCATAGAGCTGGAGGCGATTAATCGAGAGGGGGAAACGCAGGTGATGCATGATAGTGGCCTGTCCGTGCAGGGCTACAGCCTCTACCTGCGGGCGGTAGAGACCTGTGGACTGGCGCTGGCGACCTGGGTAGCTGACTACGACACCATAGGACCTGCATACGAGCTGGCCGAACGGCTGAGCATCGCACTGGCTATCCCGCTCACCGTGCTGGTCCCCGAACCGCTGATGCCGGTGAACCGGAACCCACAGCCACCGCGGGAACCATTACCACTACGACCGACTGAACGCCCCTTAATCTGAACCAACAACACCGCTCATTTAGCCCCGGCATGCCTAGCGCTACCGGGGTTTTTCTTTTTCAGGAGACCCACCATGCGTTATCACAAACTTAAAGCCGGGGAATGCCCCGGCACCTATGTCGTCACCAACCCCGTGACCGAACAAGACCTGCTGCGCATCGCTAACCAGATTGCCCGCAAGCGCTTGGCAAAAGGTACTGCCATCACCAGCACCACTGATGCCGCCGAGCGGCTGCAGACCCTGCTACAAGACCGGGAACACGAAGTGTTTGGGGCACTGTTCCTTGACGCCCAGCATCGCGTGCTGGCCTTTGAGGAGCTGTTTCGCGGCACTATTGATAGTGCCAGCATCTACCCACGGGAGGTGGTCAAAAGGGCCATACTGCTGTGCAGTGCCTCGATTATCGCGGTCCACAATCACCCCAGCGGTGACCCGGAACCCAGTCAATCTGACAGGGTCTTCACCCAAGCCCTCAAAGAGGCCTTGGCGCTGGTCGATGTGCGATTGCTCGACCATCTGGTGGTCGGTGCTGAGGGCGTAGTCTCGCTTGCCGAAAGAGGTCAGCTATGAGCCTTCCTCCAGACAAAACCCACCTCACCGCCCTCGATATCCTCATCGAGTTACGCTGTTGGCTGGCGGACAACGTCGAGATGCAGGCCGAGCCCGCTATCGTCGCTCACTTGCCGAGCGGTTATCTGCTCACCCAGAGCGATTGTGTCGAGGCCATCGATGCGCGGCTCCATCAGTTGCGCCATTAGCCAACCCAAGAAGGCACACACACCATGCGACTACCCAATCCCTATACCCTTGAGGAAACGCTCGAGAAGTTACGCCATGGCCTGACAACCGCCAGTAATGAGGATGCGCTGACGTTGCTGGAGAAGGCCGTCACCAAGGCCCGTGACGACGAGGGTTATGCCAAGCAGTTTGAAGAGACCTTGCTGCAGGGCTCCACCGTAGAGATACGCGAGTGTCTCAGCTGCTTTGGTGACTACGTCGGGCGATCCCGAGACACACCGCCCTATTACCCGCATCACGATGCCGTCAACGGCATTGATTGTGCGCTCTACGCCATCCTGTTTGATGCGGATCTCCCCGACACACGCCAGGATCACCAATAACGAACCGTCGATCGCCCAATAACATGCATGCCGATCACGTTTCCACCCGATCACCCGGATCATCAACACTAACGACATGATCCCGATGATCTATCTCGTGCTTGACCAACAGTCAGCAGAGAGCATGCACAGTATCATCGCCTGCTTTACCATTTTGGTAAAACAGGCTACCATCCACTTACAAATTTACCAAAATGGTAAAAGGCTTAGGTTAAATGAAGGTGTTGTCATTACGAACCCTACGCGCGTTCTGGGAGCAGCCAAGATACGCCGATGCCGAGCAGCCGCTAAGAGCATGGTACGACGAAGCCAAGACCGCGACGTGGGAAACCCCGCAAGCCGTCAAGCTGATGTATCGCACTGCCAGCTTTGTGGCTGGCAACAGGGTTGTGTTCAACATCGCGGGAAATAAATACCGGCTTATCGTTGCGATGGACTATCCACGGCAATGGTGCAAGGTACGCTTTATCGGCACCCATGCCGAATACGATAAAATTAATGCCACAGAGGTGTAAGCGGAGGTATCCATGAATATCACCCCTATCCGAACAGAGCAGGACTATGATGCCGCTATGGCGCGCATTGATGAGCTGTGGGGCGCTCCCGTCGGCACGCCACAAGGTGATGAACTGGACGTGCTGGCCACACTGGTCGAGGTTTACGAGGCCAAGCATTACCCTATCGCACCACCCAACCCGGTAGAGGCAATCAAGTTTCGGATGGAGCAGCAGGGGCTGACCCCCGAGGACATGGTGGTCTATCTGGGCCATCGCAGCCGGGTAACCGACATCCTCAACCGTAAGCGTAAACTGACGCTCAAGATGATAAGGAATCTGGCCAACGGCCTGCATATCCCACTGGAGAGCCTCATTTCGGATTACCCGCTATCGGCATAACGATGCGATAGCTATGTGTCATTGTTCAACGGAATAACAGCACACAAAACCATAACGGGCCTGCATCTGCTGGCCCGTTTTCTATTAGTGCTCTTTGTGTCCTGTCATCAGGTTCACCATTCCCAGGGATATTGAATATCACCCAACCACCAGGGCCACCTCACTGCAGGTGGCTTTTTGCATTTCAAGGAGCTATGCCCATGTCTGCTTTCATGATCGACCGCCAGGATTACCTTACCTTTGCCGTGCAGTTACACCGCTTTTGCAATGCCCCCATGCCACCGCACTACACCCTCGAGTTGCTGCGCACCCTCTGGTGGAACTCGCCAATCGATGTCACCAGTACCTGGACGTGGCGGGTAGACCGGCTGGTACGGTTGATGATGCTCGCCAACCGGCGTGCAGTCTGGCATCGCTATCAGCTAGGGCGTCAGCAAGACCAAAAGGAACCGCGCCAGCGTCGCTCTAAACCGTTTAGACCTGTCCACCGTTACCACCAGGCACCACTCACCGATGCCGAACTGGTGGCGCTGTACAAATTCACCTGCTGCGCCCTGTACCAATCGAGCGAATGGAGCGGGAGTCCTGAGCAGGCTCCCCGGTTGGTGAAAGTAATACAGCAGTTGCAACAGGCGCTGGCGCAAGACGTACTGACCCGGTTGTCACTGTGGGAGCAAGCCCCTTGGGGAGAGATGTGATGAACCTTTCCATCACCCTGACCATGACGAGTTCAGCACCGGGCGGTACAGCCCAGATAGTCCAACGTATCTCTGATGACATGGCTCACCTGCACCACCATTTGTGGGGTGGGGTCAGTGATGAACTGGGCATCAGCATCAGTTACCTGGTCGAGCAGTTTGCGCTGCTGGCAGCGGCTTACCGCATACCAGCGGAAATGGAGAAACACCCATGATCGAATTCAACGATAGCTTTAGCCAGGCCGCTGTGGCGCAGGCTATGTGCGCCCATCCAGAGCTCGCCAAGCTTATCAGCCAGCAGTTGATGCTGCCTGGCTTTGCCTATGCCCACGATATGGAAGGGAGGCGTATCGGCGGCCCGCTGGTTGCCCCCAATCCGGTACTGCACAAGACCACGCTCTTTGTCAGTCCACGGGATATGCGTGAACACCTGCCGCGCGAAATCAACTTCGCCCGCTTTCGCTGCGCCTGTAATGCAGCAGGTCAACCGATCGGCGAATGGCAGCGGGTAATTGTCGGAGCCTACGTCAACCATGGCAGCAACGACGCACCGGACTGGAGTAGCCATACATGACTACGTCCACAACATCATCAATGGCGCCAGAGGCCGCTATTGCCAGGCTCCGAGCCCATATCGAGGCGTTCATCGCGCTGGAGCTGGCCGACAAGCTTGATACGCAGTTGGCCAGCCTGGTGCGTTCTGGCGTGCTGGAGCTGGATAACTGGGACGGGGCAAATCTGGTCCTGCCTCGCACGGTGACCACCGCACACTGCTGGCGGCAGCAGCCGAACGGGTGATTTGGCACCGCCACTGCCGCCGTTATCAGCGAGACATCAAGTGCCTCAAGCAATGGCTGTAGACAATCCTCCCACCCCACACAGCCCCTCACGCCGAGGGGCTGTTTGCATTTGAAGGAAATCCCACCATGCATGACCTGCATGATTACAAGACCCTGACCGCTTGGCAGATAACCGCCGCTATCGGCCAGCTCAACCACAACACCACACCGAAGATAATGACCCACCTCGCATTGCGGGCCAGACAGCCCCATCCGCTCGGTAATGGCCGTAGCAGAGCCAAGGCCCTCAAGCTGCTGCGCCGAGTCAAGAAGGCTCACAAGGCGGGGCGTATCCAACTCGAGCTCACCGTGACCGGCTGCCGTATCGACCGGGGCAGCCATCAAGCTGACCGTTACTACTACGACCGGACACTGCTGGCTCAAGGTTGGCAGCAATACGATACCGAGGAAGACGCCTGGTACTTTGGCATCTGGATTAACACAGAGAAGCTGGAGACCTTTACCTACGCCGAGGGGGATACAAGCCATGTGATTGCGCCAGACGTCGAGGCGTTTCGCGCTGAACTGGCACGGCTCTACCAGTACCACCCACAAGCACCGGCGTTTATCAGCATCGACCCAGAAGCGGGCGTTGTGACCCGACATTTTGAAGCCAAGCCGGAGGTGTGAAATGGCTAAGAACATCACCATCAAGGTGCCCGGCAAACATCCGCAAACCGGGGAACACACTACCTTCGAGCTCAAGGGGCAACGCATGGATATCGACATCGGCGGCCAGGCCGTGCCCTTCCTGATTCACGGGAGGGGCATAGGGACGTCGCTAACCCACATCCCGAGTGGTTATCGCATCGCGCTGCTCGGCGGCTGGCTCACTGTGCGTTACGCAATCCCTGAGAATAAGCCCAGCAGAGCGGCCTGTGCCCGGATGGCCATAGACCGACTGGTAGCCCAGTACGGCTCGCTGCATCTGCTGGATAGACTCAATTGCAAACCAGCTATCAATCAGATGTAACGCACAGCCCACAGACAAGAAGGAACCGCTCAATGACTAACATCCTACCTGCAACAACGAACCCACTGGCAGGCCATTCGGTGATGCAGATGCTGGATGTCGCCATGAGTGCCATCATCGGCGATTACGATGACGCAGACCTGGTACCAGAATGGCATTGGGTCAAGCGTATGGCCTTCCATGAACATGTCGGTGTGAAGGATGACTCCGCCTATGAGTACACCTTGAACCTGGCTATGGAGCTCGATGCCTACCCACCAACGTTACAGCCCTTGCTCGCAGCAGCAACGCAAGCTGGGGTGAGCTACATCCTGTTTTACAACAACTAACCACTGCGCCTGTCACTGCGGCCCGGCAGCTTTCTGCAGCCTCGGCACCAACAGCCACAACAACCCAGCCCCGTTTATCCACAAACAGCATAAAGGGTCAGCCCTCACAGACTGGCCCTTTGTATCATTGGAGTCACCGAACATGACCCGTCTTATCACAGGGCTCGAGGTGCATCGCTATGCCCCCGAGCTTAACAAACTGCACCTGCGCAACCGGCAGACGTTACCCGCTCCCGGCATCACCACCATCAAAGAGGCCAAAGCCCGCCTGCTTGGCCGCTGGCAGCCAGGGCATCAGATAACCATCACCGTGAGTCACCCTGACTACGTCAATCTCTCCCGGCTCTACCGGGGGCAACTGGCCAGTCTGACCGACCTTCCCGAGCACCTGGCCAGACTACGCCAGCGCCACAACGTGCCCGGCACCATCATCCACACCCAATTGAGGTATCGCTAATCATGACCACGACAACCATCCACACCCAGGACCAACAACCCACAGCACCAGACCAGCCCACCCGGATCTTTGCACAGTGAGGCTTGCCCCATACCGTGACGCCCCGCTTTGGCGCTCGCCTTATCCAGGAACATCATCGGCTGCACTTTTTGTCAGATCGGGCCTCATTGATTGGCGAATGGGCAGAGGAGGCAATAAACCAGCTGGAAGCCACCTTCCCTACCATCATCAAAGAATTGGAAAGCAAACTGCTGACCGGCGAGCTGGATGCCCACTGTCAGCAACGTATCACCGTCCATCACAGCGGTTTCACCTGCGAAGCTGACACCTTGGGGAGCCATGGGTATCTCTATATAGCGATCTACCCGGACTACCCGGATATCAGGGCAGATGCCTCGGCCAGTCCAATGGGGTAACCTGCAAGACTGGAAGTATTGGCGATCTAAAAATGTTCAACCAACCCTATATCGGGATGTGATACCATCAGTACACGTGTAGTCACACGTGCTTTTTGGAGAAAAGGTGATGCCAGCGACCATCCGTAACAAAAGAACTGTGAGTGTCACCTTAGATCCCCATCTGCTAGAACGAGCTCGAGCTACGGGGATCAATCTCTCTGCAACCCTGGCAACGGCATTACAACGTGAGATCAGTGACTCAGAAGCAGAATACTGGAAGCGCGAGAACCGTACAGCAATTGAGACGTTGAATCGTATCAATGAAGAGCATGGCTTGCTTTCTGACGACTACAGGACTTTTTAAAGAATGCAGTTCACTGTATACAGCAATAACGGTAATAGCCGGGCTTATCCCTATCTGCTTGATGTACAAAGCAATATCATTGGAGATCTGAATTCTCGGATGGTGATCCCCCTGTTCCCATTAACCGCATTTAGTGGACAACCAGCACAACGACTCAATCCCGTGATTACCATTGAGGGAAAAAGGTACGTCGTGATGACCCATGAAATGGCAGGGATCAGGATCGGTCAACTGGGGGGTGAGGTTGCGGACGTTCAGGGATATCGCCAACAGATCAAGGACGCGATAGATTTTCTGATCGATGGCATTTAAATCATTCACATGGGAGTGCCCTCGAATCAACCAGCCTCCCGCTCTAATGCATGCCCTCATCCCCATCAAAACGGTGCATTGATGGCTGACTCAGAGATCAGACTCATTTACAGGTTCTGTAAGTGTGCAATTCTCCCTGGCCATCTGTGAAAGAGCAAAAATAGTGGGCAAAGTTTCCTACCCAGCACAATAAGTACAATTTTATTAATAGTAGCTATTAAGGCTAATCGACATATAATTTTGCTTTACACTTTTAATCTGGAGTGAACTAATGCGCAACACTACCCTACTTGGCTTGGGTTTACTAATAGCAACTAATGCATATGCTGATTTGGGAGACATCCCCAAAGAGTCAGGCTGGTCTGGCTTCCTGCTGGGGGGCATCAACACGCTCAATTATAAATCTAATTTTTATAGTGGTGACGACAGCAAAGAGCACATTAATAGCTTAGGTAACGCCGATAATACCTCTACCGTCAACCCTCTCCTCAATGCCGACATTCGCTACACTTTCGCTGACACCCGGACGCAGGTATTTTTGGGGAACCTGATCCAGGATGCCATTCGCTTCGACTTTACTCAGCAACTGGGTATTCGTCAGGAAATGAGCGATAAAGGGATAGTGGCAGGCTCCGTGGTGTTCAACGCGATGCCGATTGAACAGTGGAGCGATCCTTTTGCCGTTGGCGTAAATCGCCAATCCACCGATATCAAATCCAAAGGCGTCCGGTTTGCTTGGGACAAGGTCTGGGGCAGTAACTTCTACGGTAGCCTCACCACACGTAACATCGAGGTTGATGAGGAACGAAGTGGTAGTCAATTCGACGCCGCGACAGCAGCCAAGCTGGATCGTAACGGGAAAATGCATGCCATGGAGCTCTCTTATCAGTGGCATTTCGCCCCAGGTTACCTTCTGGAACCAGCGTTTATCTACCGTCAAGCAGACCTCGATGGCAGCGCTCAGAGTTACGAGAGCAATGGCATGCAATTAACCTTTGCCAAGCGTGCTTCTCAGTGGTCGTTTGTCAGCAACATTTATGTGGGCCAGACCAAATATGATGAGGTAAATCCTATCTTCAACCAGCAGGCCGACTCGGACGAATTTGCTGTCAATGGCACCTTCTTCTGGCATCGACTCTTTGGGATTGCTCCCCTTTCTGCAACGTTGACTGCAGGTTATGCCAAATCTGACTCCGAGATCGGTTTCTATGACACCGAGTCGACCGTATTCAGTACTGGCCTACTCTACAATTTCTGATAACAGCAGTACATGAAAAAGAAAATGCCCCCCTAAGTGGGGGCCATTTTACAGTAATCAGAAAGACTGCTTGAGAAGGTATAGGGATACGATTTCCAGAGCTCAGAGGCCGTTTAGATGTCTCAAAGTGAATCGCCCCTACTTCGTTGTACCCCAAGCCAAAAAGTACAAAGGACCAGCCTCACTGAGACGCTACCCCATTGTTTTATATGGCGACAATAAGGAGGATGAGGATTGAACTCCTGACCTTCACATTACGAAACTTCGAGGATTGCGATAGTTAACGCGAAGCACGGAGATCCGCCCCCTGTGCCTAGCTCCCAACACTTGCCAGAGAGAAGTTCAGCCCCCTGTTCGCGATAATATAGCGACTGCGCATACTCATACATCAGTAGTAGAGAACGTTCGTGGTTATTAAATAACTGGGCAACCAGAGATAACCACCGACAATCAAAGTTGCGTCCTTCATCAATCATCACGGCATCATATCCGCAGCCAGTAATCACACCCTTATCAGCGGCTCCTTCCAGAGCTGTAAAATTGTTATCAAAATAAGAACCTCGGGAATCGGGGTTATTCAGACGGCTCTCTGCCCCTGTTAATACTTCGACCATCTTCTCGTTGTGACTAGTACTAAACATAGTTCCAAGACTACCTCTTAAGTTAAGAGGGGCGAAGTGTCTGGATCTTCAAGGGGCCAATCTAGCACCAGACCAGTCCGCTCGGATTTTTGCACAGTGGGGCTTGCTTCATACCGTCACCCCACGCTTTGGGGCTCGCCTGATTCAGGGGCATAATCACCTACATTTTCTATCAAATCGCGATTCACTGATTGGCGAATGAGCATAGGGGTTATCGACCGGCTACAAGCCTCCTTTCCTAACATCATCAAAGAACTGGAGAGCGAGCAGGATGTCCAACGCCAGCAATGCATTACTATCCAGCACTAAGGGTTCACTTCAGGATTGGCGGGCTTTTTCATGCTGGCGGGCGTCTTCAAGCGGCGACCAGCGACTCCAGATCGCGCCGGCTCAGGCGCTTGCTGTCCACCTTCACATAGACGGAGCGCTCCGAGGCGGCCAGCAGCACGTCGCTCACCCCCTCGCAGGCACGGATCTTCTGCTCAAGCTCCGCGTCGGCCGCCACCCCTTCCGGCAACACGATGCGCAGGCTGCTCACATAGGGGGGCTCGGCCATAGTGAGGCTGACCCCGAGCCAGACCAGAGCCAACGCGGCGCAGCCGCCAAACACCAGGGGGCCGCCGCCCAGGCTGTAGAGCAGGCCGCCGAGGCTGCCACCGATGGCCACCCCGATGAACTGGCTAGTGGAGTAGATCCCCATGGCGGTGCCCTTGTAGCCGGGGGGCGACTCCTTGCTGATAAGAGAGGGCAGCAGCGCCTCCATCACGTTGAAACCGATGAAGAAGATCTGCAAGCCGGCAAGCAGGCCCCACAGCTGCAGGCCGCTTTGCCAGAGCACCAGCTCGGCGACGAGCATCACCAGCACGCAGATCTGGAACACCCGCTTCATCTTTCTGCGCTTCTCGGCATAGATGATGAACGGCACCACGCTGACGAAGGCGATCAGCATGGTGACCAGATAGGCCTGCCACTGGCTGTCGCGGGGCAAACCGGCGCGCTCCAGCAGCGGCGGTAGCGCCACGAAGCTGGACATCAGCAGGGTGTGCACGCAGAGGATACCGAAGTTGAGCTTGAGCAGGCGCGGGTTGGTCAGCACGGTGCGCATCCCCCCCTTCACCATGCCAGACTCGCGATTGAGCAGGTGGCCACTCGGGGTCGGCACCAGCCAGAGGGTGACGGCGATGCCTGCCAGCGCCAGCAGGGCGATCAGCCAGAACAGGCCGGAGAGCCCCAGCGCATGAGTGATGAGGGGGCCGGTCACCATGGCGATGGCGAAGGTGATGCCAAAGCTCACCCCGATGAAGGCCATCGCCTTGGTGCGGTTCTGCTCGCGGGTGAGATCCGACAAGAGCGCCATCACGGCAGCCGAGATGGCGCCGCTGCCCTGCAGGGCGCGGCCGAGGATCACCCCCCAGATGGAGTGAGTCAGCGCCGCGATCACGCTGCCGAGGGCAAACATCAGCAGGCCGCCGACGATGAGGGGCTTGCGGCCCACCTTGTCGGAGAGCAGGCCGAACGGGATCTGGAACAGCGCCTGGGTCATGCCGTAGATGCCGATGGCCAGGCCGATGAGCGCCTCGGAGGCCCCCGCCAGCGACATGCCGTAGGTGGTCAGCACCGGCAGCACCATAAACATGCCGAGCATGCGTAACGAGAAGACGGAGCCGAGCGCCCAGGTGGCACGGCGCTCGCCCCTCGTCATGGTGAAATCATTCATGATGGCCTCGATAGGTCAGGGAAAAGGAAGACTCAAGGGGTAGCCGACACGCGCCATGCCACACCCGACAGAGGGGAAAAGTGCCCGACGGGGCGGCCCCATAATAACAGAGCCGGGAAGGTTCCCGGCTCTGGATTCTACTGATTTTCCCGCGTCGCATCACAACACGGAGCATGACAGGTATGCACCTTAGGGCAGCATGCTCACCAGCACCGCAGGCTCGGCCTCCGGCTGGAAGTCCACCGACATCATCACGCTCAGGCAGGTGATGGTGACGATGGAGAACATGAACAGCTTGCGCGCCCAGAGGGAGTCATCCACCGCCGCCTTGTAGCCAGACAGCGCCATCCCCAGCCACCAGACGCTGACTGCGGTGGCCACCACCAGATACTTGTAACCGGCATAACCGCCGAGGAACAACATCAGGGTCGGCACCATGAAGGCCAGGATGTAGAGGGTGATGTGGAGCTTGGCCACCGGGATCCCCTTCACCACCGGCAACACCGGGATGTTGGCCGCCTGGTAATCCTTGAAGCGGAAGATGGCGATCGCGTAGGAGTGCGGCATCTGCCACAGGCTGAAGATCGCCAGCAGGATCAAGGCGCCCGAGTCGAACTGACCGCTCACCGCGCAGTAGCCGATGACCGGCGGAGCCGCGCCGGAGAGGCTGCCGACCAGGGTGCCGTAGACCGAGTGACGCTTCATGTAGAGGCTGTAGACCCCCACATAGACAATGAAGCCCAGCACCGCCAGCAAGGCGGCCAACGGATTGGCCGCAAAATAGAGCAGTGCAATGCCCGCAATGCCGAGCGCGGTGGCGTACCAGAGCGATACGCCGGGGGCGATCAGACCCTTCACCAGAGCACGGTTCTTGGTGCGCTCCATGATGCAGTCGATGTCCCGGTCGATGTAGTTGTTGAACACGCAACCGGAGGCGACCACCAGTGATACACCAGCCATGGTCAGAATGAACAGGGGCACATCCAGGCTCCCCTTGGAGGCCAGCAGGAATCCTCCGATAACCGAGATGAGGTTACCGAAGATGATGCCCGGCTTGGTCACTTGCAGGTATTGCTTCATCATCATTGCCAACCTGCTCAGTGAACCATCATGTTGATGTTGAGGTTGTACATGATCCACAGGGAACCCACGACCACGATGGCGATGATGAGCACGGTAAAGATCAGTGCCACCAGGTTCCAGCGCTCCTCGGACGAGGTGTTCATGTGCAGGAAGTAGACCAGGTGCACGAAGATCTGCACCACCGCCATGCCGACCACGGTGGCCAGCACGGTGGTGTGGGAGGCAGAACCGTCCATCACCATCCAGAACGGCACCGCGGTCAGGATCAGGGACAGCACGAAGCCGATCAGGTAGCTCTTGGCGCTGCCGTGGCTGGCGCCGTGACTGTCAACGGTATGATTGCTCATTTACATGACCCCCATCAGATAGACCACGGTGAAGACGCAGATCCACACCACGTCGAGGAAGTGCCAGAACAGGCTCAGGCACATCAGACGGGTACGGTTGCGATCGGTCAGCCCCTTCTTGGCTACCAGCACCATCATCACGATGATCCAGACAAGACCGCTGGTCACGTGGATACCGTGGGTACCGACCAGGGTGAAGAAGGCAGAGAGGAAGCCACTGCGATCCGGACCGTAACCCTCGGCAATCAGGTGATGGAATTCATAGATTTCCATCGCGATGAAGCCGGCGCCGAACAGGAAGGTGATGAACAGCCAGGTGTTGACCGCCGCGACCTTGTTCTTGTTCATGGCCAGCATGCCGAAGCCAAAGGTGATGGAGCTCAGCAGCAGCAGCATGGTTTCGGCAAATACGAACGGCAGTTCGAAGATTTCCTTGCCGCTCGGGCCGCCGGCAGTGCCGTTGACCAGGACCGCATAGGTCGCGAACAGGGTCGCGAACAGGATGCAGTCACTCATCAGGTAGATCCAGAAGCCGAATACCTTGTTGGCACCGGCATCATGGTGCCCATCCTCATGGGCACCCTGGGTGTGATGTAGAACGTCAGTCGCCATGGAATTAAGCCACCTTGTTGATATTTTCAAAATGCTGACGCTCGATCCGCTCGATCTCGTCAACCTGCACGTAGTAGTCCACGTCGTCGTTGAAGCTGTGGATGATCCAGGTGGCGATCATGCCGACGAAGCCGGCGATGGCCATCCACCAGATGTGCCAGATCATGGCAAAGCCAAACAGGGTGCTGAAGGCGGCGATGATGACGCCGGCACCGGAGTTTTTCGGCATGTGGATCGGGTCATAGTGCTTGGGCTGCTGATAAGCGGAACCGTCCTGCTTGGCTTCCCAGAACGCATCCAGTCCCTTGATCTTCGGCTCGATGGCGAAGTTGTAGAAGGGGGGCGGAGAGGAAGTGGACCACTCCAGGGTACGACCGCCCCAGGGATCGCCGGTCAGGTCGCGGTTCTTCTCGCGGTCGCGGATGCTGACCACGATCTGGATCACCTGGCACAGTACGCCCAGCGCGATCAGGCCGGCGCCGCAGGCAGCCACCACCAGCCAACCGTGGAACTCGGGATCGATGTTCTGGCTGACGCGACGGGTCATGCCCATGAAGCCCAGTACGTAGAGCGGCATGAAGGCGACGAAGAAGCCGGTGATCCAGCACCAGAAGGCACGCTTGCCCCAGGTGTCATCCAGCTTGAAGCCGAACGCTTTCGGGAACCAGTAGGTGATACCGGCGAAGCAACCGAACACCACGCCGCCGATGATGACGTTGTGGAAGTGGGCGATCAGGAACAGGCTGTTGTGCAGCACGAAGTTGGCGGCCGGCACGGAGAGCAGTACCCCGGTCATGCCACCTACGGTGAAGGTGATGATGAAACCGACGGTCCACAGCATGGGCGAGGTGAACTCGATGCGACCGCGGTACATGGTGAACAGCCAGTTGAAGATCTTCACCCCGGTCGGGATGGAGATGATCATGGTGGTGATGCCGAAGAAGGCATTCACGTTGGCGCCCGACCCCATGGTAAAGAAGTGGTGCAGCCAGACGATGAAGGAGAGCACAGTAATGGCGATAGTCGCCCACACCAGCGAGGTGTAACCGAACAGCTTCTTCTTGCAGAAGGTCGCCACCACTTCGGAGAAGATCCCGAATACCGGCAGTACCAGGATGTACACCTCGGGGTGACCCCAGGCCCAGATCAGGTTGATGTACATCATCATGTTGCCACCCATGTCATTGGTAAAGAAATGGGTACCCAGGTAACGGTCTGCGGTGAGCAGGGCGATGGTGACGGTCAGGATCGGGAAGGAGGCGATGATCAGCACGTTGGCGCACAGGGCGGTCCAGGTGAACACCGGCAGGCGCATCATGGTCATGCCAGGCGCGCGCATCTTGATGATGGTGGCGAAGAAGTTCACGCCGGTCAGCAGGGTCCCCAGACCCGAGATCTGCAGACTCCAGATCCAATAATCGACCCCGACCCCGGGACTGAACTCCAGCCCCGACAAGGGCGGATAGGCCAGCCAGCCGGTCTGGGCGAATTCACCGACCCCGAGGGAGACGTTGATCAGTACTACGGCGGCGGCGGTGAACCAGAAGCTCAGGTTGTTCAGGAAGGGGAAGGCGACGTCACGGGCACCGATCTGCAGCGGCACCACGATGTTCATCAGGCCGATCACCAGCGGCATGGCCACGAAGAAGATCATGATGACGCCGTGGGCGGTGAAGATCTGGTCGTAGTGGTGCGGTGGCAGTATGCCCTCGCCACCAGCCGAGGCCATGACCTGCTGGGTACGCATCATCACCGCATCGGCAAAGCCGCGCAGCAGCATGACCATGCCGAGGATGAGATACATGATACCGAGGCGTTTGTGGTCCACCGAGGTGAGCCACTCTTTCCACAGATATTGCCACTTGCCGAAATAGGTGATGAGCCCGGCGACGGCCAGGCCCCCCAGAATGATACCGGCTATCGTGACCATGATGATGGGTTCATGGTACGGAATAGCGTCGAGTGTTAATTTTCCAAACATCAGTTAGTACCCGCTTTCACAGTCTTGTCGGCCGGCATGTGGCCGGCGTGGTCCATCTGCTCGCCCTGGGCCTCATGGTGCATGGCGTCGCCGTGCTCCATGCCTGCGTGGTTCATGGAGGCGTCATGCTCCATCCCCTCGTGGCTCATGGACTCGTCATGGGACATCGCGGCCTGCTTTTCGCCGTGTTGCATGGCGGCGTGCTCGCCGTGCTTCATGTCGCCCATGAACTTGTTGATGATGTTGACGAACAGCTTGGGATCGGCGCTGGCGAAATACTCCACCGGGTGGTTTTCGCTCTTCTTGGCCAGGGCATTGAACTCATCCATGGTGTTGAGCGCCTTGGAGGAGGCCTTCACCTTGGCAACCCAGGCGTCGAAACCGGCTTGATCCTGGGTCGCGATGGCGTTGAACTTCATGCCTGAGAAACCGGCGCCGCTGTAGCCGCCCGAGATGCCCTTGTACTGGCCTGCCTCGTTGGCGATCAGGTGCAGCTTGGTCTGCATGCCCGCCATGGCGTAGATCTGGCCGCCCAGCTGGGGAATGAAGAAGGAGTTCATCACGGTGTCAGACGTCACCCGGAAATTGACCGGGGTGTTGACCGGGAATGCCAGCTCGTTGACCGAGGCGATGCCCAGTTCCGGATAGACAAACAACCATTTCCAGTCAAGGGAGATGACATCGACCTGGATCGGTTTCACCTCGGATTCCAGCGGTTTGTAGGGATCCAGAGAATGGGAGGTTTTCCAGGTGATCACCGCCAGGATGGCGATAATGATGACGGGTACGGTCCAGACGACCGCTTCAATCTTGTTGGAGTGGGCCCAGTCCGGTGCATAGGTGGCCTTGGTGTTGGACGCTCGGTATTTGTAAGCGAACGCCACCGCCATCACGATCACTGGCACCACCACAATCAGCATCAAGCCGAGTGCGGTCAGTATCAGTGACTTCTGCTCCAGACCAACTTGTCCCTTGGGGCTCATCAGAGCCATGTCGCAGCCGCTCAGCAAGCCGGCAGTCGCGAGCAACAGCAAAGCGCCCAAGCCCCTCTTTACATCAAAAGGTCTCATGCAATGTCCTCATCTTCGCAGGGCTAAAGTTGTAAGAAAAACGCAGCATTCTATTTCACCCTGGGGGGATGTGAACAACATGAAAAATTAATCTTTCACTTGTGTGTGGATTGCGATTTCTGTGTGTTGCATGTTAATGCCTTGACGTCATGAAAATTATCAAAACCGCCTCGACCCCCTTTCATCGCCAGCTGGTGCCATTTCACCCTGTATCTGTTTATTAAACAGACACTCCGCGATTTAACCCTTTATTTAACAAGGACAAATGACACCCCTTTGTGGCTAGCCGGCGAAATTCCGGGCTGAAATCCGTGCACATTTGGCCGCTCAAGGCAGAACAATTAAAGGACTCGAAATTAACCATAATTAATCAAATTAAATTTCAATTAATTCCATGAAGTTGGTGCGGCTTTACCCGCAAACATGCACACCACATACGTCTCATGCGACCTGGCCGATCACAGGGTCCATCATTTTGTTTAATAAGTTATTATCAAACCCATGGACTCCATCCGGATATGGCGGTAGGTTGCGCCCCTTCGTTACTCGCCAGTCACGAATTCAACCTTATCCCATTTCTCACTCGACTCTTCATACACAGGGATTGCCATGAGCATCACACGCAGAGACTTTCTCAACGGCGTCGCCATCACCATTGCGGCCGGGGTCGCCCCCATCAAGCTGCTGCAAGCGGCCGAAGGCGGCACGGCGCTGGCTGAAAAAACGCTGGTCTACCCGCCCGCCCTCACCGGGCTGCGCGGCAACCACCCGGGCTCCTTCGAACCGGCCCACAGTATCGCCCGCGACGGCAAACAGTATGACTTCGCCAACATTCCCCTCGAGGGCGAATACGATCTGGTGATCGTCGGCGCCGGCATCAGCGGTCTGGCGGCGGCCTGCTTCTATCAGCAACTGCTCGGCGCGGACAAAAAGATCCTGCTGCTCGACAACCATGACGATTTTGGCGGCCACGCCAAGCGCAACGAGTTCACCACACCCGACGGCCTGCGGCTGGGTTACGGCGGCAGCGAATCCCTGCAATCGCCGCGCTCTGTCTACAGCCCGGTGGCGCTGGGGCTGCTCAAGGCGCTCGAGGTCAACATCGACGAGCTGGCCAAAGGCTTCCAGCAGACCTTCTACCCGGATCTGGGCCTGAGCCGCGGCGTCTACTTCGATGAGAAACACTTTGGCGTCAACAAGGTGGTGAGCGGTGACCCGGGCCACAACGTGGCCGACGACATCCCGCGCGATCGCCTGAACGGCCGGCCGCTGGCACAGTTTATCGGTGACTTCCCGCTCGATGAGAGTGACAAGGCGGCCCTGCTGGCGCTGCACGAGGAGAAGACCGACTACCTGAGCGGCATGACCCAGGCGGAAAAAGACCTCTGGATGACCCGCAACAGCTACACCACCTTCCTGCGCGACAAGGTAGGCCTGAGCGAGCGGGCCATCACCTACTTCCAGCAACGCACCAACGACTTCCAGGCGGTCGGCATCGACGCCACCGCCTGCGCCGATGCTCGCCTGTGCGCCCTGCCCGGTTTCGGTGGCATGAACCTGACCCCGTTCGATGCCGAGGAGCAGGCGGAGCTGGACGATCCCTACATCTTCCACTTCCCGGACGGCAACGCCGGCCTGACCCGCTTGATGGTGCGCAAGCTCATCCCGCAGGTGGCCCCCGGCCACACCATGCAGGACGTGGTGCTGGCCAAGTTTGACTACAGCAAGCTCGACCTGCCCGAGCACAAGGTGCAGCTGCGCCTCTGCAGCACGGCGCTGCAGGCCAAAAACGTACCGCTCAAAGACGGCAAACAGGGAGTGGACGTCACTTACATCAAGGAGGGGAAACTGCACCGGGTGCGGGCCAAGCAGTCCATCATGGCTGGCTACAACATGATGATCCCCTACATGGTGCCCGAGATGGCGGAGCCCCAGAAGGAGGCGCTGCGCCAGAACGTCAAGGCGCCGCTGGTCTACACCAAGGTGGTGATCAAGAACTGGCAATCCTTCGTCAAGCTGGGGGTGCACGAGGTCTACTCCCCCGCTGCCCCCTACAGCCGGGTCAAGCTCGACTACCCGGTCAACCTCGGCGGCTACGAGCATCCCAAGAACCCGGATCAGCCCATGTGCCTGCACATGGTCTACGTACCGACCCTGCCGGGCAGCGGCCTCTCGGCCCGCGAGCAGTCCCGCAAGGGGCGCGCCATGATCCTCGGCATGCCGTTCGAGCAGCACGAGCAGATGATCCGCGAACAGTTGCAGGGGATGCTGGGCGGCGCCGGTTTCAACCATGAGCAGGATATCCTCGCCATCACGGTCAACCGCTGGTCCCACGGCTACTCCTACATCACCAACACCCTGTTCGATGACGAGGAGCAGTGCGACAAGTGGATCGAGCTGGGTCGCCAGCCGGTCGGCAACATCACCATCGCCAACTCCGACTCGGACTGGAGCCCCTACGCCCACTCCGCCATCGATCAAGCCTGGCGCGCCGTCAACGAGCTGGTTGCCATCCACAAGGGAGGTGCCAAATGATCCGTTCCCTGACCCTGACAGCCAGCGCCGTGCTGCTGGCCCTGCCCGCCTTCACCCTGCAGGCCGCGTCTGCCATGTCGGCCGGCGAATACGTGGCCAAGCTGGGGGACTGCGCCGCCTGCCACACCAGCGAGGCGAGCAAGCCGCTCGCCGGCGGCAAGGGCTTCCCCACCCCCATCGGTACCGTGTTTGCCACCAACATCACCCCCGACAAGACCCACGGCATCGGCAACTACAGCCTGCCCGAGTTCATCAAGGTGATGCGCGAAGGGATCACCCGCAGCGGCGATCCCCTCTACCCAGCTATGCCCTACACCGCCTACGCCAAGATGAGCGATGAGGATCTCACCGCCCTCTACCACTACCTGATGCAGGATGTGCAACCGCAGGCTGTTGCCAACAAGGAGAGCGACATCCCCTGGCCGCTCAACATGCGCTGGCCGCTCAACGGCTGGAACTGGGTCTATCACGATGACAGTCGCTTTACCCCGGTGGCCGGCAAGAGCGAGGAGTGGAATCGCGGCGCCTATCTGGTTCAGGGGGCGGGCCACTGCGGCAGCTGCCACACCCCGCGCGGGCTCGGCATGCAGGAAAAAGCCCTGACCGAGGCGGATCCCCTCTATCTGAGCGGCGCCACCCTGGATGGCTGGTATGCCCCCAACATTCGCGGCACCCGCTACGACAAGCAGGCGCTGATCGACCTGCTGAAAACCGGCCGCAGCCAGCATCAGGCCGTCAGCGGCCCCATGGCGGAAGTGATCACGCACAGCAGCCAGTACTTCAGCGACGCGGACTTGGCCAGTATCGCCACCTACCTGACCGAACTCGACGACGACGCGGCGGTCAGCAAGGGCAACCGGGCCTACGCCAGTGCCGGTGGCAAGGCGGACTACGCCATGTACTGCTCCACCTGCCACGGGGTCAACGGTCAGGGCAATGACCACGTCATCCCCTCGCTGGTGGGCAACCAGACCGTGCTGGCCGAGGATCCGAGCAGCCTGCTCAACGTGCTGCTGCACGGCGCCGAGACCCCGGTCACCCAGGGCAACATTGGCTACCACATGCCGGGTTATGGCTGGACCCTCAACGATCAGCAGATCGCCGAGCTGGTCAACACCCTGCGCGCCTCCTGGGGCAATGAAGGGGTGGCCATCAAGCCGGAGACGGTCAAGGCCCAGCGCGCCCTGCACCAATAAGTCACGCCGACCATAACGAAACGGGCCTCCAGTGGAGGCCCGTTTGCTATGTGAGTGACGACTCACCCCTTGGGCGGTTTGGAGCCGGAGAGCGGCACCGCCCCCAGCCGATAATCACCATAGGGGAAGATGTTGCGAAAGCGCTGGGCCACCGGCTCGGGAATGGAGCGGGAGAAGACCAGCTTGACCCCATCGCCATCGCGCTGACCCAGGATGCGCCCACGCACCGTCTCGTGGCGCAGGATCTGCCTGGCCTGCTCGATGAACGCAGGCGACACCTTGCCCCGCTTGACCTGCACCTTGCCGGGCGCAAGCCGGATCTCGAACAGGGCGCCACGCCCCAGCTTCATCAACCACCAGATGAGGGCGATCGCCACCAGCAACGACAACCAGGCCATCCTGTTTCTCCTTCTTCACACGGTTGCGGACAGTATAAGCCGCAACTGACCCCCGATTGTTTGGCGCGGATCACAGCCGCGCCTCAATCCCGGCCGCAAGGCCACCCTGCTCACCAAGCTCCCCTAGCGGCTGCGGCCCCAGGCCACCAGCGTCTCCCGATAGAGCGCCAGCAGCGCCTGATCCCGCACCGACACCCCGACCTGCTGGGCACGATAATCGGCCCAGCCGTCGTGGGGGTGGGACTTGCCGTCAAATTTCTGCAGGGTGTGACCGATGGCAGGCCCCTCGTTGATGACCCGCACCGGCCCCTCGCGCAGAGTGAACAGAGTCGGATCGATCACGTAGGCGATGGCGGACGGGTCGTGCACGTGGCAGCCGTCGAGCCCGATCCGCTCCGAGTAGAAGCGCAGGTAGAAGCGGCTCACATCCCACAGGAAGCGCCCCGGCTCGCCCGCGTCGTCGCGCAGCGCATCCAGATAGGCGCTGCTGAAGAAACTCTGCTGGGTCACGTCCAGCCCGATGATCACCACCGGCCAGTCGGCGGTGAACACCCGGTCGGCGGCATCCGGATCGTCGTGGATGTTGGCCTCGGCATAGGGAGTCACGTTGCCACGATGGCCGTTGACGCCAAAGGCGCCCCCCATCACCACCACCTGCTTCACCAGGCCGGTGATCTCGGGGGCCTCTTGCAGCGCCAGCGCCAGGTTGGTGAGCGGCCCTATGGTGACCAGAGTGATCTCGCCGGGCGCGGCCTTCACCGCCTCGACGATATACTGCCAGGCCGGCCGGGGATCCGGCGCCAGGGTCACTTCCCCCGCCGTCACGTCCCCAAACCCGCTCGGTCCGTGCACCACGGTCGTCGGGCCCACTGGTTCGCGCCGCAGCGGGGCGGCCGCCCCCTGCGCCACGTCCGCCTTCATGCCGTATTGCTGCTTGAGCCAGAGGGCGTTGCGAGTACCGTTCTCGATGGTGGCATTGCCAAATACGGTGGTGATGGCGAGCAGCTCGATGGCGGGATGGGCTTCGGCAAACAGAATTGCCATGGCGTCATCGATACCGGGATCGGTATCCAGAATGATCTTGTGAGTCATGGGGCCTCCTTGGGCAACAGAGCAGCCAGTGTAGCGAGCCGCCGCCGCTTTAACAGCGCCGGGATCACAGCCTGAGGCTTTGCCCTTGCCCGCCTTGCCCAAGTGGCGGCATTTCATACAGGGATGACGACGCGGCAGGAGACAAGGAGAGGCGAAGCGGGTGGCGCCGGCGAAATAATGGGCAAGCGGATGGCCGGTGAGTGCCGCAGCCTTGTGGAGCGGCGGGCAGGGTGGTATCACTGGCCACACGATTCACCCCGCTCACCACCTGCCGAGGCGCCATTGATCACCCTGATAAAAGAGTCCGACCAGCTGAAGATGCCCTGGAAGAACAAGCAGGGCACCACAGCCCAGATCCTCATCTCCCCTGCCGGCACCAGCCTCGACAGGCTCGATTTTGCCTACCGGCTGAGCTCGGCGCCCATCAAGGGGGCCGGCCCCTTCTCGAAATTTCCCGGCTATCAGCGTATCCTGCTGCCCATCAGCGGGGCCGGCTTCGTGCTCAACGGCCACCCCTACGCCACCTTCGAGGCGGCCCACTTCAGCGGGGATGACGACACCCACTGCGAACTGCTGAAAAAAGAAGTGACGGATCTGGGGCTCATCTATGATCCGGCCCGCCTCAGCGCCAACGTGCGGGTGCTCAACCTACCCTTCCCGCTCACCCTCACCCTGGAAGCGGACAAGACCTATCTCTGTTACCTGTTGAGCGGCCAGCTCACGGCGGCGGGCCACCCCATGGCGGTCAACGAGACCCTGCTGATCAGCGGCGAGCAGAGCATCCACTTCGACTGCCAGAAGAAGAGCGCCATCGCCTTTTTTACCCTGCAGCCCATTATTTGAAGAAACTTTCCTATATTAGTCATGCTCAAAAAACACCCTCCAATATTGAATATCATCAATATTGGAGGGTAGTATGGGTCTCATTGCTTTCATGTAATGAGAGGCCCTATGCAATACACTCTTGAAGGATTCGAGGCGCCACCAGAACTGACCTCGGAAGAAGAAAAAAGCAATCAACAACTACAGACCAAAATAAGAGAAATTCTTATTGAATTTCAGTATGTTGAAGACAGTAAAATATCTGCACCAAAAACATTCAAATGCCGTGTTCCTTATGAAGATTTATACGGTCTTAAAGCCATTAGCGCTTTTGTAATTAACCATCCTCTATATGGCCTCACTCGAATTGAGCCCCACCAACAACAGGTCTCTGGCTCTGTTGACCGTAAGTTCCCTTTCTTCCTGCAAAGTGCCTATAAGGCGCCTGAACCTAATGTCATTATTTTGATAGAAGGACAAGGACATAAAAAAGCAGCCTTTGAATGGTTAAAGACTGAGTCAGCCAAATGTACAACTAAAAACATCCGATGTTTTGACTTGGCCGATTTCACACTTTGGATTTGATATCTCTGTGTAGTAATCAGCGTTTGGGCGCCCGTCCGCCGCTGTCGAGACAGGCCTGCATGGAGTCGTAGGGGGTATAGTGCTTGGTGCGGCTGTAATAGGTGCCGCCCTGGGGATGGCAGATGCCGTTTCTGCTCTTCTTGACCGGCGGCTCCGCTGCCAGCGCGATGGCGCACACCAGCAGCAGGCAACTGCTGATCACCCATTTCATGGCTTTCATGACGACCTTGCTTCCTCTTGAGCGGGCCCAGCAGGCCCGAAAGGCGCCTATTTTACCCTTTCACTCCCCCGCTCACCTGGCGCCGGATCATAAAACGGCGCGCCATAGCGCCATCACAGACATCCAACTCACGCTGCAAGCGGCCACAAAAAAGCCGGGCAGTGCCCGGCTTCTGGGTCGACAAGCTGTGCTTAGCCGACCTTGAAGGAGCCCTTCATCATGGCGAAGTGGCCGGGGAAGGAGCAGAAGAAGGTGAGATCTTTGCCGGCCAGGCCGTCGGTCTTGAAGGTGACGCTGGTGCTCTCGCCGCCGCCCACCAGTTTGGTGTGGGCCAGCACGCGCGGGTCATCCTTGGGCAGGTAGTTGTTGTCGGCACCGGCGCTCATGCCAGCGGTGGCCACGGCCTGATAGTCGGCGGTGTTGGCCAGCGCCCAGTTGTGGCCCATGGCGGTCACCGGCATCTTGCCGGTATGGTTCAGGGTCACGGTGACCTCTTTGCAGGTGGCCGGGACGCTCATCTCCTTGAGGTTGTACTGCATGGCATCATTGCCTTCGATGACCAACGCGCACTCATCGGCCAGAGCCGGGGCCGCCAGGGTGCTCAGAAACAGCAGGGTAATCGCCTTTTTCATCATCCTCTCCTTTGATTGGCAATAGATGGCAACACAATTGCCTGCGGGCTCGCACCATGGCTGGCAAACATGCTGTCAAAATCGACCTTATTCTACTCAACTGTCGTCATTCGGCTATGTCTTTAGCGTAAAGCTGCGGGTCAGGTCACCAGATTGCCCCCATTTTTTTGTCTGGACGAACCGGCCGCGCCACCCACTAACCACTCTTTGTTTAATTATCCCCCGCACTTTTGTCCAGCCGCGACTCGCCCGCCGTCGCCCCCTTGGCTAAGCTGGCGACCCCGGCACGCTTGCCTCCAGTGCCATCCGTTTCAGCCAAAGAGATCCGTCATGTCGATTCTTGCTCGCCCGGCCCACCGTGGCCTGTTGTTGACCCTGCTGCTGATGCTGACCGCCTGTCAGCCGGCCCCGACCCAGACCCGCATTCAGGGCAAGACCATGGGCACCTTTTACGCGGTGACCCTGAGCGACCCCTTCCCAGGCGGCGAGCCGGCGCTGCAGCAAGAGGTCGATGCCCTGCTGGTACGCATGAATCACGAGATCTCCACCTACGACCCGAACTCCCTCATCTCCCGCTTCAATCAGGGCAGCGGCCAGCCCCCCATGGCGATTCCCGCTACCATGGCCAAAATCGTGCAGCAGGGCATCGACGCCGGCCATCTCACCGCAGGCAAGCTCGACGTCACCGTGGGCCCGCTGGTCAACCTGTGGGGATTCGGGCCGGACAAGCGGCCCGTCAAACGGCCCAGCGCCGAGCAGATCGCCAGCGCCCGCCACAAGGTGGGCATCGACCGGCTGACGTTGGTGCCCGAGGGGGATCACTTCCTGCTCGGCAAGCGCATCCCCGATCTCTACCTCGATCTCTCCACCCTGGGCGAGGGGGCGGCCTCTGACGAGATTGCCGGCCTGCTCGAGCAAAAGGGAGTGCACAACTACCTCATCGAGGTGGCCGGCGCCGTGCGCAGCAAGGGCAACAACGCCAAGGGCAAGCCCTGGCGGGTGGCCATCGTCGAGCCATCCGACCAGCCCGGCGCCTTCTCGGACGTGGTGATCCCCAACGGCATGGCCCTCAGCACCGCCGGCAGCTATCGCAACTACTACGAGCTCGACGGCAAGCGCTACTCCCACATCATCGACCCCGCCACCGGCCAGCCCATTACCCACAAGCTGGTCTCCGCCAGCGTCATCACCCCGACCGCGCTCGAGGCCGACGCCCTCGACACCGCCCTCATGGTGATGGGGCCGGAGCAGGCGATGGCCTTTGCCAAGGCGCACGGTCTCGCGGTCTACCTCATCGTCAAGACCGAGCAGGGCTTCGCCGCCAGCCATACCCCCCAGTTCGCCCCCTATCTGGTGGCAAAACAGCCGTAAATCAGCCGCCATAACCCAATAGCCATAAAAAAAGAGGCCCCGCACTGCGGGGCCTCCTTGTCTTCACGTCTGCTCGAGTCGATGGGAGTGCGTCGGGGCGCCAGGGCCACCAGCGGCTTGGCATCAGGCCAGTGACTACAGCCAAGCTACTTCCGTATTACTCCCCGCAGCCGGCTGAGTCGGCAGACGGACGCGCCACCCGGTTGCCCGCCCCGTAGAGGAGGAACACCAGCACGCAAATCGCGGTCATCACGGCGAACAGGGCCGGGCCGCCCCACACCTGCAACAGCCAGCCCCCCACCAGGGGCGAGAGCGCCCAGCCAAGCCCGGCCAACGCGCTGGCCCCGAAGTAACTCCCCTTGAGGTGGGCCGGCGCCATCTCGTCGATCAGCACGTTGAAGAGCGGGAACAGCACCGCCTCCCCCACGCTCAGCAAGAACACCGCCACCAGCCAGGGCCACAGCAGGGCCGGGCTCGACAGGGCGAACAACACCTGGGCGGACGCCATCAGCAGGATGGAGAACTGCAGCCGCAGGCTCACCCGCCAGCGCCGGGTCAGGTGCAGCAACGGAAA
This sequence comes from Aeromonas sp. Y318-1, assembly GCF_027706125.1. Lineage (NCBI taxonomy): Bacteria > Pseudomonadati > Pseudomonadota > Gammaproteobacteria > Aeromonadales > Aeromonadaceae > Aeromonas > Aeromonas sp. Y318-1. The sequence goes on from NZ_JAPDCM010000007.1 coordinate 81,350, forward strand.
CTGCAGAGTGATGATGGTCAGCGCATTGGTGGCCACCAGCAGGGCCACCAGGGTCTCCACCTCGGGGGCGCCGGCGCGGGTCAGGTACTGGATCAGCGGCGACTCCACCTGGGCGTAGACCAGCATCATCAGCAGGTTGGCGAGGATGAACAGCATGAAGGCCCGATCCCGCCCCACCACCCTGAGCATGGCCCCCAGGGTGAGGCCCGCATCCTGCCGACCAGTGCACTCGCGGCGAAAACCAAGCAGGAAAGCGATGCCGAGCAGACCATAGCTGGCGGCCGTCACCACGAAGGTCTCCTGGCGCGCGCCCAGCCCCACCATGACGCCGATGAGGGGACCCACTCCCGCCCCCACGTTGAGCAGGAAGTAGCGCAGGTGCTGAGCCAGCTCCCGCTGCGCCTTCTCGGGCAGCAGATCCCCCATCAGCGCCTTGCCCGGCGTGTCGATGAAGGCGTAGGAGAGACCCGAGCCAAACACCCCGAGGGCGATGAGCCAGAGGGAGTGGCCAAACCCGAGCAGCAGGTAGGCGCCGCACGACAGGGCGCAGCCGAGCAGCAGTATGGTGCGCCGACCGAGCCGGTCGGAGAGCCAGCCGACATAGAAGCCGATGAGGCAGGAGAGCACGGCCGCGCCGCCCAGCAGCATCCCGATGCCGGACGCCGAGAGAGCATACTCCCGGTAGAGCAGGATCGAGAGAAAGGGCCAGACCATGAAGAAACTGGTGCGCACCATGAAGGTACCCAGGATCACGATCCAGACCAGCGGAGGAAAGGGGGGCAGGCGCATGGGAACTCCTTGTCGCGCAATGGCAGCTGATCCGCAGGGGAAAGCATTCAGTGGTATCAAAAGACACCTGAGCGCACAATCCCCGCCCGGAAAAAAACCGCCCGAAGGGACCAGCTCAGCACCGGTCGGTGGGCGGCTTCACCGTCCAGGCCAGGCTGGCGTCCGCCATCTGCCCTCTCCCAGTTCACCCCCTATTTGGTCCGGCAGAAGCCATGAATGGCGGGGCTTGGCGGAAAAACCGCGGCAGCGCCCCATGTTCAATTGCCTGTCTGCGCGCTTTGGTGGCACACTTCTGTTATCCGCCCGTAGCGCCCTGACCAGACAGATGCAGACACCGGAATCCGAGCCAGAGAAAAAAGCCCCACCCAAACCGAAGCGCATCCTGCTGGTCAACGAACAGCGCTCCTTTCAGGTGATGATGAAGGCGATGCTGATCAACATCGGCATCAGCCGCATCACCTATGTCAACTCGGCCGAAGAGGCGAGACGGCGTTGCCAGAAAGAGACCTTTGACATCTACCTGCTCGATTACGAGCTGGGGGTCGGCGAGAACGGCCGCCAGCTGCTGGAGAGCCTTCGGGATCAGAAGCTCATTCCGCCCCAGAGCGTGGTGATCATGGTAAGCGGCGACAGCTCCCGCGCCATGGTGCTGAGCGCGCTGGAGGCCGAACCCGACGAATACCTGATGAAGCCCTTCTCCCAGGAGCAGTTTTCGTTTCGTCTCAAACGCGCCCTCGCCCGCCGTCAGGCGCTGGAGAGCGTGTTCAGCGCCCTTGCCAAAGAGGATCTGCCCACCCTGCTCGCCGCCTGCGCCGAGCGGGCCGACGCGGTGCCGCGCTTTGCCAACTTCTGCCGCTGCCTGCAGGCCGATACCCAGCTCAAGCTGGGCCAGGCCAAAGAGGCCCGCAGCCTGATGCGCCAGCTGCTGGCCGGCCAGGAGAACAGCTGGGCCCGGCTCACCCTCGGCAAGGCGTGCCACACTCTGGGGCTGAACGAAGAGGCGGTGAGCCACCTGCAGGCCACCCTCAAGAACACCCCGCTGATGGTGGAGGCCCACCTCTGGCTGGCAGAGTCCCAGCTCGCCCTCGGCAACGACGAACAGGCCCAGCAGGAGCTCAAGCGGGCGGTCGACATCTCGCCCCAGTCGGTGCAGCTCTCACGCCGGCTGGCGGAGGTGTGCCTGCTGCGCCACGACTACGCCCAGGCCAAGGACGTGTTGCTGTCGCTGATCGACCTGTCGCGCAACTCCATCCATCGCACCCCCCACTACCTGGGGGCCTATATCCAGGCGCTGACCCTCTACGCCCTCAACAGCAACGACATCTACCACATCGCCAACCTGCAAAAGCAGGTCAACTCGGCCCTGTCGCGCATCCGCGATTCGCTGATGATGTCGGAGTTCAACTACCCGGTGTTCGAGCAGATCTGCCAGGCCCGGGTGCAGATCGCCCTGGGGGAGCTGCTCAAGGGCAAGAAGATGCTCTACCGCGCCAACCAGAACTGGCTCGATCAACCGGCCACCATGCCCCCCAGCCTGCTGGGCGAGACCATCCTCGCCCTCTATCAGCTCGGTGAATTCGAATATGCCGAAAGCCTGCAGGCGCTGCTGGCCGAAGACGAGGATCGGCTGCTCACCACCTGCATCCAGGCCACCCGCGATGACAAGACGGTGCTCGAGCGTCGCCAGCGCTATCAGCAGCTCAACGAGCTGGGCATCAAGGCCTATCAGAGCGGCGAGCTGGAGCAGGCGCTCGGCCACTTTCGCGAAGCGCTGCGCCGGGCTCCGGCCAATACCGGCGCCGCCCTCAACAAGATCCAGGTGCTGCTGCAGCTGATGCAGAAAAACCGCAAGAGCCCGGAGTTTGGCGCCGAGTGCAAGGAGACCCTGGAGGTGCTGGACGGCATCCCCCTCAATCCGGCCCAGCAGGATCGTTTTCGCAAGCTGCGTCAGGAGTTTACCCAGCTCAGCTGACCAGGGCCCGCTCGCCTATGCTGATACTGACTCGGCAAAGGGAGGAGAGTGGCGATGGCCATGTGTCGATATCTGGTGGCGGACGGTCGCCACTGCAGCGAAGAGGCGGGGGACCATGATCTGTGCCGCTGGCACGATCCCCACGCCAATCATCAGGATCCCCACACCGCCCGCGAGCTGGAGCACTACATCCAGCAGGGTGGGCTGTGCCACGGCCTGCAACTGGCCCGCGCCAATCTGGCGGGCCTCAACCTGGTGAAAAAAGGGGCCCCGCAGGGGTTCCTGCTGGAGCAGTGCAACCTCTACCGCGCCAATCTGCAGGGGGCTCACCTCTACGGCATTCGCATCAAGGGTGGCAGCCTGATGAAGGCAGATCTCAGCGAAGCGAACCTGCACTGCGCCACCCTCGACGACGTCAACCTGCTCGGCATTCGCTGGCACAACACCCGCCTCGACAACCTGGATACCGGCAAGCGGCTGATGCAGGAGCGGCGCGGCCGCAAGGAGCGTGACCCGGTACAGGCCCGCATCTGGCTAAAGGAGGCCGAAGAGACCTATCGCGATCTGCGCAAGGCCTCGGAAGCGCAAGGCATCTTCACCATGTCCGGCCGCTACATCCAGCAGGAGCTCACCATGCGCCGGCTGCAGCTGCCGTTCTGGTCGACCCAGCGCTTCACCTCCTGGATCGTCGATCTGTTCTGCGGCTACGGCGAGGCCCCCATGCGGGTGGTACTCTTCTCCCTGCTGCTCATCTTCATCTGCAGCATCTTCTACTTCTTCTTTGGCCTGAGCTTCAACGGCAACCACCTCATCTACCGGCCCGGCGCCCCTTTTGAGCAGAACGCCATCTTCCTGCTGGAGTGCCTCTACTACAGCGTGGTGACCTTCACCACCCTGGGTTATGGCGACTTCACCCCCATCGGCCTCTCAAGGCTCTTCGCCGCCTTCGAGGCCTTCACCGGCAGCTTCACGCTGGCGCTGTTTGTGGTGGTGTTCGTCAAGAAGATGACCCGCTGAGCCCGCTATGGCGGGCGGCCCGTCCCGGATGTGGCCCCTCGCCTTCACTTGCATCCACGGCGGATTCCTAGTCCAATAGCCACTTATAAAAATGACATGAGCATCCCGGACATGAAGATCATCTCTTTCAATATCAATGGCCTGCGCGCCCGCCTGCACCAGCTGCAAGCCATCATCGACAAGCATCAGCCGGATGTGATCGGCCTGCAGGAGATCAAGGTACACGACGAGGCCTTCCCGCTGGCCGACGTGGAGGCCATGGGCTATCACGTAGAGTTTCACGGCCAGAAGGCCCACTACGGGGTGGCCATCATGAGCAAGCAGAAGCCGGTCAAGGTGGAGAAAGGCTTCCCCACCGACGACGAAGAGGCCCAGCGCCGGATGATCATGGCCACCTTCGAGCGCGAAGACGGCTCCCTCATCAAGGTGATGAACGGCTACTTCCCGCAGGGTGAAAGCCAGGATCACGAGACCAAGTTCCCGGCCAAGCAGAAGTTCTACGAGGATCTGCAGCACTATCTGGAGACCCACCACACCCCGGGCGATCAGCTGGTGCTGATCGGGGATATGAATATCTCCCCCACCGATCTCGACATCGGCATCGGCGAGGCGAACCGCAAGCGCTGGCTGCGGGACGGCAAGTGCTCCTTCCTGCCCATCGAGCGCGAATGGATGGAGCGCCTGAAAGGGTTCGGCCTGACCGACACCTTCCGCGCCGCCAACCCCACCGAGTGCGAGCGCTTCTCCTGGTTTGACTACCGCTCCAGGGGCTTTGACGAGAACCGGGGCCTGCGCATCGACCTCATCATGGCCTCCGACGCACTCAAGGACACCGTGACCGAGACCGGCATCGACTACGAGCTGCGCGGCATCGACAAGCCTTCGGATCACGCCCCCATCTGGGCCTGCTTCGCCTGATAACGACAACAGAGGGGGCATTTGAAGCCCTCTCTGTGACCAAGCCCCCACTTCCCCCGCTTTTTCCTTCTTATAATTCCCTCCGGGTCTCCTGCTCCCCGGCAAGATCACGCTGCAGGGTCTGCCTGCCTGACACAAATTGTCGCGGCCCCCTCCGCCACTGCGCGATCGACACCGACAACTTTCAGTGTCGAGCAGCCTGGGTTCAATATTCGTGCTCTATCATTAGAAAACTGTCAGTAATCCAATGAGTTAAATTTGTAACCATGCAGTTAACCATGTTCATGAAGAAAAAGGCTGGGCGCGGCAATCGCGCACCATCCCACAGGAGTGTGATGATGAAGGTGCAATACGTCAGGGAAGAGATGTTCAAGCGCGGCTGTATCGCCCTGGCACTGGCCAGCGCACTGACCGCCTGTGGTGATGAACCGGCCGCCGGAGCCCAGGCACTGCCGCCGGTGCCCGTGGTGGTGGCCGAGGTCAAACTGACCGACGTGCCGATGACCACCGAAATGGTGGGCGAGACCGCCGGTTTTCGCGAAATTGACGTGCGTTCCCGGGTGAGCGGCATCCTGCTCAAACGCACCTACATCGAGGGGCAGCCGGTCACCGCCGGTCAGGCGCTGTTCCTGATCGACCCCGAGCCCTACAAGGTGGCGCTGGAGCAGGCCAAGGGCACCCTGGCCCAGGAGCAGGCCCGCCTCAACAAGGCGCGCGCCGACCGGGATCGCATCATCCCGCTGTTCAAGCGCCAGGTGGTGAGCCGCAAGGACTATGACGACACCATCGCCAACTACGAGGCGGCCATCGCCAGCCATCAGGCCGCCCAGGCCAAGGTGAAAGAGGCCGAACTGAACCTCAGCTACACCCAGGTCACCGCCCCCATCAACGGCATGGCGAGCAAGAGCTCCCAGTCCGAGGGCAGCCTCATCTCCACCAGCGGCGAAAACGGCCTGCTCACCACCATCACCCAGTTCGATCCCCTCTACGTCAACTTCTCCTACTCGGAGCAGGATCGTCTCAACTTCGAGAACTCGGTGAAAAAGGGACTGATTGAGGCCAAGGATGCCACCAACTGGCGCACCCACATCCGGCTGGCGGACGGCTCCGTCTATCCCGAGGCGGGCAAGCTCAACTTCTCCGACAGCCGGGTCGACCCGCAGACCGGCACCATCCGGGCCCGTGCCATCTTCGACAACAAGGACGGCGTGCTGCTGCCGGGCCAGTTCGTGCGCATGACCATCGATCTGGGCACCCGCAAAAATGCCATCCTGGTGCCGCCGCGCGCCATCGTCCAGTCCCAGGCCGACCGCATGGTGATGGTGGTGGACAAAGAGAACAAGGTGGTGCCCCGCCCGGTCAAGCTGGGTTCCGTGGTCGACAGCGGCGTGCTGATCGACAGCGGCCTCGAGCCCGGTGAGCGCTATATCGTCGAGGGGCTGATGAAGGCCCGTCCCGGCGCCGTGGTCAAGCCCGTCACGGCCTCCGAGATGAAGGCGATCACCACCAAGATGGTCGGCCAGAACGCGGCCAAGTAAGGAGTTCGTATGTTTTCCAAGTTCTTCATCGAACGCCCCATCTTCGCCAGCGTGATTTCGATCATCATAGTGCTGGGCGGGTTGGCGGCGATGCGATCGCTCCCCATCGAGCAGTACCCGCAGATCACCCCGCCGGTGGTGTCGGTCACCGCCTTCTATCCGGGCGCCACCCCCGAGGTGATCTCCCAGACGGTGGCTGCACCGCTCGAGCAGCAGATCAACGGCGTGGAGCGGATGCTCTACATGCAGTCGGGTTCGGCCTCCAACGGTCAGATGAACCTCAACGTCTACTTCGAGATCGGCACCGATCCGGATCAGGCCACCATCAACGTCAACAACCGGGTCTCGGCCGCCATGGCCCAGCTGCCGGAAGAGGTGAAGAAGCAGGGGGTAACGGTCAAGAAGAAATCGACCTCGATCCTGCAGGTGGTCACCCTGCAATCGCCTAATGGCACCTTCGATACCACCTACCTGTCGAACTACGCCCTGCTCAACATCATCGACGAGCTCAAGCGGATTCCCGGGGTCGGCGACACCACCCTGTTCGGCGGCACCGACTACGCCATGCGCATCTGGCTGAGGCCAGATCGACTGGCCCAGCTCGAACTCACCCCGAACGACGTGATCGGCGCCATCCGCGAGCAGAACACCCAGTTCGCGGCGGGCAAGATCGGCGCCCAACCCACCACGGCCCCCATCGACTTCACCTACACGGTGCAGACCAAGGGACGGCTGGAGGATGTGCGCGAGTTCCAGAACATCATCATCCGCTCCATGCCGGACGGCTCGAAGATCCGGGTCAAGGACGTGGCCAGGGTCGAGCTCGGCGGCAAGGACTACGACCTGCTGGCCAAGGCCAACGGCAAGCCGGCCATCGGTATCGCCACCTATCTGCAACCGGGCGCCAACGCCGTGGCGGTAGCCGATCAGGTGCACGCCACCATGCTGCGCCTCAAGGAGCGCTTCCCGCAGGACATCGAGTACCAGATCCCCTACGACACCACCGAGTTCGTGAAGATCTCCATCGAGGAGGTGGTACACACCCTGTTCGAGGCGATCGTGCTGGTGTTCGTGGTGGTCTACCTGTTCCTGCAGAACTTCCGCGCCACCCTGATCCCCTGTATCGCGGTGCCGGTGTCGCTGATCGGGACCTTCGCCGGCATGCTGGTGCTGGGCTTCTCCATCAACCTGCTGACCCTGTTCGGCATGGTGCTCGCCATCGGTATCGTGGTGGATGACGCCATCGTGGTGCTGGAGAACGTCGAGCGGATCATGCAGGAGAAGAAGTGCTCGCCCAAAGAGGCGGCCATCCTCGCCATGCAGGAAGTCTCCGGCCCGGTGGTCGCCATCGTGCTGGTGCTGTGCGCCGTGTTCCTGCCGGTCGCCTTCATGGGCGGCATGACCGGGGTGATGTACAAGCAGTTCGCCATCACGGTGGCGGTGTCGGTGGCCATCTCCGGTCTGGTGGCGCTGACCCTGTCGCCGGCCCTCTGTGCCGTGTTGCTGAAAGAGGGCCACCACAAGCCGGCCCGCTTCTTCGTCTGGTTCAACAACGCCTTCGACGGTCTCACCCGCCGTTACGTGCGCGGGGTCGCCTTCCTCAACCGCCGGGTCGGGGTGGCATTCACCATCATCGCCTTCATCCTGGTCTCCATCTACGGCCTGCTGATGAAGGTACCGGGCGAGCTGGTGCCGAACGAAGATCAGGGCTACCTGCTCTCCGCCGTCATGCTGCCGGATGCGGCCTCCCTCACCCGCACCCAGGCGGTAGCGAACGACTTCGACCAGATGGCAATGGCCAACCCCAACGTGAAGGACGTCATCACCTTCTCGGGCTTTGACATCCTCTCCAACGCCATCATCAGCAACAGCGGCATCAGCTTCATCACCCTCAAGGACTGGAGCGAACGGCAAGGTGCCGGGCAGGACTCCTTCTCCCTGGCCAAGACCTTCCAGGGCATGAGCCTGATGGGGCTGGCGGACGGCTTCGTTGCCTCCTTCAACCCGCCCCCCATCACCGGCATGTCCACCACCGGCGGGCTGGAGGCCTACCTGCAAAACCGCAGCACCGGCAATGCCCAGTCCTTCTCGGCCGAGGTGCAGCGCTTCCTCGAGGCGGCCAAGCTGCGCCCCGAGTTCGCCAGCGTGACCAGCACCTACCGCGCCAACGTGCCCCAGGTCTATCTCGATCTGGATCGCGAGAAGGCCAAGGCGCTGGGGCTGCCCATCAACGCCGTGTTCGACACCATGCAGGCCACCTTCGGCCAGGTCTATGTCAACGACTTCAACCAGTTCGGCCGTACCTACCGGGTGCAGTTGCAGTCCGAGGCGGACTACCGCGCCAAGAAGAGCGACATCCGCAACGTCTATGTGCGCTCCGACAAGGGGGAGATGATCCCGCTCAGCAGCCTGGTGACGGTGCGTGATGCCACCGGCCCCGAACTGGTGGAGCGCTTCAACATCTTCCAGGCGGCCAAGATCATGGCGCAGCCGGCGCCGGGCTACAGCTCCGGCCAGGCCATCGCCGCGCTGGAAGCCGTGGCCGACGAGTCCCTCGGCAACGACGCCAAGCTGGAGTGGACCGGCTCTGCCTATCAGGAGAAAGCGGCCGCCGGCAGTGCGGGCACCGCGTTCGGCTTCGGCATCGTGATGATCTTCCTCATCCTGGCGGCCCAGTACGAACGCTGGAGCCTGCCGTTTGCGGTGATCACCGCCGTCCCGTTCGCCCTGTTTGGCGCCCTGCTGGCCACCTGGCTGGTGGGTCTGACCAACAACGTCTACTTCCAGATAGGGCTGGTGACCCTCGTCGGGCTGGCGGCCAAGAACGCCATCCTGATCGTGGAGTTCGCGGTGATGAAGCACGAAGAGGGGATGAGCCTCATCGAGTCGGCGCTGGAGGCGGCGCGGCTGCGTTTTCGCCCCATCGTGATGACCTCGCTCGCCTTCATCCTCGGCTGTGTGCCGCTGGTCACCTCCAGCGGCGCCGGGGCGGCGAGCCGTCATGCCCTCGGCTGGCCGGTCATCGGCGGCATGCTGGCGGCGACCTTCATCGCCATCTTCTTCATTCCACTGTTCTTCCGCCTCATCATGCGGCGCTCGGAACGCGCCGGCGGCAAGACGGCGCAACCCAAGTCGTAAATCCTGAGTCACAGCCCCCGCCATGCGGGGGCTTTTTTATCCGCCAGGCGGGCCAACACCTCGCAGCCGGGCCCGAGCCGCGAGCGGGATCACGCGGCCAGCATCCCGCTGCCCACATACCTTGACCTTGCTCTCAAGGTAAGGTTTACAGTGCCCCCAGTCATTGTCAGGATTTTCCCCCATGCTCGTAGCGAGATTGCCCATCGAACGCATTGCCCGGCTGTTGCTGGGGCTGATGCTCGTCTGCAATCTCACCCTCTGCATCGGCTGGCACGGGGTGGATGCCCTCAACGCCGCCATGACTCACGGCAATCAGGCCATGAGCGATAGTGCCATGCAGGGGCTCTCCTGCCACGGGGCAAGCCCGGATGCGGGAGCGCAAGATGCCGCCAGCCAGGAGTGCCAGATGCACGGCGGGCTCACCTCGACCGGCACTCCCGGCCTGCCGCTGCTGGCCGCCCTACTGACCCTGCTCGCGCTGCCGCTGTTGCTGCTGCCCCTCGGGACGGCGAGCAGCGGGCTGGACAACTGGTTGCGGGATCCCTTCCTGCGATCCCGCGGCACCCACCCTCCCTCCTGGCCGCGCCGACACCTGATGTTGTCGGTGCTGCGCCACTAGAAAGCTCTTCTCTCGCGGCAACAGCAAGCCTCGGCTTGCCCGTTTTCTGCCGCCTTGCCTGACCCTGCGCCCTTGCTAAACCGCCCGCTCGCAGGGAGCCGTGCGCGCTGACACAGTTGCGCCCCGTTTGCCGCCTCGTGGTGATGCCCAGCCCGCGCACACCACCACACCGACGGCCTGACAGAAGAGAAGAGATACCATGCCATCCACCCCCGTTATCCGGTCTGCCTGCACGCGGCCGTACCAGTCGCCCCTTCGCCTCCCGCGCGCCGGAGGCTTGTCATGAACAAGACACTGTTGATGTCCGCCCTGCTGCTGGCCCTCGGCGCCGGTGGCGGCTACTGGGCCGCCAAACAGACCACAACTGGCACTGCAGCCAAGGAGAAGACGCCGCTCTACTGGGTCAACCCCATGGATCCGCGCGACAAGCGCGATGCCCCCGCCAAGGACAACATGGGGATGGACTTCATCCCCGTCTATGAGGAAAAACAGGGCGGCTCGCCGGGCACCGTCACCATCAGCCCCGAGATCCAGCAGAACCTGGGGGTGCGGCTCGCCAAGGTGGAGACGCTCCCCATCCACCAGCAGATCGAGACGGTGGGTTACGTCGGTTATGACGAGGACAGGCTGGAGGCGGTCAACGCCCGCATGGCGGGCTGGATCCGCACCCTCGCCATCAAGAGCGAGGGGCAGCAGGTGAGCAAGGGCAACCTGATTTATGAGCTCTACGCCCCGGATCTGGTCAACGCCCAGCACGAGTATCTGCTCGCTCTCAACACCGCCAATCCGCTGCTGCTGCGCGCCGCCGAGGGCAAGCTCAAATCCTTGCAGGTGCCGGCGGATCAGATTGCGGCCCTCAAGCGCAGCCGCCAGGTGCAGGAGACGGTGCGCATCTACGCCCCGAGCAGCGGTTATGTTTCCGAGCTGAAGGTGCGCGAGGGCCAGTATGTGGAGCCCGCCGCGGCGCTCTTTAACATCAGCACTCTCAAGCAGGTGTGGGTGAGCGCCGAGGTGTTCGAGCGCCAGGCGGCCCAGCTGAAGGTGGGCGATCCGGTCACCATGACCCTGGACTACGCCCCCGGTCGCAGTTGGCAAGGTAAGGTGGATTACCTCTACCCGACCCTGGATGCCGCCACCCGCACCCTCAAGGTGCGGCTGCGCTTCGCCAACCCGGACGAGTTCCTGAAACCCAATATGTTCGCCAAGGTGAGCATTCGCACCGGGCAGGGCGAACCCCGGCTGGTGGTACCGAGCGAAGCGGTGATCCGCACCGGCAGCCAGGACAGGCTGGTGCTGGCGCTGGGGGATGGCAGCTTCAAGTCGGTGGCCGTCACCCTGGGCCCCCAGTTTGGCGACAAGGTCGCCATCAAAGAGGGAGTTGAAGCGGGGGACAGCATCGTCAGCTCGGCCCAGTTCCTGCTCGACTCCGAATCGGCCATCGATTCGGACTTCCAGCGCATGACTGCGGTACGCCCCGCCCAGGTGTGGACCCAGGGCGAAGTTGAAAGCATCGATCTGGCCAACCGTACCCTGATGGTCTCCCACCAGCCCATCCCCGAGTGGCAGTGGCCCGCCATGGAGATGGAGTTCACCGTGGCGGATGGGGTCGACATCAGCAAGCTGGCCGAGGGACAGACCCTTCATCTGCAGGTGATGCAGGAGGGGGATGAGTACCGCATCACCACCATCCATCAGGAGCAAGCGCCGGCAAACGGCGATACCACCAAGCCCGCAACGGATGAGATGGGCAAGATGGAAGGCATGGATCATAGCCAGCATCAGATGGCGATGCCCGAGATGGAGAAGAAGTCATGATCCCATCGATACCTTGCCGCTTTACTAGCGACCATGTCCTGCCGTTCACGCCACGCCAAGAGGGAGGAGCCAGATCATGATCCCTTCCATCATTCGCTGGTCCGTGGGCAATCGCTTTTTGGTGCTGCTGCTCACTGTCATGCTCACCGCCTGGGGGCTCTGGTCGGTCAAACAGACCCCGGTAGACGCCCTGCCGGATCTCTCCGACGTGCAGGTGATCATCAAGACGGCCTATCCGGGCCAGGCGCCTCAGGTAGTGGAGGATCAGGTCACCTACCCGCTCACCACCGCCATGCTGGCGGTGCCGGGCGCGACCACGGTGCGCGGCTACTCCTTCTTCGGCGACTCCTTCGTCTATGTGCTGTTTGACGACAACACCGACCTCTACTGGGCCCGCGCCCGGGTGCTGGAGTATTTGAGCCAGGTCGCGCCCAACCTGCCCGCCTCCGCCCGTCCCCAGCTCGGCCCCGATGCCACCGGGGTGGGCTGGGTCTATCAGTACGCGCTGGTGGACAGAACTGGCAAGCATGACCTCAGCCAGCTCACCTCCCTGCAGAACTGGTTCCTCAAGTACGAGTTGCAGACGGTGGAGGGGGTCTCCGAAGTCGCCACCGTGGGCGGCATGGTGCGTCAGTATCAGGTGCGGGTCGATCCGGACAAGCTGCGCGCCTACGGCATCCCGCTCTCCCTTATCGAGACCGCCATCAAGCAGGGCAATCAGGAGACCGGCGCCTCCGTCATCGAGATGGCGGAAGCGGAGTACATGGTGCGCTCCAACGGCTATCTGAAAAGCGTCGATGATCTGAAGCAGATCCCGCTCGGCACCACTGTGCGCGGCGCCCCGCTGCTGCTGGGCGACGTGGCGGATGTGGTCACCGGACCCCAGAGCCGGCGCGGCCTGGCCGAGCTCAACGGCGAAGGGGAAGTGGTGGGCGGCATCATCGTCATGCGCTACGGCGAGAATGCCCAGCACACCATCGACGGGGTCAAGGCGCGGCTCGCCCAGCTGAAAAGCAGCCTGCCAGAGGGGGTCGAGGTCGTCACCGTCTACGATCGCTCCGACCTTATCCAACGCGCCATCGACAACCTCTCCGGCAAGCTGGTGGAGGAGTTCGCGGTGGTGGTGCTGGTCTGCCTCGCCTTCCTGTTCCACCTGCGCTCATCCCTGGTGGTGGTCATCTCCTTGCCCATCGCCATCCTAACCGCCTTTATTGTCATGCACCTGCAGGGGATCAACGCCAACATCATGTCGCTCGGCGGTATCGCCATCGCCATCGGCGCCATGGTGGACGGTGCCATCGTGATGATCGAGAACGTCCACAAGCACATGGAGCGGGAGGCGCTCACCGACAAGAACCGCTGGCGCATCATCACCGAGGCGAGCATAGAAGTGGGGCCCGCCATCTTCTTCTCCCTGCTGATCATCACCATCAGCTTCCTGCCGGTGTTCGCGCTGGAGGCGCAGGAGGGGCGGATGTTCCACCCCCTCGCCTACACCAAGACCTACGCCATGGCGGCGGCGGCCGGGCTCGCCATCACCCTGGTGCCGGTGATCATGGGCTACTTCATCCGTGGCAAGGTGCTGGCGGAGCAGGCCAATCCGCTCAACCGCTGGCTGAGCCAGGGCTATGTACCGCTGCTCAAGGCCGTGCTGGCCCGTCCGAAAACAACCCTGGCCATCGCCGCCGTGGTGACGGTGGCGGGCTTCTGGCCGCTCAAGTACCTGGGCTCCGAGTTCATACCGCCGCTGGATGAGGGGGACATCATGTACATGCCCACCACAGCAGCCAATATCTCGGTGGGCAAGGCACGGGAGATTTTGCAGCAGACCGACAAGCTCATTCGTACCGTGCCCGAGGTGCAGAACGTGTTCGGCAAGGCGGGCCGCGCCGAATCGGCCACCGACCCCGCCGATCTGGTGATGATGGAGACCAGCATCCAGCTCAAGCCCCGCAACCAGTGGCGCCCCGGCATGACCCCGGAGAAGCTGAAAGAGGAGCTCGACTCCCTCATCCGCTTCCCCGGCCTCACCAACGCCTGGGTACCCCCCATCAAGACCCGCATCGACATGCTGGCCACCGGCATCAAGACCCCGGTCGGCATCAAGATAGCCGGGCCCGATCTCAAGGTGATCCAGCAGCTCGGCCAGCAGCTGGAACAGATCGTCGGCAAGGTGGAGGGCGCCTCATCGGTCTACGCCGAGCGGGTGGCCGGTGGCCGCTACGTCAAGGTGGATATCGATCGGCTCAAGGCGGCCCGTTACGGCCTCAATATCGCCGACGTGCAGGCGGTGCTCGCCACCGCGGTGGGCGGCATGGAGGTGGGCCAGACCATCGAGGGGCGCGAGCGCTACCCCATCAACCTGCGCTACCCCCAGAGCTATCGCGATTCGGTGGCGAGCCTGGAGCTGCTGCCGCTGGTGACCCCGAGCGGTGCGCGCATCGCGCTGGCGGACGTGGCCCGGGTCTACATCAGCGACGAGGCCCCCATGCTGCGCAGTGAAAACGCGCGCCTCAACGGCTGGGTCTACGTCGATATTCGCGGCCGCGATATCGGCTCTTTCGTGGCACAGGCCAAGGCCGAGGTGGACAAGCAGCTGGTGTTGCCGGCGGGCTACGCCCTCACCTGGTCCGGTCAGTTCGAATACATGGAGCGGGCCAAGGCGCGCCTCGCCTACGTGGTGCCGCTCACGGTCGCCATCATAGTGCTGCTGCTCTATCTGGCGTTTCGCCGCTTCCAGGAGGTGCTGCTCATTCTCACCACCCTGCCGCTGGCGGTGGTGGGCGGGATCTGGACCCTCTGGCTGCTCGACTTCAACCTCTCGGTGGCAGTCGGAGTGGGCTTTATCGCCCTGGCCGGGGTGGCGGTGGAGACCGGCGTCTTGATGCTGGTCTACCTCAACCACGCCTGGGATGACCTCGTGGCCAGCGGCAAGCCGGACCAGGCGGGCCTGCACCAGGCGGTGATCCACGGCGCCGCCCTGCGCCTGCGCCCCAAGATGATGACGGTGGTGACCATCATCGCCGGCCTTCTGCCCATCATGTGGAGCCACGGCACCGGCTCCGAGGTGATGCAGCGCATCGCCGCCCCCATGATTGGCGGCATGGTGAGCGCGCTGGTGCTGACCCTGCTGGTGCTGCCCGCCGCCTACTACCTGTGGCGCAGCCGGCACCTGGGCGCGACCGAGCACCAACCCGCCGGCTAACCCGGTGATAGCCCCCTTTTTGACAACCAAGAATCTGAATCAACGACGAGGAAACACCATGAACTACAAGACGCTGACCCTGACCCTGCTGCTTGGCCTTGCCGCCCACACCGGCCTGCAGGCCGAGGAGATGATGAACCATGCCGGCCACGACATGGGCCAGATGAGCCAGATGGAAGGCATGAACGAGATGGGCGAGATGGCGATGACCCAGGGGGTCATCAGCCGCATTGACGCGGCCAACGGCAAGGTCGGCATCAAGCACGAGGCGATCGACAACCTCAAGATGCCCGCCATGACCATGGTGTTTCGGGTGGCCGATCCGGCCCTGCTCAAAGATCTGAAAGTGGGAGATGCGGTGCGCTTTCACGCCGAGAACCCGGCCGGCAAGCTCACCGTGACCGCCATCCAGAAACAGTGAGCAGAGTCATTTCAATAAAAGACGGCGGGATCATCCCGCCGTTTTCTTTTACTGCGCTATCTACTGCACCATCCGCTACTGCACTATCCGCTACGGCACCATCCGCCGAGCGGCCTCCTCAGCCGTTCGGATAAGCCTGAGCGATATTCGCCTGAGCTATCCCGAGCAACTGAACAGACATGTCCTGCAATACATAGAGGTCGCGGCGACGGGTCCAGGGTTGATCGGATTGCTCGTCATACCAGACGGGCAGTTCGATCCCCTCCGGGGCATGGCTCGCCACCTTGCGGGCACGGCAGGTGATGATGCAGCGTTTGACGTGGTCGCGGTGACCGATGACGGCCGCCGTGCCGAGGGCGGCAGCCTCTCCACCGGCGTAATCCCTGACGATGGCCTCCACCACCCCGTCCGTGCTGAGGTAGACCAGCTTGCCCGCATCATCCCAGTAAGGCTCGATGGAGATGACATCCCGGGCCGGAATATCGGGATAGCGGGCCGAGTCGAGGAAGCGGGCGATCTCCCATTGCACGTACATGGGCACCGGCTTTTGCCGATAGAGGGCCGCGCAGCAGGCGGCCAGCGCCTCGTTCATGGGGCCGGGCTCGGCCAGTTCATCCGGGTTGCCCGAGGCGTTGGGGCGGTTGCCGAAGGCAAAGGCGATGACGCAGTGGGCCTGGTCGATGGCGACCCGGGACGGGGTCATGTTGAAGCAGGCCTCCTCGATGAAGGGGGCCAGCTGGCGGGCCGTCTGCTCGTCGTGCAGCTCAGCGCTCAGCCGGTCGGTCAGGGTGGTGCGAAAATCCGCCGCACTCCCCTGGCTGTCATTGCTGCTGTTGCAGCCGGCGAGGGTAGCGACCAGGGGGGTACTCAACAGCCCCAGGGTGACTCTGCGTCTGTGCTTGTCCATAACGACTCCTTTGTTGATGTCCAGGGCTGAAAATCAACCCGTTGGAGTCCATACCGTACGGAAAAAACAGGGGGATAAAAGTCAGAAAGGGAAACAGAGAGGCGCAACGTGCAGCGCCTCACACTTCCCGGGCCATTCGCAAGCAAGCCCTTTTGATTCAATTGCTTGGCGTATCAAAAAGCAGGGCGCAGGGGGAAACCCGCCTGCGCCCCGTCACTGCCGCACCATCAGCCGCGGATATGATCGATAAAGGCGTCGATCTGTTCGCGGCCGCAGGCCGGGTTCATGAACACCGCCTTCTCCCCGGCGATGTAGGAGTACTTGCCGCGGGCGTCATAGTCGGAGTGAGCGATGGCCTCCACCCAGTTGGTGTAGAGCCCCACCTTGCCACGCCCGGTAAACAGGCTGCGGTGGTAGTCGGTGTTGCGCTGCAAGCGCGCCTTGTAGGCCGCATCCGGGCTGCGCGCCAGCTCGAAGGCAAACTCGGCGTCGGGGTCCTGCACCCACTCGGGGTTGTAAATCTTGAAGCCCACGCTCGGCCCCTGGTTCTCCTGGGCCACCAGCTTGACGTTGCCAAGCTGGCTTAACCGGAAGCGGAAGTAGTTGGCGTTTTGCAGGCAGTGGGCCAGCACGGTGCGATAACCCTCCACCCCCAGGTAGTTGAGCGCCGCATAGGCACCAAACAGGCCGCTCGCCCCGCGGGAGCACTCGATGGTGGACTGCAGGTGGGTCTGGCCCTGAATATCCCGCTCAAAATAGGAGAAGTTCTCCGGGTCGTTTTCCATCGCCTTGAGGTCATCCTGCTCCTTGATCATCACCAAGCTGGAGGTGTAGGGCACATAACCCCACTTCTGGAAGTCGACGGTGAAGGAGTCGGCGTATTTGAGCTCGGCGAAGCGGCTCACGTTGCGCTCGATCCCCGCCAGGGTGGCGCTGTTGATGGCCAGCGGGTTGGCGGCAAAGTCGTAGTCCAGGAAGAAGATCATCGACCAGCCGATGGCGGCATCGACGTGGATGTGCGGCTTGACCGCCACCTCGAACCGCTCGCAGAGCCGATCCCGCAGCTCGACCACGGGTTTCACCTGGTCCACCCCGAAGGTGTCGGTGGTGCCCATGGTGAGCATGATGGTGGGCACCACGTGCTTGAGAGCGAAGCAGGCGGTCAGGGTGCGCTCCAGGTGGTCGAGATCGATGTCGTTGTTCTCGCCGACCTGGATGCGAATGGTCTTGTTCTCGATGTCGACTCCGAGCAGGGAGAGGTTGGTGATGTTGGAGTAGTGACCGCCCTGGGAGTTGATGATGCGGTAGTCCTGATAGTGGCCGAGCCCCTTGTGCTTGGCCTCCGGCAGGCTCTTGCGGATGCCGAGCAGGTAGCCGTAGAGGTTACAGAAGGTGCCGCCTTGGGTGAAGATGCCGGTGGCGCGGGCCGGATCGTAACCTACCAGCAGCGCTATCTGGCGCACCACCTTCTTCTCCAGCTCCTCGGCCACCCCGGCATACTCGGAGTAGACCAGGTTGGGGTTGGCCAGAATGCCCATCTGGGCGCCGTAAATGGCGGGATCCGCCGACATGGTGATGACGTTCTCGACGCTGGAGGGGTTCTCCCAGTCTTTGGACAGGGCGCTGGCAAACAGCAGCTCGGCCATGGGCTCGCCCGGGGTGCGCATGGTGGCCGGCACCGGCATGGTCTCGCACAAGTCGGCGAGGCGGGCGCGGCCATCCGGCCAGGCATTGAGCCGCGCCGCCGGGGCCAGGCCACGGGCACGAAACTCGTTTAGGGTGGCAAAACCGGGTTCTCGAAAGACCGGCCAGAGATCGGGGTTGCGCGAGAAGAAATTGGCTTTGACTGTGGCAAAACGACGTTTGAATTCGGGGTGGATGGCGTTGACGCCTTCATCTTTCAAATAGACCAAGTCACTCATTTTTATACCATTAGTACAGCAAATGTGCAGTCCTTATACCCCCGGATCACCGTTTGAAACAGCGACAATATCTAATGGCCTCCCCTACTTTTTGTCATGTATGAGGGCGGACGGCGGCTGGCAAAAAGGCGCCTTTCGGGCGCCTCTTTTGATTTTGTGATCCACCCGCCCTATCGGCGAGAAAAACGTCAGCGCAGCGCCGCCAGCAACCAGCGAGAAAGCTCCTCCAGCTCGATCTCCCGGGCCGCAAACTCACTGCGCCACTGGCGCAGCAGATCGTCAAGGGCATCGGCGCGGTAGGCCGTGCCGGGCAGCCGCGCGGCCAGCGCATCAAGCGGCGCCGGATCCAGGCTGTCGCTGAAGATCTGCGCCCGCCCGATCACCCCCTTCTCCACGTCGAAGTGCAGCTCCACCCCGCCCCAGCCGAAGCGCTCGTCCAGCTGATGGCTGAAGGCCGGGGCATGGCCGAAGTTCCACTCCCAGCTGCGCTGGCGGGCGAAGGTATCGGCAAAGCCGGGCAGGTCGGGCATCTGCTCAGGGGAGATATGCTCGGGCTGCACCCGCTCGCCATAGTGGCTGAAGAAGGCCTCCTGCAGCGCCTCGCTCACCTGTTGGTGATCGATGCCCGGCAGCAGCTCGCAGAGGTTGGCCACCCGGCTGCGTACCGAGCTGATGCCCTTGGCCGCCAGCTTCTTGGGGTCGGGATTGAGGTAGTTGGCGAGCCGGCCGAGGTCTGCGTCCAGCAGCAGGGTGCCGTGGTGAAAGCCGCGATCATGGGTCTCCCGATAGGCCGAGCCCGACACCTTGCGCTCCCCGTCCGGGGTCGCCACCAGCAGATCGTTGCGCCCGGAGGCGAAAGCCTCGACCCCGAGCCGCGTGAGCGCGTCCAGCACGATGGCAGTGGAGATACTCTTGTCATACTCCGGCTTGCCCGCCATGAAGGTGAAGCAGCTGTTGCCCAGGTCGTGAAACACGGCGCCGCCGCCGCTGCTGCGCCTGGCCAGCGTCACCCCGTCCTCCTCCATGCGGCGGGTGTTGCACTCCTTCCAGGGGTTCTGGGCCCGGCCGATCACCACGGTATTGGCGTTGCGCCACAGGAACAGCACCCGCTGGTTCGGATCCATCTGACGGAAGATGCACTCCTCCACCGCCAGGTTGAACAGGGGGTCGTGAGAGTCGGACAGCAACAGACGCAATCGGGACATGAGAAGGCCTCATCGGGATGGAAGAGTCGCTATCATAACACCGGGGTCGACAGGATCCGGCCCCCTTCTGCCTGTTTCGGCTCGTTACTGACCGATAACGCAACAAATAAAAGATCGACACAATCTGACAGCAACATGAATGTATCCGTTGATACGGCGACACAGGCTGACGCATTGCGCTGAAAATTAAGTAATCACTTACTGATATTGAGGTAAACGACTGGCAAATACGATTAAAATGCGACCGTTTTTATTGGTCATATGGCTCCGTAATTATTCACATAATTGCCAAAAATACCGAGCAGGAAAGCCAAACGTGATGAGTAACACAGAAATCTTTTTTTCTGTCATGTATGCCCCATTCCAGCGCCCTTTCGCCCCCTTGCGGGCAACAAGGAATTGTTTGACTCTAGGACTGACCCCCGTCTCCCGAGAGGAATGAGTATGAGTGTCGTAAATTCCTCCCTTCATCGCCTGCGCTGGTATCTGCCAATGCTTGGTTCAGCGATGTTTTGCACCCTTTTCTCCCTGCCATCCAAGGCAGTGGACAAGATAGTGGTGCAACTGCCCTGGCAACATCAGTTCCAGTTTGCCGGTTATTACGCGGCCCAGGCCAGAGGCTTCTATCGAGATGCCGGGCTGGATGTCACCCTGCGACCCGCCGTCACCGGCACCAATGTGGTCAACGAGGTGATGTCGGGCAATGCCCAGTACGGGGTCAGCGGCAGCGATCTGCTGCTGGCGCGCGCCAGTGGCCAGCAGGTCGTGGTGCTGGCCTCCATGCTGCAGCATTCCCCGCTGGTGCTGCTCACTCTGGAGCGGCCCGACATTCGCCAACCGGCGGATCTGGCGGGCAAACGGCTGATGCTGGAGCCCGGCTCCCAGGAGCTGCAGATCTACCTCAATCGCCATGCCGCGCCGGGCAGCTGGAGCAAGCTGCCTTATGAACAGGGGCTGAAGGCGCTGCTCGCCGGCCAGGTGGACGCCATCAGTGCCTACAGCACCACCGAGCCCTTCTATCTGGCCCGGATGGGGATCCCCTACCGGGTGTTCTCCCCCCGCAGCATCGACTTCGATTTCTACGGTGACAACCTGTTCACCTCGGAGCGCGAGCTGAACAACCGGCCGGAGCGGGTCTACGCCTTCCAGCAGGCGAGCCTCAAGGGGTGGCGCTATGCCATGGAAAACCCGGCCGAGATGATCAACTGGATCATGGAGCAGTACCCGAGCGGTTATGGCCGCGAGCAGCTGGAGTTCGAAGCCAGCGCCACCCGGGAGCTGATGCAGCCAGATCTGGTCGAGCCCGGTTACATGCAGCCGGAGCGCTGGCAACAGATCGCCAGAAGCTACCTCGAGGCCGGCCTGCTCTCGGCCCTGCCCGATCTGGAACACTTTCTCTACAACCCAGATCGGGAGCGGATCCGCCAGCAACGCCAACTGCTCGACAAGAGCGTGGCGGTGGCCATGCTGGTGACCTTCTCCCTGCTGACCCTGCTCGGCATTTTCTGCTACCTCTACCTGCGCCTGCGCCAGGAGGCGCGCGACCGCCAGCGGCTCACCCGCGAGCTGGCCCAGAGCGAGCAGCACTACCGCTTCGTGGCAGAGAACAGCGCCGACGTCATCTGGACCATGGACACCGCCACCCTGCGCTTTCGCTATGTCAGCCCGGCCATCTTGCCGCTCAGCGGTTACGAGGCGATCGACGTGCTGACCCTCCCCATCAGGCAGCTGATTCCGGAGACATCCAGAAAGCAGCTGCGCGCCGAGCTGAGCGGTTCCCTCGCCGCCTGGCAACGCGGCGACCACGAGCAGACCCGCTGCGTCATTCGTACCCAGCTGCGTCACAAAGAGGGACATCTGGTGGCCACCGAAACGGTCACCACCCTGCACGGCAACGAGCAGGGGGAGCCGGAGGCGATTCTGGGGGTGACCCGTGACATCACAGAGCGGGCCGCCCGCGAGGAGATGATGCGCCGGCTCGCCTTCTACGATCCCCTCACCAACCTGCCCAACCGCCGGCTGCTGCAGCAGCGGTTGAAGGAGGCTATGGAGGGCGAAGCGCAGCTGGCCCTGCTGTTCATCGATCTCGACCACTTCAAGCCGATTAACGACACCTTCGGCCATGAGACCGGCGACGTGCTGCTCAACATGGTGGCCGAACGGATGCGCCACTGCGTGCGGGAGCGGGATCTGGTGGCACGGCTGGGAGGGGACGAATTCGTGATCCTGCTGCCCGATACCGGGGACGAGGCGCTGGCGGTGGCCGACCATCTGCACCAGAGCCTGCGCCATCCGTTTCGTATCGACGAGGAGCAGGAGCTGCGCATCTCCAGCAGCATAGGGGTGGCGCTCTATCCGGAGCACGGCACCGACCCCAAGACCCTGATGCACCACGCCGATCAGGCCATGTATCAGGCCAAGGGCAGAGGACGGGGCCGGGTCTGTCTGTTCACCGCCGGGCTGGATCCGGAGCAGGGCTCGCTGGTGTGGCAGAGCAGCCACGAATGCGGCCATCCCCGTATCGATGCCGAGCATCGTCAGCTGTTCGTGCTGACCAACCGGCTGCTGGAACACATGAAGGATCACCAGGAGCACCCGGCCCTGTTCCTGGAGTGCATGGAGAGCCTGTTCGACGTGGCCCGCCACCACTTCGCCTTTGAAGAGCAGATGCTGGCCGAACTCGGCTATCCGGAGCTGGCCAGCCACCAGCAAGACCACCAGCTGTTGCTGCAAAAAGCCAGCCAGCTGATGACCGCCGCCAGGGCGGGCACCCTGGGCAACGACGAGTTGCTCAACTTCATCATTCAGGAGCTGGTCGTCGGCCACATGAGCCAGGCCGACCGGCGCTACTTCCCGCTGATGAAAGGACGCTGACCCAGCGCCCCAGCCACCTGAACGTGTGAAACGAGAAGGGCCACCGAGGTGGCCCTTCTGTCATTGTGCGCCCGACTGGTCTGCCGCGATCGCGACCCCAGGGCGCGACATCAGGCTGTAGTAGAGCAGCGGGATCACCACCAGGGTGAGCAGGGTGGAGACCAGGATCCCGAAAATCAGGCTGATGGCCAGCCCGTTGAAGATGGGATCATCGAGGATAAACAGGGCCCCGATCATCGCCGCCAGCGCGGTCAGCAGGATGGGTTTGGCCCGTACCTGCGCCGCCGCAATCACCGCCTGCTCGAACACCACGCCACTCGCCCGCAGCTGTTCGATAAAGTCCACCAGCAGGATGCTGTTGCGCACTATGATCCCGGCGAGCGCGATCATCCCGATCATCGAGGTAGCGGTAAACTGGGCCCCCAGCAGGGCGTGGCCCGGCATCACCCCGATGAGGGTGAGCGGAATGGGGGCCATGATGATGAGCGGCACCAGATAGGAGCGGAACTGGGCCACCACCAGCAGGTAGATGAGGATCATCCCCACCCCGTAGGCAATCCCCATGTCGCGGAAGGTCTCGTAGGTGACCTTCCACTCCCCGTCCCACAACAGCGCCACCTCCCCCAGCTTGTCGGGCTGCTGCACGTAATACTGGGGCAGCTCGATATCGGCGCCAGCGGCAAACATGCCGTAGAGCGGGCTGTCGGTGTGGCCGCCCATGTCGGCCACCACCATCACCATGGGCTGCATGTTCTTGTGCATGATATAGCTGGGGGCCACCTCATCGCGGCGGCTCACCAGCTCGGATACCCGGATGAGCTGGCCGCTCTGGCTGCGCACCTTGAGCGCCAGCACGCCCGCCAGATCCCGTTTGTCGCCGGGGGCCAGTTCGATGCGGATCGGCACCGGATACTTGGCGCCGTGCCCCTGCAGCCAGCTGGCATCCTGATAGCCCACGCCCCCGTTGAGGGTCGCCACCAGGTCGCCGAGATCAACCCCGAAGCGGGCCGCCTTGCTGCGATCCACCACCAGCCGCCACTTGGGTTGCGGGTCGGTCAGATAGATATCCACATCCACCAGATCCGCCGTGGCCACAAAACGGGCCTGTACGGCGCGCGCGGCCGCTTCGCGAGCGGCCGGTGTCGGGCCATACACCTCGGCAACGATGGGTGACCAGACCGGCGGGCCGGGCGGCACCTCCACCACTTTCAGGTTGCCCCCCGCCGCGCTGGCGATGGCCTGCAGCGGCGCCCGTACCGACTGGGCAATCTGGTGACTGCTGCGATGGCGCTCATGCTTGTCCACCAGATTGACCTGAATATCCCCCACGTTGGCACCACTGCGAATAAAGTAGTGACGCACCAGCCCGTTGAAGTTGATGGGGGCCGCGGTGCCGGCGTAGATCTGGTAATCCTTCACCTCCGGCACCTTGGCGAGCTCTCGCCCGACCGCCAGCAGGGTGCGCTCGGTCTGCTCCAGGGTCGCCCCCTCCGGCATGTCGAGCACCAGCTGGAATTCCGACTTGTTGTCGAAAGGGAGCATCTTGAGCACCACCCACTGCACCATGGGCATGGCGGCGGCGCCCGCGACCAGCAGCAGGATGGCCAGCCAGAGCTGGTGTCTGGCCCTCCTGGCACCAGCGCCCATCAGGAAAGGGGTCATCAGCCGCTGGAAGAGGCCTGCCTTGGCCTCGCCGTGGGCACCGTGCATCTCACCCTTGAGCAAATGACTCGCCAGCCAGGGTGAGAAGATAAAGGCAACCAGCAGGGAGATAAGCATCCCCATGCTGGCATTGATGGGGATGGGGCTCATGTAGGGGCCCATCAGGCCGCTGACAAAGGCCATCGGCAGCAGGGCCGCGATCACGGTCAGGGTCGCCAGTATGGTCGGCCCCCCCACCTCGTCTACCGCCCCCGGGATAAGCTCCTTGAGAGAACCCTTGCCCAGACCGCGATGGCGGTGGATGTTCTCCACCACGACTATGGCGTCATCCACCAGAATGCCGATGGAGAAGATCAGCGCAAACAGCGACACCCGGTTGAGTGTAAAGCCCCACGCCCAGCTGGCAAACAGGGTAAGCGCCAGGGTAATGACGATGGCAACGCCCACTACCAGCGCCTCGCGCCAGCCCATGCTCACCAGTACCAGCAGCACCACCGCCGTGGTGGCAAAAATCAGCTTGCCGATCAGGGTGTTGGATTTGGTCTCGGCGGTGACGCCGTAGTCACGGGTCACCGTCACCTCGACGCCAGCAGGGATGAGTCGATTCTTGAGGCTCTCGACCCGCGCTTCCACCCGCTTGGCCACCTCGACCGCGTTCTGGCCCGGCTGCTTGCCGATTGCCAGCGTCACCGCCGGATAACTGGCTTGCCCCTGCCCCATCCAGCTGCGCTGCACCGGGGTCTCCTCCCCGAGCGACACGCTCGCCACATCCCCCAGATAAACCGGCTTGCCATCGTGCAACCCCACCACCAGCTCGCGGGCCTGCTGCTCGCTTTGCAGGAACTGCCCCACCTGCACCTTGATCTCACTGTTGTCTTGCTCAATGGCCTGTGTCGGGCCCGCCTGATTGGCGGCGGCAAGTCGCTGGCTCAGCTCGCCCCAGCTGATGCCGTGGGCGCTGAGGGCCGCCGGATCCGGCATCACCCGCAGCACGGCACGCTGGCCTCCCAGGCTGTAGATATCGCGGGCGCCGGGCAGTCGCTTGAGCTCGGTCTCCAGCTCGTGGGCAACCCGGGTCAGCTCGGCGGCCCCCAGTTGCTTGCTCCCCTCTTTATTCCACTCTTTGCTCCATAAGGTGAGACTGACGATGGGGACATCATCGATCCCCCGAGGTTTTACCAGTGGCTGACCGACCCCGATCCCCAGTGGCAACCAGTCGCGGTGGGAGTCGAGCTGGTTGTTGAGATCGACGATGGCCTGTTCGCGGCTCACCCCCACCTTGAACACCACCACCAGCAGGGCGCCATCGGGTTGAGAAAAAGAGTAGAGAGTATCAATTCCCTTTATCTGGGAGACCACCTGCTCGGCAGGGGTGGTGACGAGGGATTCCACCTCTGCCGGAGTGGCGCCCGGAAAGGGGATATAGACATCGGCGAAGGTGACATCGATTTGCGGCTCCTCCTCCTTGGGGGTCACCAGCACTGCAAACAGGCCGAGCAACAGCCCCACCAACGCCAGCAGCGGAGTGATGGCCGAGCCCTGAAACAGTGCCGCCAGCCGACCGGCAGGCCCCAGCCTCTCCTTGTTGCCGTTCAGCTCGTTACTCATGGGCCACCGCCTGCTGGCGCGCCCAGCCATCCGCCGCTACCTGATCGCCGCTCTGGACGCCCGCCAGAATGTCGCACTGCCCCACCTGACAGTGACCCACCCGCACTGGCGTCAGCGCCCAGCCATCCCCCTGTTTGAGGTAGAGACCGCTGAACTCACCCTGCCTGAGCAGGGCCTGCTCCGGCACCTGCAACAGCTGACGTTCGCCCTGTTTGAGCTGTACCTTGAGCCACATGCCGGGCAGCACCCCGGCGGTTTGCGGCGGCAGGTCGAGGCGCAGCCTGAAGGCGTGGCTCTGGCTGTCGGCATAGTTGAAGCGGGTCAGTTTGAGGGGGGTAACGGTGTTGCCATCCGGCAGCAGCACCTGCACATCTGCAGGCTGACTGGCGAGGGCGAGCGCAGATTGGGGCAGATCTACCTCCACCCGCAGCGCATCAAGGGAAAAGCCGGAGAGCAGCGGCGTGCCGGGTGCTACCGTCTCCCCCAACTCCACCAGCCGCTTGGTCACCACCCCGGCGTAAGGGGCCAGAATGCGGGTATAACCGTAGGCTTCCCGAGCCTGGGTGAGAGCAGCCTCGGCGGCGTTCACCTCGGCACGGGCGGCCCGGTCAGTCGCTTGGGCACTGTCGAGCTGGGCGCGGGTGATCACCCCTTTGGCGATCAGCGCCTGAAAGCGGGCGAGCTGGCGCTCTGCCTCCACCTGCTGGGCCTGTGCTCGCGCCAATCGCGCCTGGGCACCCGTGACGGCGGCAAACTGCTCCTTGCCGCTGATCTCCAGCAGGGGCTGCCCGGCCACTACCTCATCGTTCACATCCACCAGCATGCGGGAGACCCGGCCGCTGGTCTGGGCCGCCACCGTCCCCTGATGGATGGCACTGACGGTGCCATCCAGGGTGAGCCAGTCGGTCACCTGACGGGGGGCAAGGGTCAGGGTCGCATCACCAGTCGCCTCGGCAGACCATGTCATAGGAGAGACAAGAGCGGAGACCACGGCCAGCATGGTGGCCCCCAGCACGCGGATCTGTTCCATGATATTCCTCCTTCCCCGACAGCAGGGGCAATCCATTCAGGCCGAGCGGGGGTGGCAGCGCTTCTCCCGCACCTTCACCCAAACCCGATCAACAAGCAAAATCCCGGCCACCATGGCGGCGACAAACAACGGTACCATGGGCTGGCCGCTGGAAATGAGACTCAAGCCTGGCCCTGGGCAGATCCCCGCCAGCCCCCAGCCAATGCCGAACAGGGCCGAGCCCCCGATGAGGCGGCGATCCAGTTTGGGGGCCGGCACGCTGGCCATGGGTTCCCCCAGCAGACTGCGCTTGAGCGGTTTGACCAGCAGGAAGTAACCCGGCATGAACGCCAGCAGTGCTCCGCCCATCACGAACGCCAGGCTGGGATCCCAGTGACCCGCCAGGTCGAGAAACCCGATGACCCGGGCCGGATCTATCATGCCGGAGATGGCAAGACCCAGACCAAACAGCAGACCCGCGAGCAAACTTGTCAACAACTTCATGGCGATCAGCCCCTTACAACAGATGATGAGTGACGAAGACGGTGATAAAGCCGGCCGCCATAAAGGTGAGGGTGGCGACGATGGAGCGCAGGGAGAGCCGCCCCATGCCGCAGATGCCGTGGCCGCTGGTGCAGCCATTGCCAAGGCGGGTGCCGATGCCGACCAGCAACCCGGCCAGCAGCACCAGTGGCCAACCGGGCAGGGCGCTGAATGCGGGCATGCTGGCCCAACCCAGGCTCAGTGCAAGCCAGGCCCCCGCCCCCAGTCCCAGCAAGAAGAGCAGCCGCCAGGGTGCCCTGTGTTGCAGCGCACCGGCCAGAATGCCGCTGATCCCGGCCACCCGGCCGTTGAACAGCATCAGGATCAGGGCCGCGAGCCCCACCAGCACGCCGCCGCCCAGAGAGAGCAGCCATTGGCTTTCCATCATCGAAATTCCTTATTTTCTGAGTGACAAAAATGGGTTTGCAGCGCCGCCAGCACATCGATGGCGGCCTCGCTCACCAGCGAGTAGTAGATCTGCTGGGAGACCTTGCGCGAGCGGATAAGACCCTGGCGCTTCAATACCGACAGTTGCTGGGAGAAAGCCGACTGACCGAGCTGGCTGTGAGCCAGCAACTCCCCGACCCCCTTCTCCCCCTCCACCAGCTGGCAGAGCACCAGCAGCCGCTCGGGATGAGCCAGCGCCTTGAGCAGGGAGGCGGCGGCTGTCGCGTGTCTGTTCATCTCGTCGAATTGGCTCATGGAAGTAAATTAGCAATTGCTGATATTTGGTTCTATTGTATAAAGCGACACTAAATTAGCAACATCTAAATTAACTAGGGAGAAGGTCATGACGGTAGATAACGGGGTCAGAGTCGTCGCGGGCTGCATGTTGCTGCTCTCGCTGCTGCTCACCGCCTGGGTACACCCTG
The DNA here is from genome assembly GCF_027706125.1 of Aeromonas sp. Y318-1. Lineage (NCBI taxonomy): Bacteria > Pseudomonadati > Pseudomonadota > Gammaproteobacteria > Aeromonadales > Aeromonadaceae > Aeromonas > Aeromonas sp. Y318-1. The sequence continues at coordinate 109,384 of NZ_JAPDCM010000007.1, forward strand.
GCTTTGTCTGGCTGAGCGTCTTTGTCGGGGTCAATCTGATCCAGAGCGCCTTCACCGGTTTCTGTCCGGCCGCGATGCTCCTCAAGCGGCTGGGGCTGAAATAGCGTGACGGGTAACGAGGGGGAGAGCAGAAGATGGAACGAGGGCGGTGAGGGAGCTCACCGCCCTTTCATCGTCCTGGCGGTAGCCAGCCGGCCCCGATTATTGACAAACTTGTATCTAAATGTTGCTGAAAGGGTGATGAGGCTTTACCTCACCGCTCTGGATGAGTACCATCAGGCCGTCAATCAACAGCGGAGACCATCAGTGGGCAACTCATCAAGTGACAGTTGTAGACCGACCCTCGTCGTCGGTACCCGGGTCGCGAGCTAGCCGCAGGTCTTCCTCTGCCGCATGCTCGCAGCCCTGCGAGAAGCGGAAATCCACTCCCCTCTTCTCTTTTTTACACTTGACGTCAGGTGACCTGGCTTTGCCATGACACCTTGCCTGCATAGTTTCTGCTTCCCACAAGGAGGCTGCTATGCGTTTTATTTCAACTCTGTCCGTATCCAACCGGACTCACCCCCTGCTGAGCAGACTGGGCCGCGGCTTGCTGCCGCTCTGGCTGCGTGGCAAACGGCGCCAGCACCACTACCGGCTGCAGATCCGTTGCGAGGATCGGGCCGACATGGAGCAGGTGCTGGATCTGGTGAACCACACCCTGCAACCGGCGGGCCTGCAACCCCTGCAGTCCCTGCGACCCGGTCGCAGCGGCGGGCGGGAGCTGGTGCTCAACCTGCACTGCACCCCGCCCCAGCGTCGCTATCTGGTGCAGTTCGTGCATCAGGTGGGGGTCCATCACCCGGTTCGCTGGGAGCTGCATCCCCGCCGCGACCCCGAACTCGTGCTCAATTGATCGTGCACGACTGATATCCGGGGCCAGCCATGCTGGCCCCTTTCAATCCGTTTCACCGCCCTGCCCGCCATCCTGGATGGACGGGCCGGGCGCCTCGTGCGTGTTTCTCGTCAACTCATGGCCTGCACGCACGGGGCCGTTGGCGGGGGTACCGTCCCCTCGCCCGTCTTCAGAAAGGCCATCTGCAACAGAAGGAGTACGCCATGAGAATGTGGCAGCAATTCGACATGATCTCTCTGCTCGACACCCTGGCCAGCCTGCTGCTGGCCTTCGTGCTGGGCAGCCTGGTGGGACTGGAGCGCCAGTATCGCCAGCGCACCGCGGGCCTGCGCACCAACGTGCTGGTGGCGGTGGGCGCGGCCCTGTTCGTCAACCTGGCCCAGCGCATCTATGACCTGCACGGCGGCACCTATGGGGTGGTGCACGTGGTGGCCTACATCGTCTCCGGTATCGGCTTTCTCGGCGCCGGCGTCATCATGCGCGAGTCCGGCAACATCCGCGGCATCAACACCGCGGCCACCCTGTGGGGCGTGGCGGCGGTCGGCGCCGCCAGCGGGGCCGGGCTGGCCATGGAGGCGATCCTCGGCGCCCTGTTCGTGCTGGCCGCCAACACCCTGCTGCGCCCGCTGGTCAACCAGATCAACCGCCGTCCGGTGGACAACACCGACACCGAGGTAACCTATCGGGTGACCGCCCTCACCCAGCGCGAGTACCAGAAGGAGGTGCTGCACTGGCTGGAAGAGATGCTGGAGCAGGCCAACTACCCGTTGAGCGAGCTCGACATCGAGCCCTTCGGCGAGCGGGATCTGGAAATTTCCGCGGTGCTGCTGGCCACCTCCATCGATGGCGACGAGCTCGACGCCCTGATGGTGAAGCTCGGCATCCACCCCCACATCAAGCAGGTGTTCTGGCGCGCCAGTACCACCGACTGACACCAGACTCCGCCATTGAAAACGCAAAAGCCCCGCCATTGCCGACGGGGCTTTTGCTTTTCAGGATGCGGGGAGCTCAGGCGACCCGGGCAGCCCGCTGACTGCGCCAGCGAATGCGCGGATTGATCACCTGGGCGGTCTGGGGCGGCGGGTTGCCCGCAATAAGCTTTTGCATCAGCTCGAAGGTCGCCCGGGCCAGGGCCGGGCAATCCTGGGCCACCGAGTCGATGCGCATGGGGATGCAGTCGAGCAGGTCGTGATCGTCGAAGGTACACAGCCGCATGCCCGTCTCCATCAGCCCCGCCTCGTTGAGGTAGCGCAGCACCCCCTCCAGCAGGGTGAAGGAGGCAGTGAAGAGCCCCTTGGGGGGCGCGCCTAGCTCGGCCACCAGCTCGGCCATCAACTGATAGCCCGAGCTTGGCTGGTAGTCGCGGTGGCGCACCCGGGTCGGGTCCGCCTCCAGCCCGGCGCGGTGCAGCCCCAGCTCGTAGCCCGCCAGCCGGTGGCGGCTGGGGGAGAGATCCAGCAGGCCGCCGAAGTAGTAGATCTCCTCGCCGCACTGGCCGGCCATCTCCTGCACCAGCTCGGCGGTGGCCTTGCAGGCATCGGAGATCACCATGGGCAGGCGCGACTCGCCGATGTGGCGGTCGAGCTGCACCACCGGCAGGCGGTCGTGAATGCGGGCATAGATATCGTCGCTGTGGCCGCTGGAGGCGACGATGAGACCGTCCACCTGGCGGCTGATGAGGTTGTCCACCACCCGCTGCTCCAGGGTGGGATCATCCTCGGAGCAGGCGATGAGCAGCTGGATCCCCGCCTCCCGGCAGTGGGCCTCGAGGGCACGAGCGATGCTGGCAAAGCCGAAGTTGGTGAGGTCGGGGATCACCAGACCCCAGGTGTAACTGCGGGTCTCGCGCAAGGCGCGGGCATGAAAGCTCGGCTGGTAGTAGCACTCGTCCGCCACCGCCTGGATCCGCTTGCGGGTGTCATCGGCGATGCGGTACTCCGCACTCTTGCCGTTGAGCACCAGACTGGCGGTCGCCTTGGACACCCCCGCCAACTCGGCTATCTGGGCAATCGTGATCCGTTTCTTCTTCTCCACCTGACCTCCCGGCAAACTGACACCGGGCTATTGTACTAGGCAGGCCGCCAGCGGCCAGTGATCGAGGCAAATTTTGCCGCCCGCGACCGGTTTGCCCGGCGCAAGTTGCGGCCCCGGTCCCGGGAAGTAGCGCGCCGACAGGGTATGGCGGCCGCCATCGACGAAACACTCGAGACTGGAGCCATCGCACAAGACGGTGATGCCGCCCCCCTGCCAGGGACAGCATCGCTCCTCCCACTCTCCGCTCTGCCAGTTCAGGCGGCGCAATACCAGGCGCCCCGGCTGCCAGCATAGCTCGGCCACGGCGCCAAACCAGAGGCTTCCCTCGCCGCACAAACTCAGATCGAGCCAGGCCGAATCGATGGCCAGCCCCGGAAATTCACCGAGCTCCCCCTCGAAGCGGGTCTGCTCCCCCTTCAGTGCCGCCAGTTCTGCCACCGGCCGCTGGCAGAGCCACTCATCCTGCCAGAACAGCTCCCGCGGGCAGCTCATCTGGTGCAGCCAGCCATAGGGGATGGTGGGCTGACTCATCTCGCTCTCTTCGGGCAGTCCCAGCCAGCCAAACAAGAGGCGCCGCCCCTCGCTGTCCTGGGTGGTCTGGGGGGCATAGAACTCGAAGCCTCGGTCCAGCTCGTGGAAAGACCCGTGCGCGAAGTGCTCGCCGTCGAAGTCGCCCGCCAGCCAGCCGCACTGGTAGAGGTTGCGATAGTTCTCTCCCCGAGGGGCAATCCCCTGCGGGCAGCTGATCAGCACATGGCGCTCACCAAGCGCAAACAGATCCGGGCACTCCCACATATAACCAAACTCACCGAGCCCCCCGCGCCCGCTGCCGGCGACGGGGCCGACCAACGTCCAGGCATCCAGCACGTCGCCGCGATAGAGCAGCACCTCCCCCCTGTCGTCCAGGGTGCGAGCCCCCAGCACCATCAGCCACTGCCGACCGTCGTGCCACACCTTGGGGTCGCGCACATGGCCGCTGTAGCCTTCAGGCAATTCCAGCACGGGGCCCAGCTTGGCAAAGCCCCCCTCATCGTCGGCACGGGCCAGACACTGATAGGCGGTGCGGCTGCCGTCCGGGTATTTGACGTTGCCGGTGTAGATGAGGGTCAGGCGCCCCTGCTCGTCGCTCACCGCCGAGCCCGAGTAGCAGCCGTGGCTCTCATAGGTCTCGGTGGGCAGCAGCGCCACCGGTTCGTGCTGCCAGTGCAACAGATCGGTCGAGCTGACATGGCCCCAGCTTTTGTTGCGGTGCTCGCAACCGAGCGGATTCCACTGGTAGAAGAGGTGGTAGCGCCCGCCGTGCTCGATAAAGCCGTTGGGGTCGTTGAGCAGCCCCACCGGGGCCGCCAGGTGCCAGCGGGGCCGATGGGGATCGGTCGCCGCCTTGAGCTGTCCGGCCAGCAGCGATCGGACAATCTGGTTGAGCAATGCGACGTCCTTCATCACTCCACCTTGTACTTGAGCAGGTAGGAGGCGGCGAAGGCGGCGCCAAAGGCGATCACCAACCCGACAATGTAGTGAATGAGGCTCATGGGCTGGACGATGGCCATGCCGGGAATGCCGGTCAGCCCCACCGCCGTCATACCCACCTTGGCCGCCACCACGTAGGCGCCGCCGCAAGCCCCGCCAAACAGGCCGGCCAGGAAGGGTTTGATGTAGCGCAAGTTGACCCCGAAGATCGCCGCCTCGGTGATGCCGAGCAGGCAGGACATGGCCGCCGGCACCGTGATGGCCTTGATCTTGACGTCGCGAGTCTTGAAGTAGACCGCAAGACAGGCTCCGCCCTGGGCCACGTTGGCCATGGCCCAGATGGGCAGCAGGAAGTTGACGCCAATTTGCGGATTGGCCAGCAGCCCCGCCTCGATGGCGTGGAAGCTGTGGTGGATGCCGGTGATGACGATCAGCGAATAGGTGCCGCCGAACACCAGCCCCGCCAGCCAGCCTGCCTGCTCATAGAGAGCGCTCAAACCGAACGAGATGCCATCCCCCAGCACCCGCCCGGCAGGGCCGATGAAGAGCAGCGCCACGAAGCCGGTGATGATGACGGTCAAAAACGGGGTGAGGATCAGATCCAGCGCGTCCGGAATGCGCCTTCTCAGCTGTTTCTCCAGGTGGGACATGAACCAGACCGCCAGCAGCACCGGGAAGACGGTGCCCTGATAGCCGATCATGGCCACGTCCAGCCCGAAGAAGTCCATGGTCTTGAAGCCACCGGCCACCCCCCAGGCGTTGGTCAGCGCCGGGTGGGTGAGAATGCCGCCGAGGGTCGCACCCAGATAAGGATTGCCGCCAAACTCCCGCGCCGCCGTAAAGCCGATCAGGATCGGCAAAATGATGAAGGCCGCCGAACTGAACATGTCGAGCATCACAAACAGGGCGCTGTCGGCGTTGACCCAGCCGTAGGTGCGCACCATGCCGAGCAGCCCCATCAGCAGACCCGAGGCGACGATGGCCGGAATGATCGGCACGAAGATGTTGGAGAGGGTCCGCGCCAGCCGCTGGGCCACGTTGAGCTTGGCCGTCGCCATGTCGGTCAGCTCCGCCTTGCTGGCGGAGCCGGTGCCGGTCAGCGTCACGAACTCCGCATAGACCTTGTTGACCAGGCCGGTGCCGAAGATCACCTGGATCTGGCCCGCGTTGCTGAAGCACCCCTTGACCCCCTCCAGCTTGTCGATGGCGGCCTTGTTCACCTTGCTGTCGTCCGCCAGCACCAGCCGCAGCCGGGTGGCACAGTGAGCGGCGCTGACGATGTTCTCCCTGCCCCCGAGCAGGGGCACCAGATCCTTGGCTATCGCACTGATATTCATATTCTTCCTCTTATGACCCGCCACACTGGCGGGCCCTAGTCACATGAGAGTAGGGGCTGTCGAGCCGGGCTTCTAGCCGCGGATCAACAGCCACTTGCGCCTGATCGCAAAAAGGCATCCAGTTCGGAGCGGGTCGGCAGCGCCGTCATCGCCCCCTTGGCGGTGGTGGCAAGCGCCCCGCAGCCGTGGGCCTGGGCCAGGATGGCGGGCAGCTCGGCCAGGGTCGGCAACGACGAACGCCCGGCCAGGGCCGCCAGCAGACCGGCGACGAAGGCGTCCCCCGCCCCTGTGGTGTCGAGCGGGGTCACTTTCGGCCCCACCCACGCCAGTTGTTCGCCACCCAGGCGGGCCACCACACCGGCCGCCCCCTGGGTTACCAGCACCAGCGCCGGCCCCGCCATGGTGGCGAGCCCCGCCGCCAGATCATCCAGACCGCTCAGCAGTTGCAGCTCCTCAATGGAGAGCTTGACCACATCCGCCTGCGCGATGGCTTCGCGCACCAGCGGCAGCATCTCGGCCGGGTTGCCCCACACCTCGTGCCTCAGGTTGGGGTCGAAGCAGACCCGTCCCCCGGCCGCCTTGATGGCCGCCATGGCCTGCAGGCAACTGCCGCGCACCGGTTCGTTGGCAAGCGCAATGGAGCAGGTGAGCAGCCACTGACCGGCGTCGAAGCGGGGCAACTCATTCGGGGTGAGGAACTGGTCGGCGCTGGGGCGCACCATGAAGGTGAAGCTGCGCTCCCCCTCTTCATCCAGTGCCACCAGCACGGTAGAGGTGCGATGGTCAGGATCGAGCCGCAGCGCAGCGATATCCACCCCCTCCCCGCTCAGGGTCTTGGCCAGGAAGCGGCCGAACGGATCTCCGCCGACCCGGCCGATAAAGGCCGCATCGCCACCAAGCCGTGCCACGCCAACTGCCACATTGGCGGGTGCGCCACCCGGACACTGGAGGTAGTGCCTCTCCCCTTCCGGGATCAAGTCCACCACCGCATCCCCCATTACCCACACACGATTCGTCACCTTGCTACTCCACTGCTGCATCGGATCGACTGCCAAACCCGGACTCTGTTCTGTTGGCTGGCATTATCAGCTAAACCGTTTTAGCCAACCAACAGATCCCGGCACCGGCTGCCATTTTTGTGATCGGGATAACGAACTAGAACCAGGTTTCCATCTGCACGCCAAAGTTCCACTCACCGCCGGCGGTGAAGTTGCTCTGACCCATGGCATCGTTGCTGGCGTAGTGGTCGAGCTCGGAAGACCAATCCATCCAGGTGGCGAACACCCGCAGCTCGGGCCGCTCGAAGAAACCGGCGGTCTGCGCCTTGAAGGTGGGAGCGAAGGTGAGCTTGGTGAAGTCGCCGCTCACCGCCTGGCGGCCCTTGTAGCCCTTGGGATCCAGGTCCATGTACTGCCAGGTGGCCTCGTAGACCAGCTCGACGTTCTGGCTCAGCACCTGGGCCAGCCGGCCATTGAGGGTCACCCAGCGGTATTCGTCCCCCTTCACGTAACGATCCTTGCTCTGCTCGGCCAGCAGGGCCGGGGCGATGCGCCAGCGCGGGGCGAGATCGGTGGCGCCAAACACCGCCAGGCGCACCGCATCGGCGTCCGGCAGCAGCTCGCTGTCGGAGCCCAGTCCCTTGAGCTCGGCACCCAGGCCATGACCATACAGCACCGCCGCCTTGGAGAAGCCGGGGTTGATGCCAAAGAAGCTGTCGGCGTGGTAGGCCAGCAGAGTGTGCGCCCCCTTGTTCGCCGCTTCGCTGCCCGCGCCGCCATCGTTGATGCGGGTCTCGTTGTCCTTGGCGGAGAGGCCGTTCACCATCCACTGCCAGTTGCCAACGCGGTTGTTCATGGTGAGGATGTAGCTCTCGATGTCGGAGAGACCGCTGGCGCTGATGTCGCCGTAGTCGCGCCCGTAGAGAGAGAAGTTGGCCTTCCAGCTGTCGGCCAGCTGCACGTCGTAGACACCGCCGCCGGTGCCGGCCAGGAACACCACGTCCGAGTCGAGCCAGTGGATGTCGAAGTTGTCCCGGTCAAAGCGCTTGCCCGCCCACAGCACCGCACTCTTGAAGGGGCCGTCGAAGCTCGCCAGATTGCCGATCTCGGCAAACACCTGACGGGTATTGAGGCTCGAATCGCTGGCGGTCCAGTCGTTGCTGGTCTCCACCCCGTCCGCCAGCATCAGCTTGTAACGGGCCCAGCTGCCATCGGCAAAGGTCTGGGTCTTCAGCAGGTTGGCCTCCATGTAGGTGTCATCCTCGTTGCCAAGGCGACCCACGGCGCCGCCCACCGAGCCGGCCGGGGTGATGTAGGGGCCGCCGCGGCCCCCGTTGCCATTGCCGTTGACCAAGAGGCCCGAGCGGGCATAACCGTGGAACTCGAAGCCCTGGGCCCCGGCGGTCTGCTTGTCCACCTTCTCGCTCTGGGCCTTGGCCACCACTGCCGTCTCGCGGGCTTCGTTTGCCTTGCTCTGGGCCTCATCGGCCCGCGCTTCGGCGGCGGTGGCGCGCGCCTCGGCTGCCTGCACCCGCGCCTCCAGCGCTGCCAGACGGGCCTCGATACCGCCATCCGCCGCCCACAGCGGGCTGCTCATCCCCAATCCCAGCGCTACCGCCAGCGCCAACTTGTTCTTGCACATCGTCATCGTCCTCACCTGTCATCTGTTGCCCGGTCGGGCCTGTTGTTATCGACGACGAGAGCATAGCTAAACCAATTTAGCTAACTCAATATGCCAGCTAAACCGTTTCAGCCGCAGTGTGAGCGGGATAACATTCGTACAGCAGGAATTGGCGGAAGTTGTGAGGAAGATCCCTCATCGGGATCCACTCAATAAGCGGGGATCTTGCTAAAACAGAGGCAAAAAAAGAGCCGGCACAGGGCCGGCTCTTTATATCTGGGTCGCGAAAATCAGCTGGTCAGATCGTCGAAGAAGCGTTTCACCCCTTCGAAGAAGCCTTCCGATTTCGGCTTGTGGGTCTTGGCGGCGGCGCCGCTGAAGGACTCGTCCAGCTGGCGCAGCAGCTCTTTCTGGGACTCGGTCAGCTTGACCGGGGTCTCCACCACCACCTTGCACATCAGATCCCCCACCTGGCCGGAGCGCACGGACTTCACGCCCTTGCCCCGCATGCGGAACATCTTGCCGGTCTGGGTCTCCGGGGTGACCTTGAGCTTGACCCGGCCATCCAGGGTCGGCACTTCGATCTCGCCACCCAGGGCCGCCGCGGTAAAGCTGATGGGCACTTCGCAGTAGAGGTTGTTGCCGTCACGCACGAAGATCTCGTGCTCCTTGACGTGCACCTGTACGTACAGATCGCCCGCCGGTGCGCCGGCTTCCCCCGCTTCCCCTTCGCCGGAGAGACGGATGCGATCGCCAGTGTCGACGCCAGCCGGGATCTTGACCGACAGGGTCTTGGTCTTCTGGTAGCGACCCTCGCCATGACACTTGCGGCACGGATCCTTGATGATCTTGCCGCGACCGTGGCAGTGCGGACAGGCCTGCTGCACCGCGAAGAAGCCCTGGCGCATCTGCACCTGGCCGGAGCCGTGGCAGGTCGGGCAGGTCTGGGCCGAGCTGCCGGTGTGGGCACCGGAGCCGTTACAGACTTCACAGTGGACCAGGGTCGGCACCTTGATCTCCTTGGAGACCCCGCGTACCGCCTCTTCCAGCGTCAGCTCCATGGTGTAGCGCAGATCGGAGCCACGGGCCGGGCCACGACGGCCGCCGCCACGGCTGCCACCAAAAATATCGCCAAACACGTCGCCGAAGATGTCGCCGAAATCGGCGCCGCCGCCAAAGCCGCCGTGGCCACCGCCACCCTGGCTCTGATCCACGCCGGCGTGGCCGTACTGGTCATAGCGGGCACGCAGATTGGCATCGGTCAGGATCTCGTAGGCTTCCTTGACCTCTTTGAACTTCTCTTCGGCCCCGGCATCGCCCTGGTTGCGGTCAGGGTGATACTTCATGGCCAGACGCTTGTACGCCTTCTTGATCTCGCGTTCGTCGGCATCCTTGGATACCCCGAGCACTTCGTAGAAATCGCGCTTCGACATACTTATCCTGTTGCTATATCAGCAGTTACGCAGACGGGCGTTGGTCACCCAACGCCCGTAAATTCATTGACGAATCTGCTCACACTCTTACTACGAAGCCGTGATCAAGGCTCATGTGCTGCTCAGAATCCTCATGTATTCACATACACTCCGGTTCTTGCGCTGCTCTTTACCTTGCTGACGGCCTCTCGCGACAGACCGTGAACAGATTCTGAGCCGATGGGCGAAGCCTGCTTCGCCCATCTGGGTCGGGCTTACTTCTTGTCGTCTTTCACTTCTTCGAACTCGGCGTCGACCACGTCGTCGTCAGCCTTGGCGGAAGAAGAGGACTGACCGGCGTCAGCACCTGCGGCGCCTTGTGCCTGAGCCTGCTGCTGGGCAATTTCCATCAGCTTCTGGGACGCTTCCAGCAGAGCCTGCTGTTTGGCTTCGATGGCAGCCTTGTCGTCACCCTTGATGGCGCTTTCCAGCTCGCTCAGCGCGGCTTCGATCTTGGTCTTGTCGTCGGCAGGCAGGGCTTCACCGGCTTCGGTGATCTGCTTGCGGACGGAGTGGACCAGACCATCAGCCTGGTTGCGGGTCTGCACCAGCTCTTCGAACTTCTTGTCCTCGGCCGCGTTGGCTTCGGCTTCGCGTACCATGCGTTCGATCTCGTCATCAGACAGACCAGAGGAGGCCTGGATGGTGATCTTCTGCTCCTTGTTGGTCTCCTTGTCTTTGGCGGAGACGTGCAGGATGCCGTTGGCGTCGATGTCGAAGGTCACTTCGATCTGCGGCAGACCACGCGGTGCCGGGCGGATGCCTTCCAGGTTGAACTGGCCCAGAGACTTGTTGTCACTGGCGCGCTTGCGCTCACCCTGCAGCACGTGAATGGTCACGGCAGACTGGTTGTCTTCGGCAGTGGAGAACACCTGGGACTTCTTGGTCGGGATGGTGGTGTTCTTCTCGATCAACGCAGTCATCACGCTGCCCATGGTTTCGATACCCAGGGAGAGCGGGGTCACGTCCAGCAGCAGTACGTCGGTCTTGTCACCGGACAGTACGGCACCCTGGATGGCAGCACCCATGGCCACGGCTTCGTCCGGGTTGACGTCTTTGCGCGGCTCTTTGCCGAAGAAGTCGGCAACGGCCTTCTGCACCATCGGCATGCGGGTCTGACCGCCTACCAGGATGACGTCGTCGATCTCGCCAACGGCCAGACCGGAGTCTTTCAGGGCGACACGGACCGGCTCCAGGGAGTCTTTCACCATGTCTTCCACCAAGGATTCCAGCTTGGCGCGGGTCACCTTGATGTTCATGTGCTTCGGACCGGTGGCATCTGCAGTGATGTACGGCAGGTTCACGTCGGTCTGCTGAGCGGAAGAGAGCTCGATCTTGGCTTTCTCGGCTGCGTCTTTCAGACGTTGCAGGGCCAGCTGATCCTTGCGCAGGTCGATGCCCTGCTCGCGCTTGAACTCTTCAACCAGGTAGTTGATGACGCGGTTGTCGAAGTCTTCACCACCCAGGTGGGTGTTACCGTTGGTCGCCAGTACTTCGAAGGTGGTCTCGCCTTCCACTTCGTCGATCTCGATGATGGAGATGTCGAAAGTACCGCCACCCAGGTCATAGACGGCAACCTTGCGCTCGCCCTTGACCTTGTTCACGCCGTAGGCGAAAGCCGCGGCAGTCGGTTCGTTGATGATGCGTTTTACATCCAGACCGGCGATGCGACCGGCATCCTTGGTAGCCTGACGCTGGGCGTCGTTGAAGTAGGCCGGCACTGTGATGACCGCTTCGGTCACCGGCTCGCCCAGATAATCTTCGGCGGTCTTCTTCATCTTCTTCAGCACTTCGGCAGAGATCTGCGGCGGTGCCATTTTCTTGCCTTTGACTTCTACCCAGGCGTCACCGTTGTCGGCCTTGGCGATGGCGTACGGCATGATCTCCAGATCGCGCTGTACTTCGTCATCTTCGAAACGACGGCCGATCAGACGCTTGATAGCGAACAGCGTGTTCTTCGGGTTGGTGATGGCTTGGCGCTTGGCCGGCTGACCAACCAGGATTTCGCCGTCATCGGCATAGGCAATGATGGACGGAGTAGTACGGTCGCCTTCCGCGTTCTCGATCACGCGAGCATGGTCGCCATCCAGAATAGCGACGCAGGAGTTGGTAGTACCCAGGTCAATACCGATGATTTTACCCATTTGACGAATCTCCAAATACTTTGAATAAACTGGCGAGGGGCTCGCCTTAATGCGTTAACGGCTAGGTGGGGGCTGCCAATCTGGCTTTCAAGCTCCCGGCATCAAATTTTTTGTGCCGCCGTGGCCTTGCATCCTATATGGGGTCGCAAGCCGCCGCTTCAAGCCCCGCCCTGAAAAAACCTGCCTTCATTCATTGCCATTGGCAGGATGAAGACCGGCTATCTGCGCACCCGGCGACCACGCAGCCGGGGCACTTGCCAATAAAAAGCCCGCCGAGCGGCGGGCTCAGCACAGCGATGGGGCTCAGGCCGGGGCCTTGGAAACCATCACCATGGCCGGACGAATGACGCGGCCGTTGAGCTCGTAACCCTTCTGCATCACCGCAATGACGGTGTTGGGGGCAAGCTCGGCGTTTTCGATCATGCTCATCGCCTGATGGGCATTGGGGTCGAACGGCTGATTGAGCGGGTCCAGCGGGTTGAGGCCGAACTTGCCGACCGAGCTCTGCATGGATTTCAGGGTCAGCTCGACCCCTTCGATCATCGGCTTGAGCGCCTCGTTTTCCTTGTCGGCCAGCTCGATGGCACGCTCCAGGTTGTCCAGTACCGGCAGCAGCTCGGCGGCGAACTTCTCCAGCGCGAACTTGTGGGCCTTCTCCACGTCCTGGGCCGCACGGCGACGCAGGTTTTCCATCTCGGCGACGGCACGAATGGCACGCTCGCGCTCCTCGAGGGAGGCTTGCTGGGCGGCATCCAGTTGTGCCTCAAGCTCGGCAATGCGGGCCTGCTCGGCTGTCACTTCACTGTCTACATCGGTCGGCTCGACTGGCTGGGCTTCCACTTGCTCCATCGCTTCAACCTTTTGTTCTTCGTGGTTCATGACATCTCCAATTCCGGGGTTACTTATTGAGGGCCCGACCACCCGGTTGAGCGACCGGACGGCAATGGGCCGACTATGTTGGCGCTATTATGGGGATGGATCCCCGGCTTTCAAGGGGAAAAGGGCGCCATTATCGCCAAGAGCGTGCGGCGGCGGGCAATTTGGGGCTTTTTCCCCGCATCCGCTGCGGCCGGACCAGCCGGTGGCAGACAAATCCCCCCCAAAGCGCGGTATACTCCCCCCAATACTCATCCCAGACCCGACAGACTATGGATTCTCCGTTCAAAACCATCGCCCTGATTGGCAAACCCCACCACGAAGGGGCCAACCAGACCCTGACCGGCCTGCATCAATACCTGACCACCCGCGGTTTTCGGGTCCTGGTGGAGAGCCGGGTGGCCCATGCCCTCGGCATCATGGACGAGAACGTGATGGACCTGGTGCAGCTGGGCCAGCAGGCGGATCTCGCCATCGTGGTCGGTGGTGACGGCAACATGCTGGGGGCCGCGCGGGTGCTGTCGCGCTTCGACGTGGCGGTGATCGGGGTGAACCGGGGCAATCTCGGTTTTCTCACCGATCTCTCGCCGCAGGATTACCTGCTGCCGCTGGAGCAGGTGCTGTGTGGCCACTACAAGAGCGAGCACCGCTTCCTGCTGGAGGCGGCGGTCTATCGCCACGGCGAACGCAAGTCCAACAACCTGGCGGTCAACGAGGCGGTGCTGCACCCGGGCAAGATTGCCCACATGATCGAGTTCGAGGTCTACATCGACGGCAGCTTCATGTACAGCCAGCGCTCGGACGGCATCATAGTGGCCACCCCCACCGGCTCCACCGCCTACTCATTGTCGGCGGGGGGGGCCATCCTCACCCCCAAACTCAACGCCATCACGCTGGTGCCCATGTTCCCGCACACCCTGAGCAGCCGCCCCATCGTGCTGGACGCCGACAGCGAAGTGCGGCTGCTAGTCTCACCGGACAATCAGGACGACGCCATGCAGGTGAGCTGCGACGGTCAGGTGACCCTGGCGGTCCACCCGGGGGACGAGATCCTCATCAAGAAGAGCAGCCACAAGCTGCATCTGGTGCATCCGCTCGACTACAGCTACTTCCACGTGCTGCGCAACAAGCTTGGCTGGGGCAGCAAGCTGTTCTGACGCTCGCTTGACGTTCCTGCTCATCCTGTTGCGGGTCGACTCTTTACTGTATGGAAAACCAGTATATACTGGATGCATACACAGTAATGTTGGCCCATACAGGATGAGACCATGCTGACCCAGCTGACCGTCAACAACTTCGCCATCGTCAAGTTTCTCGAACTCGATCTGCAACCGGGCATGACCTGCATCACGGGTGAGACCGGGGCCGGTAAATCCATCGCCATCGACGCCCTGGGCCTGTGCCTGGGAGAGCGCGCCGAGGCCGGCATGGTACGACCGGACAGCGACAAGAGCGAGGTCAGCGCCCGCTTCCTGCTGGACGGCAACCCGGCCGCCCGCGCCTGGCTGGCCACCAACGAGCTGGAAAACGAAGGGGAGTGCATCGTGCGGCGGGTCATCTCCGCCGAGGGGCGCTCGCGCAGCTACATCAACGGCGTGCCCGTCCCCCTCACCCAGCTCAAGAACCTGGGCCAGCTGCTGGTCAACGTCCATGGTCAGCACGCCCATCAGATGTTGCTCAAACCCGACTACCAGCTCGCCCTGCTCGATGGCTACGCCGGCCACCATCTGCTGCTCGATGAGGTACGTCGTCACTACCAGCAGTGGCGCCAGCTGCAGAACGAACTCAACCGGCTCAAGGCCGAGCAGCAGCAGCGGGAGGCCCGTCGCCAGCTCATCGAATATCAGGTGCAGGAGCTGGACGAGTTCGCCCTGCAGCCGGGGGAGTTTGAAGAAATTGAAGAGGAGCACCAGCGTCTGGCCAACGGCACCGAGCTGATGCAGGAGTGCGGCGCCTGTCTCGACCTGCTCTATGACAACGAAGAGACCACCATCGCCGGCTTGCTGCAGACCGTCGTCGATCGGGCCGAGGGCCTGGTCGCCATGGATAGCCGGCTTGGCGACGTGCTCGGCATGCTCAACGAGGCGCTGATCGGGGTGCAGGAGAGCCACAGCGAACTGCGCAATTATCTGGACCGGCTGGAGCTGGACCCCGAGCGTTTCAACGAGCTGGAAGCCCGCCTCTCCAAGGCCATCAATCTCGCCCGCAAGCACCACGTCAAACCGGCCGAGCTGGCCCTGCATCACCAGGAGCTGGCCGCCGATCTGGCCCGCCTCAACTCCGACGAGGAGCGCCTAGAGGGGATGGAAGACGAGCTGGCCGAGGCCCGCCTGGCCTTCGTGCAGGCCGCCGAGGCCCTGAGCCAGAGTCGCCAGCGCTACGCCGAGGAACTCGGCGCCAAGGTGAGTGCCAGCATGCACGAGCTGGCGATGCCGGATGGCCGCTTCGCCATCGAGGTACGCCCCGATGCCCAGAGCAGCCTCTCACCCCTTGGCATCGATCGGGTGGAGTTCATGGTCACCACCAACCCAGGCCAGCCCATCCAGCCGCTCGGCAAGGTGGCCTCCGGCGGTGAACTGTCGCGCATCAGCCTGGCCATCGTGGTCATCAGCGCCCGCAAGGTCTCCACTCCCACCCTGATCTTCGACGAAGTGGACGTGGGGATCAGCGGCCCGACTGCCGCCGTAGTGGGGCGCCTGCTGCGTCAGCTGGGTGAATCCACCCAGGTGATGGTGGTCACCCACCTGCCACAGGTGGCGGGCAAGGGCCATCAGCACATGGTGGTCAGCAAGCACACCGACGGCAAGACCACGGAAACCCAGATGCAGGCACTGGATCAAGGGGCCCGCCTCAACGAGCTGGCCCGCCTGCTGGGGGGAGACCAGATCACCGACAATACCCTGGCCAACGCCCGCGAACTGCTGGCCTGCTGAGACAAAGGCCAGCCATCTGAACGCGGGGCCCACGGTGAGGATCAGGTGCCCCACGTAACCCCGCCTGCTGGTGACGGCGGTTTGCGGCTGAGCAACAGGTGCATCATCACCATGCCGCCGTTGCCGCATCCTGAAGGGTCACCCCTGGTGCTTTGCACGGCAGGGCCTGCCTGACCGGGTTGGAGCATCCTTGTCGCTAACCAACCCGAGCCACAGTCTCATCACTTTGCTTGCCCGCATCTCCTCTTCAACGTCTGCGGCGTGAACCTTGCGGCGATGGGCGAGCCTGCCGGCGCTTGCCACGCGGCCATCTCCTCCCGCTTATCTCCCTGTCCGGGCTTGCCTCCCTTCCAGCTCTAATCTGCCGCCCTGGTCTGCCTCCCTGTCCTGCCCCAAGACGATTCAGCAGCAGAAGTGTGCGCCCCTTTGACCACAGGGTTTCGCCCGCCGCAGGGTGGCTTGCGCCGGTTGCCATGAGCGGGGACGGCGCATAGAGTGAAACCAGAGCGGGGGCCAGCCCCCTGTTTTCCCATTTGCCCCGCATACCTGATCTTGCCTCAGGTACGTCATCAACCGCAGGAATGGCACCATGCTCCACGTGTTTGGTCACAAGAATCCCGACAGCGACAGTATCTGTACCGCTCTGGTTGCCGCCGACTGGCTCAATCGTCAGGGCCGGGCGGCCCAGGCCTACGCCCTCGGCGAGCCCATCGCCGAGACCCGCTTCATTCTGGAAACCGCCGGCGTTGCCGCCCCGCCTCTGCTGCAGGGCAGCGTGGCCAACAAGGAGGTGTTCCTGGTGGATTTCAGCGAGCTGGAGCAAGGCCCAGAAGGGCTGGCCGAGGCGGACGTGCAGGGCCTCATCGATCACCATCGCATCGGTACCCTCATCACCCGGGGCCCGCTCGATGCCTGGATCCGGGCCGTCGGGTGCAGCGCCACCGTGCTGCTGGAGCTGATGGGCTATGACACCCTCTCCCGCGCCCAGGCTCGCCTGCTGCTGGGGGCCATCATCAGCGATACCTTCAGCCTCACCTCGCCTACCACCACGGCCCGCGACCGCGCCGCCGTCCATGCCCTGCTGCCGCTGGCCGATCTGGCGCTGGAGCCCTTTGCCCAGACCCTGCTGGAACGCCGCACCCAGCTCGGTGACGCCCCCATGACCGAGCTGCTTGCCGCCGACGAGAAGGCCTACCAGATCGCCGGCTACCAGCTCTATGTCAGCCAGATCTGCGTGATGGATCCCGCCCAGCTGCACAGCCGCCAGGCCGAGCTGGAACAAGCCATGCAAGAGCGGCTGATGCAGGACGAGCTGGATGCCTATGTGTTGATGCTGACCGACCTGGCCAAGGGGGGCAGCCAGCTCTACTTCGCCAGCAACGGCATTCTGCCCGAGCAGCCGACGCATCTGGTTGGCGCCGTCAGCCGCAAGAAGGAGGGATTGCCCTGGCTGACCCGCTATCTCTCCGGCGAGCAGATCTGACCCCAGGCGGCGGGCCGGCCTCTGCCGGTTCGCCGCCCACTCCTCTTTTCAGTCCCCTTCACCCTCTGCCTCACCGGCCTATTCATGGCGCTTCCCGGCCAGGCAACTCATGCTTTGCTCACACTTTTAACGCCTCGTACCCCATTTTCCCGCCAAAACCCGGTTTTCCTTCATTTTCCATTCAACTCAGTCTGTTATGATGATGTAAACGAACATGGCCTGGCGATGCATCACCGACACGAGGTGACGCCTGCCGTACAGAGAGCCAGGTTCGTGCTATGCGACACATAGCGGGCACACAGTGGTATGGGACAGGCCGTTTGTCCCCGGTGACCCGCGCCATGCCAAGGGAGAACTGCTTATGACCTCAACCAATATTGTGCTGTTGCTGGAAGGCAAGGATTACGAGCAGGAGACGCTGGCCAAAGCGAGTCAATTGGCACAAGCCATGGGGGGCGAGCTGACCCTGTTGCACCTGACCCACAGCAGCAAGATGCGCCGCAAGAGCCTGTCGCTGTCGGAAGAGGAGCGCAGCGCCCAGGGCACGCTGGATGCCAAGGCCATCATCAGCGAACTCATCACCACCCTGCAGCACCCGGTGGATTATCAGTGTCTGGTGGTCGATGACGTGGTACCCGACCTGAAACGCTGGCTGGCCGCCCACCCGACCGATCTGCTGCTGGTCGGCAGCCGCCACCACTGGATGGAAGGCTCCCTGGCCCGCCTGCTCATCTACAAGCTGCCGATTGACATCCAGATCTGCCACGAGCCCTACAGCGAGCAGCTCAAAGCCGTCGGTTGATGACCGGGGTGCCCACCCGCGAGGTGGGCACCCTGTTACCACCTCTCTTTCGGGGTCCTTTTTACCCCGCCATCCCCTGCTTTCCCTCCTCACTGTCCCGGCCTAATGACAAGGCTATCTACATGTTTCCTTACATATTCATCGCTGTTTTTTAAGCCTCGTTTGCTGCAGGATATTGCCCTTGCACGCCTTCGCTCGCTTCTTTCAGGTGAAACATGAACATAACTCCCCAGCAGAGAAAAATTGCCCTGCTCGCCCTCGTCCTCTTGCTCGCCATCGGCTGGCTGCTCTGGCCGAGCAAGACGCCCGAGCCGGTGCTGACCGCCCAGGTAACCCGTCAGGATGTGGAGCAGACCGTGCTGGCCAGCGGGGTACTGCAGGCCATCGAGCAGGTGGACGTCGGTGCCCAGGTCTCCGGCCAGGTCACCTATCTCGCGGTGGAAGCGGGCCAGAAGGTCAAGCAGGGGGATTTGCTGGCCGAGATCGACCCGCTGATCGCCCAGAACAACCTCAAGACCGCCGAGGCGGATCTCGCCAGTCGCCGCGCCCAGCTCAAGATCAAGCAGGCCCAGCTCAAGCAGAATGAGCTGAGCTGGCGCCGTCAGCAGCAGATGTTCAGGCAGGAGGCGAGCTCGCGCGCCGATCTGGAGAGCGCCGAAGCCCTCCTGGCCGTGACCAAGGCCGAGCTGCAGAGCGCCCAGGCCGAGGTCGAGAATGCCCAGATCAAGGTGGAGCGAACCAAGACCGAGCTCGGCTACAACCGCATTCAGGCCCCCATGGATGGCACCGTCGTCAGCATTGTGACCCGTCAGGGGCAGACCCTGGCCGCCAGCCAGACGGTGCCGACCCTGCTCAAGCTCGCCAACCTGGAGACCATGACGGTCAAGGCGCAGATCTCGGAAGCGGACGTCACCCGGGTCAAGGCCGGCATGCCGGTCTACTTCACCCTGATGGGAGACCCGGATACCCGCTACCACGGCACCCTGCGCACCGTCGAGCTGGCTCCCACCAACATCAACGAGCAGGCCACCAGCACCACGGCCACCAGCAACGCCGCCGTCTACTACTACGCCCTGTTCGACGTGCCCAACCCCGATCACACCCTGCGGGTCGCCATGACCACCCAGGTCACCATAGTGCTCGGCGAGCGCAAGCAGGTGCTGACCATTCCGCAGACCGCCCTTGGCAAGAAGCTCGGGGAGAACGAGTACGAGGTCACCCTGCTCAAGGAGGACGATCAGAAGGAGACCCGCCGTATCAAGACCGGCATGAAGGACGACATCAAGATCGAAGTGGTCAGCGGCCTGAGCGAACAGGAGAAGGTCACCCTGGGTCAGGGCAAGCCGGCCAGCAACAATGACGTGGAGATCATGCTGTGAGCGAGCCGCTGATCCAGCTCAAGGGGATCGAGCGCCGCTACCAGAGCGGGGAGCAGGAAGTGACCGTGCTCCATCCGCTCGACCTCACCATCGAGGCGGGGGAGATGATCGCCATCGTCGGCGCCTCCGGTTCCGGCAAGTCGACCCTGATGAACCTGCTGGGCTGCCTCGATCGGCCGAGCAGCGGCCAGTACCTGTTCCGCGGCCAGGATACCGCCACCCTGGATGCCCTCTCCCTCGCCCGGCTGCGCTGCCACCACTTCGGCTTCATCTTTCAGCGCTACCACCTGCTGCCGCACCTCAATGCCGCCGCCAACGTGGAGATCCCGGCCGTCTACGCCGGTACGCCACGGGCCGAGCGCCAGGCCCGCTCCCTGGCGCTGCTCACCCGGCTGGGGCTCAGCGATCGCAGCCATCACACCCCGAGCCAGCTCTCCGGCGGCCAGCAGCAGCGGGTCAGTATCGCCCGGGCGCTGGCCAACGGTGGCGAGGTGATCCTGGCGGACGAACCGACCGGGGCCCTCGACAGCCAGAGCGGCAAGGAGGTGATGGCCATTCTCAAGGAGCTCCACGCCCAGGGCCACACCATCATTCTGGTGACCCACGACATGGAGGTGGCCAGCCACGCCGACCGGATCATCACCCTCAAAGATGGCCGGGTGCAGGAGGACAGCGGCCGCAAGCCGGCGGCCGTCCCCGTGACCCCGACCGCCGCCCCTGCCAGCAAGGAAGGGGCAGGCCACGACTGGGATCGCTACCGGGAAGCGGCGCGCATGGCGCTGCACGCCATGCTGGCCCACCGCATGCGCACCTTCCTCACCATGCTTGGCATCATCATCGGCATCGCCGCCGTGGTGAGCGTGGTGGCGCTCGGCCAGGGGGCCCGTGCCAAGGTGATCGACCAGATCAACGCCATGGGCACCAACACCATCGACATCTTCCCCGGCAAGGATTGGGGGGACGAGAAGGCGGCCAGCATCCAGACCCTCAACAAGCGGGATCTCGACGCCCTGCTCGGTCAGCCCTACCTGGAAGGGGCCAGTCCCCAGATAGCCGCCCCCGGCCAGCTGCGTTATCGCAACAAGACCAGCAGCGGCAGCATAGTGGGGGTCGGCAACGACTTCTTCCGGGTCAAGGGGATGAAGCTCACCAACGGCCGGTTGTTCGACGAGCGCGACATCCAGAATCGGGCGGCGGTGGCGGTGGTGGACGGCAAGACCATCGAGAGCCTGCTCGGCAAGCAGGATCCCGTCGGTCAGGTGGTGCTGGTCGGCACCCTTCCGGTGCGCATCATCGGCGTGGTGGAAGAGGAGACCGGGTTTGGCCGCAGCAGCCAGTCGGTGAACGTCTGGCTGCCCTACAGCGCCGTGATGAGCCGTCTCATCTCCCAGAACCACTTCAGCCAGCTCACCATCCGGGTCAAGGACGGGGTGCAACCGGCGCTGGCCGAACAGGCCGCCATCGAGCTGCTGACCCAGCGCCACGGGGTGAAGGACTTCTTCACCTTCAGCAGCGACAGCATCATCAAGTCGGTGGAGAAAACCACCGCCACCATGACGCTGCTGGTCTCCGCCATCGCGGTGATCTCCCTCATCGTCGGCGGCGTCGGGGTGATGAACATCATGCTGGTGTCGGTGGTGGAGCGAACCCGCGAGATCGGCATCCGCATCGCGGTCGGTGCCCGCCAGTCGGACATACTGCAGCAGTTTCTGATCGAGGCGGTGATGGTGAGCCTGCTGGGCGGCATGCTCGGGGTCGGCGTCTCCCTCTTCATAGGCCTGCTCTTCTCCCTGTTCGTGGAGAGCATCCAGATGCACTTCTCGCTCTTTTCCATCCTGATGGCGTTTGGCTGTTCCTCGCTCATCGGGATCCTGTTTGGCTACCTGCCCGCCCGCAATGCCGCCCGGCTCGACCCGGTCGAGGCGCTGGCGAGGGAATGACGATGTACCACTTATCCAAACTGGGGCTCTGCCTCACCCTGGCGCTCGGTCTCGGCGCCTGCAGCCAGCAGAGCAGCTATCAGCGGCAAGAGCTGGCGCTGGCCGGCCACTGGCAACAGCCGGACGACGGCCTCACCCGGCAGCAGGCCGGCCCCTGGTGGCAAGGCTTCCACGACCCCGAGCTGGATCGGCTGATCGAGGCCGTGCTGGCCGCCAACCCGGACATGCAGGTAGCCGGTCTGCGCCTGCGCAGTGCCCTGCTCGGCGCCGATCTGGCCGATACCAACCTGACCCCCTCGGTCAATGCCGGCATCAGCGGCAATGGCACCAAGGACCTGAACAGCGGCAAGGCCAGCGGCAGCATGGGTCCCTCCCTCACCCTCGGCTACGAGGTGGATCTGTGGGGCCGGCTCGCCTCGGTGCGGGATCAGGCGAGCTGGGAGGCCGAGGCCTCCGCCCAGGATCTGGCGGCCACCCGTCTGATGCTGATTGGCAAGGCGCTGGAGCAGTACTGGCAACTGGCCTATCTCGGCTCGGCCATCACCCTCGGCCAGCAGCAGCTCGCCAACTATGAGCGCGCCGAGCAGCTGACCCAGGCCAAGTACCGGGCCGGCGCCGTGACCCGGCTCGACCTGGTGCAGGCCAGCCAGCAGAAAGCCGGCAAGCAGGCGGAGCTCAGCTCGCTCCTGATGCAGCAGGAGCAGGCCCGCAATGCCTTGCGGCTGTTGCTCGGTCGCAGTAGCGGCCCGCTGACGTTCGAACCCAAGGCGCTGCCGACGGCCCCCATCCCCACGCTGGCGGTCGGCATTCCGGCCGATGTGCTGGCGCGGCGCCCCGACGTGCGCGCCGCCGAGCTGCGCCTGCGCAAGACCCTGGCGAAGGGGGACGATATCCGCACCGGTTTCTACCCCACCCTGAGCCTGACCGGCGGGGCCAGCAGCAGCTCGGACACCCTGACCCAGGTGCTGCAAAACCCGGTGGGTACCCTGAGCGCCACGCTGGCGCTGCCCTTCCTCGAGTACAACAAGACCCGGCTCGCCATCGCGGGCTCCAGGCTCGATTACCAGATAGCCGAAGCGGAGTTTCGCAAGCAGCTCTACAGCGCGCTGGTGGAGGTGGAGGATGGTCTGGCCGCCCGCCACCACGGCGAGCAGCGTCTGAACTACCTGGCTGAGCAGCTGGACTTTGCCAAAGAGGCGGAGCGGCTGGCCAGAGCCCGCTACCAGGCTGGCGCCACCGGGGTGCAACCCTGGCTGGATGAGCAGAACCGGCTGTGGGATGCCGAGCTCGCCCTGCTCGGCCAGCAGAAGGAGCAGCTCAACACCATGGCCAGGATCTACAAGGCACTGGGGGGGAGCGACCGCAGCTGACCGGCCTTACCTCATGCCCTCGCACCGCGCGAGGGCATCAGGCATCTTCCTTATTTTTTCCCCTTGTGTTCCTTTTTCCCTCAGCCAGGGTCTGACCGCTGGCACACAAAGCAATTGATAATAATTTTCATTTAATGAAAAATGGGCGCCATTATCAGTCAGGAGTATGCCCATGTCCCAGTCCGCCCCGGTCAATCGTCCCCGTCTGCTCACGGTCAAGCACATTCAGGATGTGAGCCCGCACCTGCGCCGGATCTGCCTGACCAGCCCGGAGCTCGCTGACTACCCCTTCACCTGTGGCGGCGCCCATATCAAGATCATGCTGCCCCAGCCGGGCCAGGCCCATGCCGTACTGCCCACCCCCACTCCGCAGGGGCCGCGCTGGGAAGATCCGAGCCAGCGCCCCATCATGCGTACCTTCACCATTCGCGCATTTCGCCGCGAGGCGCTGGAGCTGGATATCGACTTCGCCCTGCACGGCGATGGCGGCCCCGCCAGCCGCTTTGCCAACGAGGTCAAGCCCGGCGACCTGCTGGCCATCTCGGGCCCAGGTGGTCCGGACCCCATGTTGCAGCCTGCCAGCCACTACTACATGGTGGGGGATCTCACCGCCCTGCCCGCCATCAGCGCCATGGCCGAGGTGATGCCCGCCGATGCCCGCGGCCACATCGCCCTGCTGGTGCCCTATCAGGAAGATGTGCAGGATCTGTCGCTGCCCGCCGGGGTAACCCTGCGCTGGTTTGTCGGTTCCCCCGAAGAGACGGCGCCGCTGGTGGAGTACTTCACCGCCCTGCCGCTGGAGGAGCAACAGAGCTACTTCTGGTTCGGCGGGGAAGAGGGATTGGTGGTCCCCATGCGTCGCCACGTGCGGCGCACACTCGAGGTGGATCGAACCCGGGTCTACGCCGTGCCTTACTGGCGCCACGGCAAGGATGAAGAGGCCTATCACCATGCGCGTCACGACGTGATGGACAGCTGAATCAGCTGATTTTCCCCTGAAATATCAAGCTCATGGTCTGCCAGCCATGGGCTTGATTGCCATTGGTGCAATGCCACCCGCCTGCTCTCCCCCCCATTCTGGTATGCCACTCGGTTGTGCTTGCATTTGTGGCCGACAACAAGATAATGATAATCACTCTCAACAATAACAGGTGATGACGCCCCATTGCAGCTCCCTCGCCCGGGTCCCGGTGTGGAGTGCACGTCATTCACTCCATTTGCACAGCAAGGTAATCCAGATGGCAGTCTTGAACTCGGTAATGCGCGCCTTCGCGGTGGAGGCTCTCCCCACTCCTGCCGACCTGTTGGCACTTCACCCATGTCCCGCCGACCTGGCAACCCGGATCGATCAGCACCGTCAGCAGGTTCGCCAGATCCTGAGCGGGGAAGACGATCGCCTGCTGGTGGTCATCGGTCCCTGCTCCATTCACGATCCCCTCGCCGCCCTCGATTACGCCCGGCGGCTGGCGGTGCTGGCCCACGACTATCGGGATCGGTTGCAGATCGTGATGCGCACCTATTTCGAGAAACCCCGCACCACGGTGGGCTGGAAGGGGTTGGTGTTCGACCCCCATCTGGACGGCAGCAACGACATAGGCCATGGCCTGCAGCTGGCACGCCAGCTGCTGCTCGACATCAACCAGCTGGGGCTGGCCACCGCCACCGAGTTTCTCGATACCACCAGCTTCCTCTACCTGGCCGATCTCATCAGCTGGGGAGCGATCGGCGCCCGGACCACGGAGTCACAGGTGCACCGGCAGCTGGCCTCGGCCCTGCCCTGTCCCATCGGCTTCAAGAACGGTACCGATGGCAACATCCGGGTGGCCATCGATGCCATCCAGGCCAGCGAAGCCTCCCACCTGTTTACCGCCCCCGGCAGCCAGGGCGGCATGGTGGTGATCAAGAGTGAGGGCAACCCGGCCGGCCACATCATCTTGCGCGGCGGCACCCGCCCCAATTATCACCAGAGCGACGTGGAAGAGGCGGCCGAGCGACTGGCACGGCAGGGGCTCACGCCCCGGCTGATGGTAGATTGCAGCCACGGCAACAGCCAGAAACTGCACAAGAACCAGATCCGGGTAGCAGGAGAGCTCTGCCGCCAGCTGGGGGAAGGCAGCGACACCATCGCCGCCGTCATGGTCGAGAGCTTCCTGCAGGGGGGCAGCCAGAAACCGGCGCCGCTGACCGAGCTGGTATATGGCCAGTCGGTCACCGATGCTTGTCTGTGCTGGGACGATACCCAGACCCTGCTCGCCATGCTGGCAGAGGCCGTCGAGACACGGCGCCTGCACCCTGGTCGGGCACAACCGGACACCGCCCGCTGGCATGCCCAGTTGGCAAGTTGAACGACCATCAGCAATAAGGCTCCCACAACGGGAGCCTTATTATTTTGCCGATATTCCTGCCCTGTCGACCGCTCTGGTCTACCGATTAAATGACCAGCTCACTCTTTTTCCATGCAAAGTACGCTGACATTCGGATCCGGCTGGAATTAATAATATGTTGGCTCAGGTATTACCCACTGCACGCCGCAGACAAGCGGTTCCCCCGAGTCAGAGAAGATAACCACACCGTAAAATCCAGCGCGTTGCGGAACAAAAATGAGGCACGCCTTGCGACTGACTTAGTGCTTTTCCCATTGCCACATCGTCAGCCAGCTAATACCTGACGGGCTATATGAGTCCAGATATGGCTGACATTCCGATGATCACGATGACAACAAAAGCGTGCACGGGGAACCATCGGTACGACCATCTGCAATTAATCGTTCCATCATGGGGCGACCAATTGGCATGCAGAGCACCGGTCTGAATGTGACACAGCAAGGTCGTATCAGGGGAGTTGGGGAATTGACAGAAGATATTTTTGGTGAGCACAAATAATAATGCCGCCTCATGGGCGGCATCATTCATGACTGATCCCGTGGATCAGATCAGGAAATCATTCAGATCCTTGCCCAGTGCCACTTGTTCGGCAATGGCTTTCGGCATGCGACCTTGACCGGTCCAGGTTTTCTCCTGGCCATCTTCCTGGTACTTGTACTTGGCAGGACGCGGGGCGCGCTTGCTCTTGGTCGCACCAGCAGCGGCAGCCGGGGCGGCGGCACTGTTCAGCAGCTCACGGGGATCGATACCGGCCTGCTGCAGCATTTCAGTGAACTCGCTCAGCTTACGCTGACGCTCTTCCTGTTCGGCACGCTCTTGTTCAACAGACTCGGCACGCTCGTTATATACCAGCTCGAACTTTTCTTTTGCTTCTTGCAGCTGTTCAAACGGCAATTCACGGATGGCAGCGCGCAGGCTGCGAATGTTCAGCAGAACTTTCAGAAACTCGTTCATTACTTCCTCACAGAATTATTTTTGTTTGTCACAGGGATAACACAGCTTGAGAATAGCACGGCTGTTTGATGACAACATAATGATTTTATAGCCGCTGTCACTTTCTTAACAAAAAAGAGCGGCTGAATATACCGCTGACTTTATTCAGCCATTCCCCATTACGTCACGCCAGCTCATCTTTTGCCATGCAATTCCCCATACCGGGTATGGCAAATAGCGCAGATGTGCCCCGTTATATTTTCCATCACAGTTACGACCGCTATTTTTACAATTGGCCACGGTTGTTAAAACCTGACTCACCCACATGAGACTCAAGGTAGACGATTGACACTATATATTACCGGCAGCCGACACTGCCGGGGATCCCTCTCAGACCGCCTGATGGAATAGACCCAGGGATCTTGCCCACTATTCCAGGATCAACCGCCGCCAAGAGCCGGTGATCTCGCAGTGGCCGGTTTCTGCCGTATTTTGCCACCCCAATCGATGATAAAAGGCCAGCGCCGCAGTGTTGTGGGCCGCCACCTTGAGCGAGGCGGGCTTTTGAAAAGAGGCCAACCCGTGACTCAGCAGGGCACGCCCCACCCCCTGCCCATGCCAGTCGGCCGAGACATAGAGGTGGTGAACGAAGCTTTCATCTCCCCAGATGGAGACAAACCCGCAAGGCGCTCCCCCCTGCTCGGCTACCCAGATCTGCTCGCCCCGGGTCTGCTCGTCAAAATCTTCCAGCCGAAAATGCGCGGGATCGACCCAGTGAAACGTCTGCCGCCGCCCTTTGAGAAACAGCTGTGCCAACTGGGGAATATCCGTCTCTTGCATGACTCTGATCATCAAAGCGTCCTTGTCATTGTGACTGCCTGACCCCACTCTCGATGGAACACAGGCACCATGTCAAATCGCACGGGCATAATAGTCTCTCGGCGATGGCAGGGGTGTGACACACCTCTGTCCATTTCATAAGCCATGGGGCTATACTGCCTGAGTCCCATGTATGGATGGTTTGAGGCTCGCTGATTTATGGATAACAAGCAGATACAAGGCAACATCTTTGTTCCGGCCCATATCGACGATGTCTGGCGCGCCTGGACAACCGAGAGTGGCCTGCGCAGTTTTCTGGCGCCGGAGTGCCTGATGGTGCCCGAACCGAATGGTCCCTTCGAAATCTATTTCAGACCCGATGCCCCGCTGGGTGAACGTGGCAGCGAAGGTTGCCGGGTGATGGCCGTCATGCCCCACGACCTGCTCAGCTTCAGCTGGAATTTCCCGCCCTCCCTGCCCCACATCCGCCTGCAGAAGACCCAGGTCAGCCTACGGTTTGTGCCGGAAGGCCAGGGCACCCGGCTCTACTTCCTGCAAACCGGCTGGGCCAACGACCCGGACTGGGATCAGGGCTACGCCTATTTTCGCGAAGAGTGGCTGGAAACCAGCCTGCCGCGCCTGCAATACCGCTTTACCCACGGCCCCATCGACTGGAACAACCCGCCGGACAAGCAGCAACTGAAATCCCTGGCTCAATAAAAGCCCATATAAAGAAGAACACCGCCAGCTGGCGGTGTTCTTCTTTATGCAAGGTTGGTGCAGACGGGCTCACAGCAGGGCGGCCCCGTAGCGGTTGGGCAGAGTCGAGCCTTTTTGCAGCTTGAAGAAGAGCAGGATCAGGAAACCCAACACCGGAATGGCCCCCACCAGCAGATACCAGCCGGTGCGATTGGTGTCGTGCAAGCGGCGTACCCCCAGCGCCACGGTCGGGATCAGCGTCAGCAAGCCATATACACCCAAGGGATAATTGAGCTGCTCAGGGGCGTTGAACACCAGCGACAGGGCAACGCATATCACGGTATTGATCAGCAGGAACATGAAATATTCCTGGCGGGATGCCCGCCCGCTGAAATTGAAATAGTTTTTAAATGCATTGAAATACCAGTTCATAATTTACCTCTTGGCATTGCCAGATAGCTGATGGGTTGAAGGGCAATCTTCTCTTGCCGTTATTTTTCAACATTCGAGTCAAAGCGAGTCAATTTGAAAATATATTGATGAGCTGCTATCCGGCAATACAATAAACATTATTAAAAACTATTAACGGGCTAGCTCGCATTGCACACTGGTTACCAATACTGCACCAGCCCTCCACTGCCCGCAGCCGGCTGGCCAGCAACGCCTGACATGGCAGCACCGCCAGACTTGGTGCCGCAATGGAGCGGAATGAGTATAACCAATTGATTTTATGTATTTTAATGGTTTTTAATAATGATCTTTCGTTGGCATTTAACTGAACCGGCCAGTTACTCTGCAGGCCACAACATCAGGTTATAACCCCTCCTGACTCACAGGATTTAAATATGCGACCATGTTTGGCATTGATGATCTCATCAAGCCTTCCCAGCACCAGCCGCCAGAATATAAAGAGCCATAATGCGCTTGTTGGCGCCACTGATGCGGGGCTGCCGGCGCCCTCGGTTATTACGCTGACCATCAGCATAAAAATAAAAGGAATGATGACAGCAACAATTTTTTCAATCGCAATCAATTAAATAGTGAACAGGGAAGTGAAGCTACTGCCACACTGACTGAATATGTATTTCAGCTGGTCGATGGTTGGCGAAACGAGCATGGCAAACACGCCTCTTTTACCGTCTGACACCTTCTTCGCGTGTTGCTTCAGTGCTGCTGGCACCTTGCTCGGCATGTATGTAGTCCATTGAGCAGCACCATCCTGCCACGGGGCGAGCAGCTGTTCATCCGGTGCCCGCCCCTTGCCTCTAACACTCGTGGGGAGCCAACCTCTGCGGCTCCCATCTATCCCTTGACAAGGGGTAGCGCCCCCGTCAGATTTCACTCTCTACCTATTAATAAGCAACATCATCTGCGAGACGATCACCGCGCCATGGATCCGGATCACGCCCCTCACCTGCATGCCTTCGGTCGCTTTGTTCTGGATTCGAAACAGCTCACCCTGACCCGCTCTCAGGATGGAAACCCAACCAGCGTGCGCGTGTCTGCCGCGGAGGCGCGTCTGCTGCACTTCTTCCTGACCCATGCCGGCAGCCTGCACAGCAAGGAGACCCTACTCGCCATCGGTTGGGACGGGCGACCGGTGAGTGCCAGCTCCCTGCCCGTGGCCATTGCCAACCTGCGCCGCTATCTGGATACCCCGGAGCAGGAGGCGGTGATCCGCACCTTGCCCCGCCAGGGCTATCTGTTGATGTTGTCGCCCGCCGCCATGCAGGTCATCCCCACAGCCAGCACGCCCTCCCTGAGCGAACCTGCCGACCCAGCGCCCTTGCCGGAGGTGGACGAGCCTGTCGCCGCCCTGCCCGTTGCCGCTTCCCGGGATGCCGTGCCCATCCCTTTGCCACGCTGGCAACAACGGCTGCTGCTCGGGGTGATGGGGTTGTTTCTCGCCTTGCTGCTGCTCACCGGCCTCTATCTGAGCGCAACCTGGGTCTCGGTGCGCTGCGAACCGGCCGGTCAGGGCACGCTCTGCCGAACCCAGAAAGCGGCATCTCGTCTGCCCACTCCGGCAGCAGGCGAGATCTGGCTGATGGTCGGGGAAGAACAGGCCAAATTCGAGGAAAAGAAGCCATGAAACGCGCCGCCCTGATCCGCCTGCTCTTCGGGCTCAGCGCCACCGGCATGATGCTGGTGGGCCTGGTGCTCATCAACAGCCTGGGCTGCAACTACGAGATGCACCTCGCCTCCAAGGAGGCGGATTACTACGCCGTCTGCCGAGCCGGGAAGTTCACCGTCATCGAGCGCGACCGCTACACCAAGGCGAAGTGGATGGTGAGCGCCTATCAGGCGGTGCTCGGCAACCAGCTCATCTTCCTGGTGACGGATCGCACCCTCATCGAGCGGCCCGACAAGCAATCGGCGCTGAGCGACATCAATCAGGTGGAGGGCACCTTCAGCATGCCCCTCAACTACGGCTGGCAGATGATCACGCCAGAGCAGATCGCCATCTTCCAGCACTCGCCCCACCCCGAGCTATTGCAGGGCCACTTGGAGGGCTGGCTCGACTTCTACCACAAGTTCTGGCCGGCCACCCCGCTGCGAGCGCAGTAACCACTGACTCGCCGCCAGGGCTCACAAGTCACTAAGCAGCCAAACAACAAGGCCACCCCAGGGTGGCCTTGTTGTTGCTATGGACTGCCTGGCAATCACACTCCCAGCCGGTCGCGCAGGGTGTACCAGGCGGCACCGGCGGCGGTGAAGGGGATCCGGAACAGGCGGCCACCGGGGAAGGGGTAGTGCGGCAGTTTGGCGAAGGCATCGAAGCGCTCCGCCTGGCCGCTCAACACCTCGGAGAGCAGCTTGCCCGCCAGATGGGTGCAGGTAACACCGTGGCCGCTGTAGCCCTGCATGTAGTAGATGTTGGGGCCGATGCGACCAAACTGCGGCAGGCGCGACAGGGTGAGCAGGAAGTTGCCGGTCCAGGTGTACTCCACCTTGACGTCCGCCAACTGGGGGAAGGTTTTCAGCATCTTGGGAATGATCAGCCGCTCGATGTCCGCCGGATCTCGCGCCCCATAAACCACGCCACCGCCATAGATCAGCCGGTGATCACCGGAGGTACGGTAGTAGTCGAGCAGATAGTTGCAATCTTCCAGGCAGTAGTTTTGCGGCAGCAGCGAGCGGGCCCGCTCCTCTCCCAGCACCTCGGTGGCGATCACCTGGGTGCCGCAGGGCATGCTCTTGCTGGCGAGCTCGGGCACCAGATTGCCGAGGTAGGCGTTGCCGGCCACCACCACGAAGCGCGCCTTTACCGCCCCCTTGGCGGTCTTGACCAGCGCAGGCGTGCCCGGGGTGATGCTGGTGACGGCGGACTGCTCAAAGATCTTGCCACCCTGCAAGCGGATAGCCTCCGCCTCCCCCAACGCCAGGTTGAGGGGGTGGATGTGGCCGCCGCTCTTGTCGAGCAGGGCGCCGACGTAGCGATCGCTCGCCACCACCTCGCGCACGCCGTCGGCATCGAGCAGCTCCAGCTTGTCGTTGCCCCACTTCTCCCAGCGCGCCTGCTGCGCCTTGAGCTCGTGCAGCTGCTTCTCGGTCTCGGCGGCGAACACCCCGCCCTCCTGCAGATCACACTGGATGTTGTAGCGCTTGATCCGCTCGCGGATGATCTGGCCCCCCTCAAACAGCATGGAACCGAGCAGCCTGGCCTGATCTGGCGGGCAGTTCGCTTCTATGGTGTCGATATCGCGGCTGTAGGAGTTGACGATCTGGCCGCCGTTGCGACCGCTGGCGCCAAAGCCCACCCGGGCCGCCTCCAGCACCACCACCGAATAGCCCTTTTCCACCAGGTGCAGCGCGCTGGAGAGGCCGGTATAACCCGCCCCGATGACGCAGACGTCGCACTCCAGCTGTTCGGTCAGCGTCGGATAGGGTGCGTGTTTGTTGGCACTGGCTGCGTAGTAACTGTTTACATGTTCGGTCATGATCCCTGTTTCCTTACCGGTTCTTTTCCCAAACGAGACGATGTCTCGGCACTAGAAGTTGGCCGGGGTGTGGGCGCTGACGATGCGGCACACCTGCCCCGACGGATTGCTGAAACTGTGGGGCTCGCCCGTGTCGATCACGTAGCTGTCCCCGGCGCTGAGTGGATAAGCCTGGCCCGCCACCGTCAGGATCACCGACCCCTCCAGCACGGTGCCCACCTCCTCCCCCAGATGCGTGACCTGGCCGCCCGTGTCGGTACCGGGGGCGTAGGTCTCCAGCATGAAACCGAGCTGGCGGCGGTTGTTGCCGTTGTGCACCAGCTTCATGGAGACCCCCTGGCTGCCCAGCTCGATCAGCTGCTCGGCCTTGATCACCACGCTCGGCGTACCGCCCTCCTCTTCCGCAAAGAAGCGCGACAGCGGCAGCTCATAGACGCTGAGCAGCTTTTGCAAAGAGGCCACCGAGGGGCTCACCTTATCCTGCTCTATCATGCAGATGGCGCCATGGGTCAGCCCGCTCAGCTCGGCGACCCGCCGCTGGGAGAGCCCGAGCCGGCGGCGGGTCGCCGCCAGACGCTCGCCCATGCTTTGCGCCACGCTCTTGTCCGTCATGGGGTTGTCGGTCATGGACTGCCAGCGCGTCTCGCCCTGTGATTGCTGCATTCGGCCACCTCCCTGTGTGCCTGTCAGGTGCCAGCTGGGCACCCGGTTAAAATAGCGAGTCAACCTGACCGGCCTGTTTGTTATCCTGCACAGCACATGCCGTTCATTATTTTGCACACCCTGCACCGCAAAAACCGGTAAAATCGCTCCAACAGCTCCATTTCTAGCACGCGAGACACAGTTTACTCAAATATATTTAACACTTGAAAAACATTTCGGCTCAATTTATGGTCTTCCTGTGCTTATTATTCTATACGGTGGCGGCACAGGATGAGCCGGCCCCCTGACCCACAATCGAGGCTTGCTATCTATGTCAGCATCACAACCCGCACTCTCCCTGATCAAATCCCTTGCCTATATAGATGGCCGCTGGTGTGAAGCCGGCGGCGGACGCCGGTTCGAGGTGCACAACCCGGCCACCGGTCAGGTCATTACCCAGGTGCCCGACATGGACGAGGGTGACACCCGCCGCGCCATCGCCGCCGCCCACGCGGCCCAGCCCGGCTGGGCCGCGCTCACCGCCAAGGAGCGCAGCAACCGGCTCTACGCCTGGTTCGAGCTCATCATGGCCAACCAGGAGGAGCTGGCCCGCATCATGACCTGCGAGCAGGGCAAGCCGCTGGCCGAGGCCAAGGGGGAAGTGGCCTACGGCGCCAGCTTCATCCAGTGGTTCGCGGAAGAGGGCAAACGCGCCTACGGCCGCACCATTCCAGGCTTCTCCAGCGATCGCCGGCTGGCCACCATCAAGCAGCCGGTGGGGGTGGTCGCCGCCATCACTCCCTGGAACTTCCCCATCGCCATGATCACCCGCAAGGCGGGCCCGGCGCTGGCAGCCGGTTGCACCATCGTCATCAAGCCGGCCGCCGAGACCCCGCTCTGTGCCTTGGCGCTGGCGGCACTGGCGGAGCAGGCAGGCATCCCGGCCGGAGTCATCAACATCGTCACAAGCCATCAGGCCGCAGCGGTGGGCAACGAGCTGTGCAACAACAAGACGGTGCGCAAGCTCTCCTTCACCGGCTCCACCCGCATCGGCAAGCTGTTGATGCGCCAGTGCGCCGACACCATGAAGAAGCTGTCGCTGGAGCTGGGTGGCAACGCCCCCTTCATCGTGTTTGACGACGCCGACCTCGACGCCGCCGTTGCCGGCGCACTCGCCTCCAAATACCGCAACGCCGGCCAGACCTGTGTCTGTGCCAACCGCATCCTGGTGCAAGCCGGCATCTACGACGCCTTCGTCGAGAAGCTCACCGCCGCAGTCAAAGCCTTCAAGGTGGGCGACGGCATGAGCGAGGGCACCCAGATAGGCCCGCTCATCAACCCGGCCGCCGCCAGCAAGGTGGCCGAGCTGGTCAAACAGGCCACCGCCGCCGGCGCCGAGCTGCTGCTCGGGGGCGAAGCCCATCCCGCCGGCCCGCTCTTCTACCAGCCCACCATTCTGGGCAAGGTCGATAAAGCCAACCCCATCCTGCAGGAGGAGATCTTCGGCCCGGTGGCGCCCTTGGTGCGCTTCGAGACCGAAGCCGAGGCCATCGCCCTGGCCAACGACACCCCATATGGCCTCGCCGCCTACTTCTATGGCCGCGACATCGCCCGCGTCTGGCGGGTGGCCGAGCAGCTCGAATACGGCATGGTCGGCATCAACGAGGGGATCATCTCGACCGAATTGGCCCCCTTTGGCGGCATCAAGGAGTCGGGCTTCGGTCGTGAAGGGGCGGCCGAGGGGCTGGAGGAGTACCTCGAGACCAAATACCTCTGCTTCGGTGGCATCCGCTAGGCAGTCACATCTTGCGCCGGCGGCCGGGCCTGCAACAGGGGCCCGTCCCCCGCCGGCGCAGCCATATCAATTCACAAGGACGAAGTGAGTGCTCCCAAGGGGGCCTCGCCACATTGAGACAGGGGCCCCCGGCCCCTCAGGGAGGAAAGATGAGTCAGTCAGCATCAAACAAGGCGTGGCAAGCGCGCCGTGAAGCGGCCGTGGTCAACGGCGTCGGCACCCTGCTGCCGGTGTTTATCGAGCGGGCGCAAAATGCCGAGCTGTGGGATGTGGAGGGCAACCGCTACATCGATTTTGCTTCCGGCATCGCCGTGCTCAACACCGGCCACAACCACCCGAAAGTGGTAGCGGCGGTGCGCGCACAGCTGGAAAAATTCAGCCACACCTGCTTCCAGGTCACCCCCTATCCCGGCTATATCGAGCTGGCGGAAAAATTGAATGCCCTGGTGCCCGGCCCCACCCCGAAGCGTACCCTGTTTCTCTCCACCGGCGCCGAGGCGGTGGAGAACGCCATCAAGATCGCCCGTGCCCACACCGGTCGCAGCGGCACCATCGCCTTCAAGGGGGGCTTTCACGGCCGCACCATGATGGGGATGGCGCTCACCGGCAAGGTGGTGCCCTACAAGACCGGCTTCGGCCCCTTCCCGGGAGAGGTCTATCACCTGCCCTTCCCGAGCGACTACCTGGGGGTGAGCGAGGCCGATGCGCTGGCCGCGCTGGATCTCTGCTTCAGCTCGGATATCGAACCGACCCGGGTGGCCGCCATCATCATCGAGCCGGTGCAGGGTGAAGGGGGCTTCTACCCCGCCTCCGCCAGCTTCATGCAGCGCCTGCGCCAGCTGTGCGATCAGCACGGCATCCTGCTCATCTGCGACGAGATCCAGAGCGGTTTCTGTCGCACCGGCAAGACCTTCGCCACCGAATATGCCGGCATCGAGCCGGACATCATGACCCTGGCCAAGAGCCTGGCTGGCGGCTTCCCGCTCTCCGCCGTGGTGGGCAAGGCGGAGGTGATGAACGCCGCCAAGCCGGGTGGTCTGGGCGGTACCTATGCCGGCTCCCCCATCGCCTGCGCCGCTGCCCTGGCGGTGCTGGAGGTGATCGAAGAGGAGCAGCTCAACCAACGGGCCCAGGCTCAGGGCGAGCAGATCAAGGCCCGCCTGCAGCAGCTGGCGGAGCGCTTTGACTGTATCGGCGACATCCGCGGCCCCGGCGCCATGGTAGCCATGGAGCTGGTCAAGCAGCGCGATGCGGCCAGACCAGATGCCGACCTCACCAAGCGACTGGTGGCCGAGGCGGGCAAGCGCGGGCTGGTGCTGCTGGCCTGCGGCGTGCGCGCCAACGTCATCCGCTTCCTGGCGCCGCTGACGGCCTCGCCGGCCCTCATCGACGAGGGGCTGGATCTGCTCGAACAGGCCCTGCTGGCAGCCCAGGACTGATCAGAACCGCAACATCCGCTCATCAGTGCAAAAAAATGCGTTTTTGCCCCCTTGATATGCTTGTCAAGGGGGCAACACGAATGCACAATGCGCCGCCGCAACAAAGGACCGACCACTTGCTGAGTCAGGTTCTTTTTTTACGGCAAACAAATCCACAACGAGGCCGGAACCGACCGGAAATGATAGCGAGATGGGTTGCCATCTCACGACACCCGCTTCTCTAGTGAGGAACACCATGGGGTATTTCACTGCTTTCCTGCCGGCACACGCCGGTCTGCGCCGCCTCTCTGGCGCCCCCTATGCCCAGGTTGATACCGTCAGCCTGATCCCTTCGGCCCGGATTGAGGGGAAAGCACAATGAATGCCCAACCCGTCGGCCTGAAAAAAAGCCTCAAACTGTGGCACGTGGTCATCATGGGGCTGGCTTACCTGACCCCCATGGCCGTGTTTGACACCTTCGGCATCGTCACCGAGATCACCGAAGGCCATGTGCCCACCGCCTACCTGTTCGCCCTCATCGGCATGCTGTTCACCGCCATGAGCTACGGCCACCTGGTACGCAAGTTTCCCTCGGCAGGCTCCGCCTATACCTATGCCCAGAAGGTGTTTCACCCTTACGTGGGTTTCATGGTGGGCTGGGTCTCCCTGCTCGACTACATGTTCATGCCGATGATCAACATGTTGCTGGCCAAGATCTACATGGAGGCCCTGTTCCCGAGCGTGGAACCCTGGACCTACATTCTCGGTCTGGCCACCGTCATGACCCTGCTCAACCTGCGCGGCATCAAGCTGGTGGCCAACTTCAACAGCCTGATCGTCATCATGCAGTTCAGCATCATCGCCGTCTTCATCGGCCTCATCGCCTGGGGTGTCTACCATGGAGAAGGGCTCGGCACGGTGGCGAGCAGCCGTCCCTTCTTCTCCGAGCACATGAATATGGCCCCCCTGCTCACCGGCGCCTCCATTCTCTGCCTGTCGTTCCTCGGCTTTGACGCCATCACCACATTGAGCGAAGAGACCCCGGACGCCTCCCGGGTGATCCCCCGCGCCATCGTGCTGACGGCGCTGATCGGCGGCGTGCTGTTCATCTCCGTCTCCTACTTCCTGCAGCTGTTCTTCCCGGACATCTCCCGCTTCCAGCAACCGGATGCGGTGCTGCCGGAGATCGCCCTCTATGTGGGCGGCAAGCTGTTCCAGGCGGTGGTGCTGGTCTGCACCACGGTGGCGGTGCTGGCCTCCGGACTCGCCTCCCACGCCGGCGTGTCACGCCTGCTTTACGTGATGGGGCGGGATCGCGCCCTGCCGAGCCGCTTCTTCGCCTACGTTCACCCGACCTGGCAGACCCCGGCCCTGAACGTGCTGCTGGTGGGG
This sequence comes from Aeromonas sp. Y318-1, assembly GCF_027706125.1. Taxonomy (NCBI): domain Bacteria; kingdom Pseudomonadati; phylum Pseudomonadota; class Gammaproteobacteria; order Aeromonadales; family Aeromonadaceae; genus Aeromonas; species Aeromonas sp. Y318-1. The sequence continues at coordinate 146,161 of NZ_JAPDCM010000007.1, forward strand.
GTACTGGCCCTCTCGGCGGTGTCATTCGACCTGGAGATGGCGCTGGCGCTGATCAACTTCGGTGCCCTGGTGGCCTTCACCTTCGTCAACCTGGCGGTGATCGCCCACTTCTACGTCAAGCTCGGTCACAACAAGACGCTGCGGGACCATCTGATGTTCCTGCTGCTGCCCCTGTGCGGAGCCGCCTGCATCGGCGTGCTCTGGCTCAACCTGGAGCCAGCCTCCTTCGAGCTGGGGCTGATTTGGGCCGCTCTCGGCGCCCTCTATCTGCTGCTGCGCCTCACCGTGTTCCGGGTCCAGCTGCGCCGTCCTGAAACCGACGCTTCCTGAGCCTTCTTTGCTTTCACCGCGCCCGCCCTCTGCGGGCGCTTTTTTTTACCCCTGTCAGCCCTGCGCAACAGCCATTTTCGCGCTGGGCCTGCGTCGCTGCAGCCCCCGTCAACACTGGCTGCCAGCCCGGTGGCGCAGCCCAACCTGACCCAGGTCAACAAAATCCCCCGACCGGGGCTTTTTTGCTTGTTTCCTCCCCCCCCTGAGGGCACAATACGCCGCCCCTGAGAGCCGATGTTTTTTGCAGCATCGGTTCTTCGTTTTTTAGGGGAAAACCACATTCACCAAGAGGCCGGACTTTGTACCGGAATTGATATCGAGATTGCCAGGCAATCTCCCGACGTTGTGAGGAAAAACATGGGGCATTTCACTGCTTTCCTGCCGGTGCCCGCCGGCGTACGCCACCCGTCTGTGCTGCAGACCGGCGTCCCCTGTGTCCAGCGACGCGCTGCGTCCCTGATCCCGTCCCCCTTCGCCGACCTGGCGATCGCAGAGGAGAAAGCGTGATGGCCGGTGCCAAGCTGCTCAAGACGCTCACCCTCTTTCAGGTAGTGGTGATGGGTCTGGCTTACCTCACACCCATGGCGGTATTCGATACCTTTGCCATCGTCGGTGACATTACCGAAGGCCGCGTCGCCACCGCCTATCTGCTGGCGCTCGGCGGCATCCTGCTGACCGCCTTCAGCTACGGCCATCTGGTGCGCCGCTTCCCCTCCGCGGGCTCGGCTTATACCTATGCCCAGAAGGTGTTCAACCCCTACATCGGCTTCATGGTCGGCTGGTCCTCCCTGCTCGACTACATGTTCATGCCGATGATCAACATCCTGCTGGCCAAGATCTACCTGACCGCCATGTTCCCCGGCGTCGAGCCCTGGATCTTCATCTTCGGTCTGGTGACCGTGATGACCTTCCTCAACCTGCGCGGCATCAATCTGGTGGCCAACTTCAACGGCGTCATCGTCTTCATCCAGCTCGCCATCATCACCGTCTTCCTCGGCCTGATGGGCTGGGGCATCTATCACGGTGAAGGGGCGGCCACCCTGCTGAGCAGCCGGCCGTTCCACTTCGAGTCGGCCGGCATGGTGCCGCTGTTTACCGGCGCGACCATCCTCTGCTTCTCGTTCCTGGGCTTTGACGGCTTGAGCTCGCTCTCCGAAGAGACCCCCAACGCCGGCAAGGTGATCCCGCGCGCCATCGTGCTGACTGCGCTCATCGGCGGCATCATCTTCGTGGCCGTCTCCTACTTCCTGCAGCTCTACTTCCCGGATCTGGCCCGCTTCAAGGAGCCGGACGCCGTGCTGCCGGAGATCGCCCTCTACGTCGGCGGCACCCTGTTCCAGAGCGTGGTGCTGGTGTGCACCACGGTAGCCGTACTGGCCTCCGGCATGGCTGCCCACGCCGGCGTGTCGCGCATCCTCTACGTGATGGGGCGCGATCGCATGATCCCGGAGCGAGTATTCGGCTACATCCACCCGAAATTCCGCACCCCGGCCATCAACGTGCTGATGGTGGGCGCCCTGGCGCTCTCCGCGGTATCGTTCGATCTGGACATGGCGCTGGCGCTGGTGAACTTCGGTGCCCTGGTGGCTTTCACCTTCGTCAACCTGTCGGTCATCGGCCAGTTCTGGGTACGCGAGAAGCGCAACAAGAGCCTCAAGGAACACCTGCTGTTCCTGGTGCTGCCACTGCTGGGCGCCGCCACCATAGGCGCGCTCTGGATCAACCTGGAGCAGAGCTCGCTGGAGCTGGGCCTGATCTGGGCCGGCCTTGGCGTCACCTACCTGTTCCTGCGCCTCGCGGTGTTCCGCATCCCCTTCCGTCAGTACGAAGAGGCGGCCGACTCCCAGTAAGGGCGACGAGCAGACGCACAAATGCAGAAGGGGAGCCATGGCTCCCCTTCTTGCTGTGCACGCCGCGCTCGCGGCCCCGCCCAAAGCAGGCTGGCAGATCAGCCCTGATTGATCACCGCGGTGGCGGCCGCCTTGAGCGGATCCTTGGCCACCGCCTTCACATCCTGCTGGGTCTGCTTGAGCTGCTGACCGGCCTGATTGACCTTCTGCTGGGTCCCCTGCAGCTGGCTCTTGCCCTCTTTGAGGCCGGCAGTTTTCTGGTCCAGCGCATCCGTGGTGTGCTTCTTCACCTCGGCCTTGGCCTTCTCTTTCTGCTGGCGCACCAGCTTGTCGGTATCGCAGTTGCCCTTGACCCCCAGGGTCGCGTTGAGCGCCTCGTTCTTCACCGCCTTGTCGAGGTTGCACTCGGATTTGAACACGCTCGCCTGCGCACCGGCAGACAGCAGACCCAGGGACAGACACAGCACCCATGCACGCATAACAACATCACTCTCGTTGAGGGAAGGAAAGGGGGCAGCATAGCCCCCTGACTCCCGGCTGCAAGCCGCGCGGGGGATCTGCGGCCAAAGCGGCCGGGATCCCGGCCAGCTCCGACACCTCCTGTCCAATGGGCCCCGCCGTCCATGTCATCAAAGCATCATAAAAGTGTCACTTTGTCATATTTCTGTCATGGAGCCTTGGTCTAATGCGCCCGTCCATTTTCACGCAGACTGTCCCAAGAGGCTTCATGCACAGCACCCCATCTTTCGCACAACAGCAGACCCGTCGTACCGGCCCACTGTTCAACTGGCTCGCTGTCATCACTCTGATCTACCTGATCCTGGTTGCCGTCGGCGCCGTCTCCCACGGCTTCAAGGGCTTCTCCGGCGGCGCCGAGGGCGCGGCCCAGATCTTCGCCTTCGCCAGCAACCCCTTCGTCGCCCTGCTGCTCGGCATCCTGGCCACCGCGCTGGTGCAATCCTCCAGCACGGTGACCTCGGTCATCGTCGGCCTGGTGGCCGGCGGCCTGCCCATCGGCATGGCCATCCCCATGGTGATGGGCGCCAACCTCGGCACCACCATCACCAACACCATCGTCTCCCTCGGCCATATCCGGGATCGGGGTGAGTTTCGCCGCGCCTTTGCCGCCGCCACCGTGCACGACTTCTTCAACCTGCTGGCGGTGTTCATCTTCCTGCCGCTGGAACTGATGTTCGGCCTGCTGCAAAAGAGCGCCGAGGCGCTGGCCGACCTGCTGGCGGGCTCCGCCGACATGTCGATGCAGGGGATGGACTTCATGAAGCCGCTGCTCTCCCCGGCACTCACCTTCATCGACGGCCTGGTGGCCTTCCTGCCGGGCAAAGGGCCTGCCATCGCCACCATCTGTATCGGCATCCTGCTGATCCTCGGCTGCGTCACCTGGCTCGGCAAGGTGCTGCAGCGAGTGCTGGTGGGCCGTGCCAGGGATCTGCTGCACCGGGCGCTGGGCCGCGGCCCGTTGACCGGCATCGCCTCCGGCACCCTGGTCACCGTGATGGTGCAGTCCTCTTCCACCACCACCAGCCTGATGATCCCGCTGGCCGGCGGCGGCGTGTTCAGCACCCGTCAGCTCTACCCCTTCACCCTGGGCGCCAACATCGGCACCACCATCACCGCCCTGCTGGCCGCCACAGCCATCAGCGGCGCCGGGGCCAAGCTGGCGCTGACCATCGCCCTGGTGCACGTGCTGTTCAACCTGTTCGCCGTGGTGCTCATCTATGGGGTGCCCTTCCTGCGCGAGCTGCCGGTCAAGGCGGCCGAGGGGCTGGCCCGGGTCGGCAGCGAGAACAAGCTGCTGGCGCTCGGTTACGTGGCGGGCCTCTTCTTCGCTCTGCCCGCCCTGATGATGGTGGCCGCCAAGTAACGACAGGGGCCGGGGGATGCGCTGCGTCCCTCGGCACCGGCTCTGGCTCAGGCTTTGCCCGTCCAGTCACATCTTGCCGCCCGCCGGCTCGCCCTCGCCCCCCGGCTGGGATAAGATGCCGCTCTCACTGCCCTCTCGGCATTTCACGACATAGGGATACCCGATGAAATTCGTTTTGATCGCGCTGCTGGTTGCCGGCGTCGCCTACTACTTCTACTCGAGCAGCAACAACAAGAAGCAGGCCGTGGAAAACGTGCGCAAGGGCGCCGAGTTCCTCGCCGCCAACAAGGAAAAACCCCTGGTGACCACCACCGCCTCCGGCCTGCAGTATGAAGTGCTGACCCCGGGCACCGGCACAATTCACCCCACCGCCACCAGCAAGGTGAAGGTGCACTACGAGGGCAAGCTGCTGGACGGCACCGTCTTCGACAGCTCGGTCGCCCGCGGCGAGCCCATCGAGTTCGGCCTCAACCAGGTGATCGCCGGCTGGACCGAAGGGGTGCAGCTGATGGTGGAAGGGGAGAAGACCCGCTTCTACATCCCCGCCAACCTGGCCTACGGCGATCGCGCCGCCGGCAAAATCCCGCCGGGATCTGTATTGATCTTCGATGTGGAACTGCTGGGTATTCAGTAAGCCGGCCAGATCCCACCCAGCGCCCGTGCTGATCTTCGACGTGGAACTGCTGGGGATTCAGTAAACCGGTCAGATCCCACCCAGCGCCCGTGCTGACCTGCGAGGTGGCGCTGTTAGGGATTAAGTCCGCATCAAGATGAACTGATGGCTGTGGGGCAAGACGCTCTCAGCCTTTCCCTGGGTCGGCCACTGCGCCGGCCTTGTCATGAGTAAAACCGCCCTCCCCCCATCACTATCAACCAATAGTGAACAGTGCTTATTCATCAAGCTGGATTGTTAACTTCATTGTCGGGGCAGATAATGACCATATCGTCAGTGGCATGTCGCCCTGGCCCACAGTTTTCTGGTGCGCCGCGCACCGGCACAACGCATATGGAGTCTGTCATGTCTATCGCCCCCGTCTGGTTCATCTCCCATGGCGCCCCGGATCTGGTTCTGCGCGACCAGCCGGCGACCCATTTCCTCAAAAATCTGCGCCTTGGCGACCTCAAGGGGTTGGTGGTCATCTCGGCCCACTGGTTTACCCGCAGCGAACTGCAGATCAACGTCGAGCCCAACCCGGCCTTGATGTACGATTTCTACGGCTTCCCCGAGCCGCTCTACCACATCCGCTGGCCGGCCAGCAGCCCGCTCTGGCTGCAGGAGGCGGTGAGCGATCAGCTGCTGCTGGCGGGCCTGCCCGCCGAGCCGGTGCGCCGCGAGCTGGATCACGGAGTCTGGTCACCGCTCTCGCTGATGGATCCCGCCAGCAGCGTTCCGCTGGTGCAGCTCTCCATCCCGGCCAGCTTCACCCCGCGCCAGCTGTGGCAACTGGGGGAAGCGTTGCAGCAACTGCGCGCCCAGGGGATCGGCATCCTGGCCTCCGGCGCCATTACCCACAACCTGCGGGCACTGGGACCGGAGAACTCGCCAGTGCCGGGCTGGGCCCGCAGCTTCGTCAACTGGCTGGAGCTGACCATGAGCGAGGGCGACCGGGTGGCGCTGGAAGATTACCGCGCACGGGCACCGGGGGCGGTGGAGTCCCATCCCCACGATGATCACCTGCGCCCGCTGTTCGTGGCGCTCGGCGCAGCCGGTCAGGACAAGCCGGTCAAGCTGCACGACAGCTGGGATGGCGGCAGCCTCTACATGGGCTCCTACCGCTTCGGTTGAGCCCTGGCAGCGCCAGGCAACGCAAGATGGCGGGTCACTTCCCGCCATTTTTTATGGCGCCCACACTGACAAACTGCTGAATAGAGGTTCATTGTCCGCCGCTCTTCGGTAGAATCGCCGCTTTCGATCACCATCTGACCAGCGGGAGGGGCACAAGCCGGCAATGAACCTTATTCGACCCCTGCTGCTGCTCTGCCTGCTGTTTCCCCTCTGCGCCCAGGCGCTCACCCTGCACAGCCGTCACTACCTGCAGAGCAGCCCGGCCCCCACACAGGCGGCCGAACAGCAGTGGCTAGCCCGGCACCCGTTGCTGCGCGTCGGTGTCCTGCGCCACGACTACCGCCCGTTCGCCATGACCGGGCCGGACGAGCACTTCGAGGGGATCTCCGCCGATTATCTCGACATCGTCGCCAAGACCCTGCAAAAGCCGGTCGAGCTGCGGGTGTTCGACGACAAGCGCAGCGCACTGGCGGCGCTGCGGGCCGGGGAGCTTGACCTCGTCAATCTCGGCAACCTCAGCCTGAGCGGCCCCGACCAGGCGGGCATCGCCCTCAGCCAGCGCTATTTCAGCAGTGCCCCCGTCTTCTCGGCGCTCGCCGCCGAACAGGGCCCGCTGCTGCTGCCGGGCCAGCGGGTCGCCACCGTGCAGGGGTATGTGGACGAGGCCGCCTTCAAGCGCTACTACCCGGATCTGGTGCTGGTCAACTACCCCTCCAACGTGGCGGCCTTCGATGCGGTCTTCTTCGGCCGCGAGCCGCTGCTGCTAAGCGATCCCCACTCCCTGCACTACCTCAACAGCGAGCGCTTCGACAAGATCCGGCAGCGCAGCCAGGCGCAGCCCGCCATCGCGGCAGACGGCTTTCGCTTCGCGGTCTCGGCCGACAGCCCCCGGCTGCTGGCACTGCTCAATCACGCCCTGGCGGGGGTGAGCGACATTACCCACAGCCTCATCTTCAGCCAGTGGAACGGCCCCATCCGCGACATCGTCGAGCGCCCCGGCGAGCTCTACAGCGCAGAGGAGCGCGCCTGGCTGGCGACAGCAGGCCCGGTCAGGGTGTGGTTGATGGACGATCTCTACCCCTACGGGGTGCGCGACTACGACAACCAGCTCACCGGCATGTCGGTGGAGATGCTGGAGAAGATCAGCCGGCGCTCCGGCCTGCGCTTCGAGTTCGTCAGTTATGGCTCGGAGCTCGCGCGCAACGAGGCCCTGCTCAGGGGCGAGCTGGATCTCATCGGCGCCATCTCCCGCCCGGTGGCCGAGAGCTACCGGCTGCGCCCCTCCCTGCCCTATGCCACCGACGACATCTATGTGCTGGTGGCCCGCAAGGGGGATGCCTTGAGCGGCGATCTGGCACAGCTCGCCGGCAAACGGGTGGGCAGCACCCACTACAACCCCATTGCCAGGCGGCTCGACAACAGCCGGGTGAGCTATCTGGAGAGCGCCGACGAAGCGATGGCGGCGGTCGACGACGGCCGGCTCGACGCCGCCATCGTGCCGCTCTATTTTGCCCAGCATGCGGTGGAGTGTGGCCGGCTCAGCCAGATCCGCATCGCCGGCCCCGCCGACAACCAGCCCATCCGGATGGGCTTTGCCAGCCTGCCGGGCAACCGGATGCTGATGGATGTCATCGACAAGACCATCCTCTCCATCGCTCCCAACGAGCTGGCCACCATGAGCTACCAGTGGCGCAACCGCAAACTGCCGGCCCCCACCTTCATGGAGCGCAACGCCCCCTACTTCTACCTGCTGCTGGCCGGCCTGTTCGCCGTCGCCCTGCTGCTGCTCTATCGCAACCGCATGCTCAACCGGCTGGCCCGCTCGGAGCAGGCCTCCCGCCGCCAGCTGGAGGAGCACGTGCGCTTCATCGAGGCGCTCGGCGAGAGCCTGCCCCACCCCATCGTGGTGCGTGACAAGGGCGGCAAGGTGATCCTCTGCAACAGCAAGTACCTGGCCATCCTCAACGCCCCCATCGAGCGGGTGCTCGGCACCTCGTTTGCCGAGGGGCTCAAGGGGCTGCTTGGCGCCGAGGCCATCACCACCCTGGAGCAGGATTTTCAGCAGGTGCTGCAAAGCGGCAGCCCCATCTTGTCGGATCGCATCTTCAGCCAGCGCGGCCCGCGCCAGTTCGTCTACCACTGGATGGTGCCCTACTTTGACTACCGCGGCGCCATCAGCGGGGTGATCAACGGCTGGATCGACATCACCGAGCGCAAGACCATGGAGGAGGCGCTGCGCCGCGCCAAGGAGCAGGCCGACCGCGCCAGCCGCGCCAAGAGCGACTTTCTGGCCACCATGAGCCACGAGATCCGCACCCCCATGAACGCCATCCTCGGCATGCTGGAGCTGGCGAGCCAGGATCCAGCCCTCGCCCCCTACACCGGCGAGCAGCTGCGCATCGCCTCCGAATCCGCCAACGGCCTGCTGGATCTCATCGGCGACGTGCTGGACATCTCCAGCATCGAGTCGGGCCAGCTGACCCTGGCCCCCGAGCCGTGCGAGCTGGCGCCGTTGTTGCAATCGGTGGCCCGCGCCTTTGCGGGCATGGCCGAACAGAAGGGGCTCAACTACCGGGTCGAGCTGGATCCCCTGCCGCGGGTGCTGATCGACGGGCCGCGCCTGCGCCAGATCGTCTTCAACCTGCTCGGCAACGCCATCAAGTTCACCGAGCGGGGGGAAGTGAGCCTGCAGGCCAGCCTCGCGGGGAGCGCGGAGCAACCCCAGTTGCACCTGCTTATTCGCGACAGCGGGGTGGGCATCGCCCCCGACAAGCTGCCCGGACTGTTCAACCCCTTCTACCGCGCCCACGACCCCTACCAGTTCGCCGGCACGGGTCTTGGCCTCAACATCGCCCGCATGCTGTGCCAGCTGATGGGGGGCAAGATAGCGGTCAGCAGCGAGCTTGGCGCCGGTACCGAGCTCAGGATCCGGCTGCCGCTCACCCCGCTGGCGCCAGCGCCAGAACCAGAGTGCGAACCCTTGCCTGCGCCGCTCGACACCGCGTCGGCCATGGTGCCCTCCCCCAAGCGGCCCTCACCCCCTGCCGCCGCCGGCCGACTGCGGGTGCTGGTGGTGGACGACAACCACGCCAACCAGGTGCTGCTGCGCCAGCAGCTCAAGCACCTGGGCCACGAGGTGAGCGTGCGCGGCAACGGCGCCGAGGCGCTGCGAGCCCTCCAGAATCAGGACTTCGAGCTCATCATCACCGACTGCCAGATGCCGCTGATGGATGGCTTCGAGCTGACCCGCCGCCTGCGCGCCCGCGGCCACACGCTGCCAATCTGGGGCTTTACCGCCCACGCCACCGCGCGTGAGCGGGAGCGCTGTCTGGCCGCCGGTATGGACGAGTGCCTCTACAAGCCCATCGGTCTGGCCCGGCTGCGCACTGCCCTGGCCAGCCTGGAGCAGAGCGGCGCCAGCGCCCTGAGTCCGGTCTGATAATCTGAGCCGGATGGCGCGGGCTGTGCTCCCGCCCTATCCGCTCCAGCCGTATCCCCCCCTGCCCTGTCAGCCCGATCCCCGTCACACCCTCGCATGCTCACACCGGCCCTCAGCGTCTTCGGGCTGGAGTCTGCCAGCGGCAGGGTGTGTAATAGCCGTTTGTGTTTGGCGACGACCCGGAACCCCATGCAACTCAAACCCCTTCTCAAGGGGCGCTTTCAGCCCCACTGGCAAGCCGGCCACGATCTCATCGAACAGGTGGTCAGCTCCTGCATCACGGAGCAGCGTCTCATCCCCGAGGGGGAGCCCCTGATGCGCCAGGGCGAACCGCTGCGGGATCTGGTGCTGGTCAAGAGCGGCCGCATCGCCATGGGCCACACCGCCATGAATGGTCGCCGCTTTCAGCTCGGCACCCTGGAGTGCGACCACCAGCTGTTTGGCGAAATGGAGTTCTTCACCGGCTACCGCTGCCAGCTCGACATCATCGCCGAGGAGCCGCTGGAGGTGGCCCGCATCGACGGTGAGCAGCTGGAGCAGGCGCTGGTCGCCCACCCCAAGGTGGCGCTCTTCTTTGCCACCGCCATTGCCATCGACTATCAGGACACGGTGGATATCTTCACCTGCCGCATGCTCTACCCCATCAGCTACAACATCGCCCTCGACCTCTATCACAGCCACTGCCACCACAACCCGGTGAGCGGCTTTCGCAAGGGGTATCAGGAGGCGGAACGCTTCGGCACGACCGACCGGGTCTACCGGCGGGCGGTGAAAGAGCTGATGGAGAAGGGACTGGTGGAGCGCGGCGAGGAGGGGTTGCAGATCCGCGATCTGGCGGGGCTCAAGGCCTTTCTGGAGCAGCCATAAGTCACAGGCATCAGTTGCCAGTTAAAGACAAAAAAGAGGGGCGGTTTATACCGCCCCTCTTGCTGTTTACTCCCCCGCTCAGGCGAGACAAGGCTGGGGCCGGGCCATGCGCAGCGACGCCACCAGCATGGCGAGGATCACGCCATAGATAAGCGGGATGGCGTACATCACCGCCTGCAAGCCGATCACCTGCTCGAACATGGCGCTGATGGCCGGGCTGAACATGGCCCCCGCGCTGCCGCTGATGAGGATGTAGGAGACGTTCTTGCTCGATGCCTGGCGCACAAACGACACCCCGTAGGCGATAAAGGCGTTGTAGAGCGCGGCGCAGACAAAGCCGTAACCGTAGGTGAGGTATGGCAGCTGGCTCAGGTTGTCGGTGGTGACGATAAGCGCCGTCATCCCCATCGCCAGCGTGATGATCACCAAGAGGAAGGTGCGGATCGCAATGCGGGTCACGATGGCGGTCGAGACCAGCGCGCCGAGCAAGGCCGCCGTCCAGTACTGGGTGATGATATTGCCCGCCTCCTCGAAGGGGATGCCGAACTTGTTCTTCACGAACATGGGCGCCCAGGTGAGGAAGGTGTAGAGCGCCAGCATGCCCAGAAAAAGCCCCAACCCGCCGCTGATGATGCCAAGGTTCCACTCCGAGTGCTCGTTGCCGGCGCTCTCGCCGCCCGCCTCGCAACTGCGGAAGTTGGTCAGCACCGCCACCAGCATGGTCGCCAGCGCTACCACGCCCACCGCCAGATAGCTCCAGCTCCACGCCATGGCGTGGGTCAGGGTATAGGTGGTGATAAGCGGGAAGACCACCCCGGCCACGTTGAAGGTGGCATCCTGCACCACCAGCATGGTGCTCTGCATCCGCGCCTGCCAGACGCTCACCACCAGGGTCCCCGCAATGCAGAGCCCTACCCCGCCGCACAGACCGATCACCGTCATGGCCACCATCACCACATAGAGCGAGCCGGTAAGATGAAGCGAAGCCGCCGCCAGCGCGATCAGGCCGTAGCAGAGCAGCGTCATCCGCTTGAGGCCTACTTTCTCGATGAGGAAGAAGGCGGCAATGGTGCCCGCCAGCGCACCGCCGTTGAGCAGGGAGAAGATGGAGGCCACCTGATTGACGTCGGCGCCGAACTTGGCGGCGATGGGGTCGATCAGCATGCCAAACTGGGTCGCAAAACCGGCCATCACAAAGTTGGCCAGGAAGCTGATGGCAGTGAGGGAGAGCTTATTGTTCATATTGGATCTCTCATAAGGTCAGGGTGCGTGCAGGGTTGGGCGGGCCGCGGCGCTTACAGCGCGGTGTGCAGCGCCAGCTCGATCATCTGGTTGAAGGAGAGTTGCCGCTCCTCGGCAGTGGTCTCTTCACCGGTCAGGCAGTGGTCGGAGACAGTCAGGATGGCGAGCGCCTCTATCCCCTGCTGATGGGCCAGCCCGTAGAGACCGGCCACCTCCATGTCGATGCCGAGCACGCCAAACTTCTCCAGCGCCGGGATCAGGTTTTCGTCCGGATCGTAATAGAGATCGCCGGTGAAGATATTGCCCACCTTGACCGGAATCGCCTTCTCCTGCGCCTTGGTAAACGCCTTGTGCAGCAGGGCGAAATCGGCCGAGGTGGCCATCTGGTAACCGGCGCTGCGCTTGGCGTTGGTCGGGGAGTCGGTGCCCGCCGCCTGCGCCAGAATGACGTCACGCATCTGCACGTGGCGCTGGGTCGCCCCCAGACTGCCGATGCGAATGATGCGCTTGACCCCGAAGTCGTTCACCAGCTCGTGGGCGTAGAGCACCATGGAGGGGATCCCCATACCATGGCCCATCACCGAGATACGCTGGCCGTTGTAGTAGCCGGTGTAGCCCAGCATGTTGCGCACATTGGTCACCTCGCGCGCATCGGTCAGAAAGGTCTCGGCGATATAGCGGGCCCGCAACGGGTCCCCCGGCATGATGACGGTCTCGGCGAAATCGCCCGGGTTGGCATTGATATGAGCGGTCATTATTGTTGTGCTCCAGTTTGACTCGTGTGTATGAGGGCATCCTAGCCCCCGCCTCCTCGCCCCTTGCAGGACAAAAGTCCTGTTGCCCCGATCGAGATCCCAGTTCCGGCAACTTCTCCAAGGCTCTCTGGGTTGCCCTCCTTCTCTGCCACTTGTCTGCCCTAAATCAGCCCTGCCCCTGCGGCAAACGCCCCGTCACCCGCTCAGCGATAACGCAACAGTGCCCGCCCCAAAAAGCGCGGGGGGCCTGATGGCCCCCCGCAAACACACCGGATGAGAAAATGCCTTACTTGGCGGCGCTATCCTTCACGCACTTCTGGACAAAGCTGTTCTTGGCCGCGCCAGCCAGCTTCTTGTCGGCCGCCGCCTTCTCGCACTTGGCCGCAGGATCCACCGCCGCGCCCGTCTTCACGCACTTCTGGATAAAGCTGTTCTTGGCCGCTCCGGCCAGCTTCTTGTCCGCTGCCGCCTTCTCGCACTCGCCGCTCACAGCACCGGCGGCATCTTTCACGCACTTGCCGACAAAGCTGGTTTTGGCCGCGCCCGCCAGTTTTTTGGCCGCAGCCTGCGCCTCGCACTGCAACTGGGCTGCGTCGTTGGCAAAGACCGGATTGGCCAGCAGCATGCTGCCGCAGAGCAGGCCGAACAGGATGGCAATACGCTTCATATGACGTTCCTTATTGTGATGTGTTGACATGGTGACCTGTTTGCATGGTGATCTGATTGCAAGTAACTGTTATGACAACAGCTGATTGTTGCCGTAAATCCCCCGCCTTGCCAGCCAGGGCCACGGAGCACAGGGCACCATGGCCGCACTATAGCGCCGATTGGCTAAGCGGGATTCTCCCCGTCCAGTTCAGTCTCAACAGCAAGTCAGACCCCTCTTCTACGCAACGCTCGCCAACCCCAATAGAATCAAGGGCCATGGGAATCCGGCCCCCACCACAGCGATTTCTTGAGCCAGCGCATAAAACGCAGATATTCCTGATAGTTACGTCATTTTTTGACTGGTGAGATCAGATTCGATTGGCTTAACATAGCCATCCGGTGCCTATTCATCGGTGATGGGCTGCAGCCCTCGCTGATCAATGGAGCATTTTGGAAGCTGTAATCCACGGGCGGTAGAGTGGAGCTGACAATATATCTATTATTAAGATGATGGAAAATATTTTCCATACGGAGCTTGGAGATTGTTTTGATTAAATCCGTAACATTAAAAAACAAAACATACCATTTATTAAACGATAATCAGATAAATAAAAATAAAAACATTTACAGCATAATTACAGGGAAAAATGGAGTAGGAAAAAGCCGCTTACTTAGTGCTATTGTAAATGATTTCATATCATATAGAGCTGAAAGCCATGATAAGTTTTATATAAATGGAAGAGAGCGAACCTTTGAAAACTCTAGCTACCAAATAGAACAAGGCAATATAATAAATAAAATCATTGCTGTTTCTACTAGTGCGTTTGACAAATTTCCAGTGCCTAGAAAGAGAGAACGACTTAGCTACTATTCGTACCTAGGTGTAAGAGGACTAGGAAATACATTAAACCTTAGTAAGGAATATCTATCAAGAATAATATCAAAACTTATATCCTCTATTCTTTATCATAATATAGACATGAGTGAGATAGGTCGAGTTCTTGCCTATCTAGGATATGAAGATAAGATTGAAATATTCTTTAGCTATAAGTTTTCAAACTCAAAGCTAAAGAAAGTTACTGAATCAAAAGATATAACATCTTCGTTTTCAAGTGAGTTCTTGAATGTAACACCTTTCAATTCTATAAATTCCAATCACTATGTAAGCAGTGACAATAATTACTATAAAGATAACATAATGCATACTGTTGATATGATGAAGGGTTTAGATATAGATAGAACAGGTAGAACAGGTACAATACAAATACATGGTAATGAATTATTTTTCGAAGATGTGAAGGTATCTTATAATGACAAGAGGATTAATGCCTTCGTTCATTTATTAGAGCAAGGATTCATAACAGCAAGAGATATTCTTTTAAAGAAAAAAGACAGTGGTTTCAAATACAAGATAAGCGATGCTAGCTCTGGTGAGCAATGTATAGTAATGAGCATAATAGGAATAGCCAGTCAAATTGAGGACAACTCCTTAATATGCATTGATGAGCCAGAAATTTGCTTACATCCTGAATGGCAAGAAAGATATATACCTATCTTGATTGATACTTTTAGGCATTATAATGGCTGCCATTTTATTATCGCTACACACTCCCCTCAAATCACATCAAAACTGGTCAATGAAAACTGTTTCGTTATCTCAATGCAGGATGGATTAGCAAGAGATGCAAAGGAGTTTATTAACAAGTCTATAGATTTTCAGCTAGCAAGCATATTCAAGGCTCCTGGCTATAAAAATGAATATCTTACCAGAATGCTAATTGCGTTCTTAACCAAGCTCTCTGCACATGAAGAAATATCACAGGAAGAATATACAAGCATCAAGGACATTATATCTCTCAAAGGAATAATCGATGATAGTGATCCTGTTGGAAAATTAATTTCATTGGCAGAAAAGGCAATGAAGGTAGCTAGGCATGGGAATTAAAGCTATCGATTTTTCCAAAGACGCCCTAGTTAAAATAGGTGTGTTCAAGGCTCTACCAAAAACAGAAATTAATGGTTCTTATTGGGATAGAGACGATGATGTTGATTTAAAAAAGCTCAAAAAAGAAATAAAGAATCATTATCTTAAAGCTCAGGATTACACTTGCCCATACTGCAGACAGAGAGTTTCTGTCAAGCATAATGCCGCTTGGGACACTGAACATATAATACCTAAAAGCAGTCATCCTGAACTTATGTTTGAGTCTATAAATCTTTGTATATCCTGTAAAGATTGCAATACAGAGAAAGGTAATAAAAACGTTCTTGTAAATAAGGATAAAAAAATATTACCTGAATCAGGCACTGATTATATAATAATACATCCACATTTGGATGAATATAATGAACACATAAAGGTAGTTGACGGTAATTATTTCATACCAACATCTCTGAAAGGGAGAAGAACAATAGAGGTATGTGGGCTTCTTCGATTTGTTTACGAGTACGTAAGCTACTCTCCAATAAGTATTGACGCTAAAACAAAAGTAGCAAAACTTACTAGTATGTTGATGGAGGCAAATAACGCTACCGAGGAGGCATTCATAGTTAATTTAATTTCAGACCTTACGGCGGAAATGGCAAGATCATCTAGGATGTCATATCTAGAAAAATTATGAAAATAAGTAAAATTGAGGGAACTAGCCCTCCATAATACTGTCTGTACGGTGCACGGCACTGACCTTCAAATCGGTGCCTTTCTTACGCTACATTAGAAATCAGGAACATCTATCAAAAATCAAGAAAACCCTAGTCGACCACCTTTCTGAGCCAGCCATGAACCGACTGGCTCACGCTTTATCCCTCTATCCCTCCAACCAATACTCCCTTTCAACCCCCACCCCGGCCACAAAATCGGGATCGTGGGAGACCAGCAGCAGGGTGCCCGGGTAGTCGGCCAGCACTTGAATAAGCAACTGGCGCGAGGGGTGATCCAGATGGTTGTCCGGCTCGTCCAGCAGCAACAGGTCGGGCAGTTGCGCCAGCACCATCAAGAGGCCCAGCTTTAGCCGCTCGCCACCGCTCAGACCATGACAGGGCATCAGGGCGCGATCGCCGCACAGTGCGATACCCGCCAGTCGGGTTCTCGCGTCGCTCTCGGAAAGACTCGGTGCTACTGCCAGCAGGTTGGCCAGCGGGCTGAGGTCTCGCGCAATCAGGCTGAGCCCCTGATCAAGACACACCAGCCGGCCATTGATGCGAAAGCTGCCCGCCTCGGGCGCCAACTCACCGCGCAGCATCTGCAGCAGACTCGACTTGCCGCTGCCGTTGCGACCGGCCAACAGACAGCGAGCCCCCCGTTGCAGCACCAGATCTACCTGCTGACCATGCCAGCGCCTGTGACGCGCCGCCGTGATCACCAGCGGCTGGGCCGCCCCCTTGCGATCGTGCTCCGCCGGCCACTGCATGACTAGCGGCTGCACCGCCGCCAGCGCGGCTGCCGCCTCGGCGCGCTCCTCCACCTGGGCACTGTGGCCCCGCTGGTGGCGATCCAGCACCTTGCCAAGGGATTTGCCCGCCTGTTCCGCTTTGAAATCGAGCAGGATCTTGGCCTGGGAGCCGCGCTCGCGCCGCCCCTGGCTGGCTCGTCTGGCTGCCTGTTCGCGCACCTTTTGCACGCTGCGCGCCGCCGCCTTTTCACGGCGCTCCGCCTGTGCCAGCCGGGCGCTGCGGGCAGCCTGCAGCTCGGCCTGCTGCGCCAGAAATGCCTCAAACGAGAGGCTGGCACTCTGCAGCCCCTGCTCCCCCAGCTCCAGTATCTGGCTGGCCTGATTGAGCAGCCGCCGGTCGTGACTTACCAGCAGATAGCCACCACTGTGGCTGGCCAATCGCTGGCTCAGCCACGCGATGCCACTGGCATCCAGGTGGTTGTCCGGCTCATCGAGCAGCAGAAAGTGAGCTGGTCTCGCAAACAGTGCCAGCAGGCGCAAACGGGTGAGCTGGCCGCCGCTCAGGGTGCTGACCGGGGCATGGGCATCGAGTCTGAGGCCCGCCTCTGCCAGCAGGTCGGCGAGATCGCTGCGCAGGTTCCAGCGATCAGCCAGCCGCTCGAAATCGTCCAGGGCGCAGCTCCCCTGCTCGATGCGCTCAAGGGCCCGCAGCGGCTCGCCCCAGCCGATAAGGTCCGCCACGCTGGTTGCACCGTCATGAGCTTGAGCCGGCGCAAACTGGGACAACCAGCTGATGGGGGTCAACCACTCAATCTTGCCAGCAGCCGCGCGGCGCTGGCCCGCCAGCAGTTCGAGCAGCAGGCTCTTGCCGATGCCGTTGCGGCCGATCAGGGTGCAGCCCGCAGCGGGCAAAGTGAAGGTAAGGGGCACAGTGCAGGCGCCGAAGGGCAGCTGCAAGGCGTTGATATGACATGCGATATGGGTCATCTGAACTCCTGTGGGCCAATGCGGAAGCCGCAGGCCAAGAGCCAAGCCAAATGACAGGGACACGTGTCCACGAATGGGAAAACAAGCAAGGAATCAGCATCAACCTGTCACGGTAAGACGCACCCGATCTCCCAGGCGGGAGAGGAATCAAAAGCGGGGTGCGGACAGGTTAAATGCGCATCGGAGGAAGTACTCATATATCAGAAGAGCCAAGAGGCTAACCCGACGAGTGCTGGTTGGTCAATCACTTAACCGGACCGCCAATCCTGTTATCACAACCAGCCGTTCGAGGACTATCGCGCTCATCGGGCCACGGTTCAGGATGATCGGAAATAAAAAAACATCCCGTCCGAGATAAGTTGCCACGGCTCTAATCAGTAGAAGGCCGGACGTCGGCCCCCACCGCTGCCAGCAACGCAGTGCCATAGGAGTTGTCTATGGTGCAGCGCCACTGCCCATCGGCTTCTTTGCGAAACACATAGGTGGCGCGGCGGGTTTCATCAGTCAGGCCCCCCTGACCATCGGGGTAATTGAGCCGGGTCTCCATGACCACCAGCGCATTGTCGGCCCCCTCGATCACCTCCATGGCGCCCTGTTCCACCTTGAGCTGCCCCTGAAAGTAATCCGAGATGGCAGTGAAAGCGCGGCGGATGGCGGGAATGCCGCGCACCACCATGCCGGGCTTGACCACCAGGGCGGCGTCCTCGGCGTAGAAGGCCATCAGGGCGTCGAGATCGCGCCGGGAGATGGCGGCGTCGCAGGTCTCGATAAGAGCACGAAGGGGATGCTGACTCATCTTCACTCCTTATGGGGCGGCTTGCCCGCCCTGTCACGGATAAAAAGCAACGGATAGAAAAATCCCCCGAGCTCGGGGGATTGGCAATCAACTTAACCGAGCAGGAAGGCCCTTAGGTGAGCAAACTCCGCCGGCAGGTTGTGGGACAAGAGCGGCAGCACGGCGTGCTTGGCGAGCGGACCGGGCAGCGGCACGTCCAGCCCCAGGATCTCGTCCACCGACTCCTTGAACTTGGCCGGATGAGCGGTGCAGAGGAACACCCCCACTTCGTCCTCAGCCAGCTGTTCGCCCAGCAGATCCCAGGCAATCGCCCCGTGGGGTTCGCACAGGTAATCCAGCTCATGCAGGCGTTTCAGCGCATCACGGGTTTCGGCATCACTGCGCATGCCTGACCCCAGGGTCTCCAGCGCCCAGCCATTGCGACGGCACAGCTCCTCTACCCTAGGCCAGTTGTTGGGGCGGCTCACATCCATGGCGTTCGACAGGGTTGCGACAGTCTGGTGCGGATCCCACTGGCCGGTTTTCAGGTAGCGCGGCACGGTGTCGTTGGCGTTGGTGGCGGCGATAAAGCGCTTCACCGGCAGCCCCAGCGCCTTGGCGATAAGACCTGCGGTGAGGTTGCCAAAGTTGCCGGACGGCACGCTGATGACCGCCTTGGCACGATCGGCTTTCGGCAGCTGGGCCAGCGCCTCGAAGTAGTAGCAGACCTGGGCCAGCAATCGGCTGATGTTGATGGAGTTGGCGGAGTTCAGACCAATGGCCTTTTTCAGCTCCTCGTCATCGAAGGATTGCTTCACCAGCGCCTGGCAGGCATCGAAGTCGCCGTCGATGGCGATGGTGCGGATGTTGCCACCCAGGGTGCAGAACAGCGCCTCCTGCAACGGGCTTATCTTGCCCTTGGGGTAGAGGATCACCACCTCGATCCCCTCCAGCCCGTAGAAGGCGTGGGCCACGGCGGCGCCTGTGTCGCCGGAGGTAGCGGTGAGTATGGTGATCTTGTCGTTGGTTCTGAACGCCGCCAGGCACTGAGCCATAAAGCGGCCGCCGAAGTCCTTGAACGCCAGGGTCGGGCCGTGGAACAGTTCGAGGGCATAGGTGCCATCTTTCAATTTGACCAGCGGCGCCGGGAAGGTGAAAGCGGCCTTGACCAGCTCGTGTACCTGAGGCGCGGCCACTTCATCCCCCAGCAGGTGACTGAGGATGTGGGCGGAGCGCTCCACCAGCGGCAGATCGAGCAGGGCATCCACATCGGCCAGCGGCTCGAGCCGCTCGGGGAAGAACAGACCCTGTTCGCGGCCCAGACCCTGACGCACCGCCTGGGCGAAGCTCACCTGTTCACTCTTGTCCTTGATATTGTAAAGATTCATAGCTCGCTTCCTGTTACCCGTGCCCCGGCCATGTCGAGTTTGCAAACCCGGGCAAATCCATCTTCGTTCTGCACGAAATGTGCATCCATCCAATCTTTCATCCGCTCGGCCTGGGCCAGATCCTTCATCACCACGAACACGCTGGGGCCCGAGCCCGAGATGCCGGTGGCCAGTGCCCCGTTCTGGGCGGCCTGGGCCCGCACTTCGGCAAAACCTTCAATGAGCGCCGCGCGGTAGGGCTCGGCAATCACGTCTTTCAATACGCTCGCCGCCAGCCCCTCCTGCCCGGTGTAGCTGGCGTGCACGAAGGCGGCCAGCCGGCGGCCATAGGTGAGGCAATCCTGCCGGCGATACTGGGCCGGCAGAATGGCGCGGGCGGCGGCGGTGGAGACCACTGTGCCCGGGTAGCAGACCACCCAGTACCACTCGTCAAACACCGGAATGCCCTGGCTGATGACGCCGTGCTCTTCCAGCACCAGCTGCATGCCGCCCAGATAGCAGGGGGCGACGTTGTCGTAGTGGACGGAGCCGGAGATTTTGCCTTCCATCTCCCCCATCAGCAGCAGCAGGTCGTGTTCATTGAGCGGCGCGCCGTGAAAAGCGTTCAGCCCTTCCAGTGCCGCCACCACGCTGCAGGCGCTGGAACCCAGACCCGAGCCCACCGGCAGGTTCTTCTCCAGCACCATCTCGAGCGGCTTGAGACCAAGGCCCCGCTTCTCCAGCGCCTCGCCATAGGCGAGCCAGCAGTCATGGAGGATGTTCTTTTTCGGGTCAGCCGGCAACTTGTGGGCGTAACGGCCCACGGAAGAGAGGGCAAACGGTACATCGGCCGCCTTGACCTGGACGCGATCCCCGAGCAGAGAGCCATCCACGGGGGCGAGCGCCGCCCCCAATACATCGAATCCCACGCTCAGGTTGGCGCTGGAGGCGGGGGCATAGGCCACCACGCTGCTGCTCTGGTACATGTCTGAACTCATGCTTACAACTCCTGCTTCCAGTTCTGGGTGCGCAGCACGTCGGCAAAGACGCCCGCGGCGGTCACTTCGGTACCGGCGCCATAGCCGCGCAGCACCAGCGGGATCGGCTGGTAGTAGGTAGAGAAGAAGGCGAGCGCGTTCTCCCCGTCTTTGACCTTGAACAGCGGCTCGTCGGCGCCGACCGCCTTGATGGCGACCTTGCACTTGCCACCCTCGATGGAGCCCACGTAGCGCAGCACCTTGCCTTCACGCTGGGCCGCCGCGAACTGGTCGCGGAACCAGCCGTCAGCCTCCGGCAGGCGGGCCATAAAGGCTTCCACATCGCCACTTACATCAAAGCCGGGCGGCAGGGCCTGCTCCACTTCCACGTCGGAGAGCTCCAGCGCCATGCCGGCCTCACGAGCCAGGATCAGGAGCTTGCGGGCCACGTCCATGCCGTTGAGATCGTCGCGGGGATCCGGCTCGGTAAAGCCGTTGCCACGGGCAATCTTGGTGGCGTCGGAGAAAGCCATCCCCTCATCCAGCTTGCCGAAAATAAAGGAGAGCGACCCGGACAGCACGCCGTCGAAGGCGCGCAGCTTGTCGCCGGCCTTGATCAGGTTCTGCAGGTTCTCGATGACCGGCAGGCCGGCGCCCACGTTGGTCTCGTACAGGAACTTGCGACGGGTCTGGCGGGCGGTGCGGCGCAGCGCCTTGTAGTAATCGAGCGACCCGGTATTGGCCTTCTTGTTCGGGGTGACCACGTGGAAGCCGGCGGCCAGGAAGTCGGCGTACTGGACGGCGATGGCCTCGCTGGAGGTGCAATCAACGATCACCGGGTTGATGAGGTGGCTCTCTTCCACCAGCTTTTGCACCGCTTCTAGGCTGAAGCTGTCACGGGCCTCCACCAGCTGTTCACGCCAGTTGGCGAGGTTCAGCCCATCCTTGTTGACCGCCATCTGGCGGCTGTTGGCGATGCCCACTACCCGCAGGCCGGTGCCCTGCTCGGCCAATACCGGCTGCTGGCGGGCAATCTGATCCACCAGGGCCGCGCCGACACCGCCGACGCCGACCACGAAGAGATCGATGAACTGTTGGCTACCGAAGAAGTTCTGGTGGCAGGCCTTGATGGCTTCCGCCACTTTGCGATCCCGCACCACCGCGGAGATGGAGCGCTCGCTCGAGCCCTGGGCAATGGCGACGATGTTGATGGAGGCTTGTGCCAGCGAGGTGAAGAAGCGGGCCGCCATCCCCTTGGAGGTGCGCATGCCGTCACCGATGAGGGAGATGATCGCCAGATCCTGCATGATCTCCAGCGGATCCAGCAGCTGGTTCTTGAATTCGAGCTCGAACTCGCGCTCCAGTACCTTGCGGGTCTTGTCGCAGTCGTAGCTGTGGATACAGAAGCTGACGCTGTACTCGGAGGATGACTGGGTGATGAGGACGATGCTGACCCCGGCGCGGGAGACGGCGGAGAAGATGCGGCCGGCCATGCCCACCATGCCCTTCATGCCGGGGCCGGAGACGTTGAACATGCACATGCCGGAGAGATCCGAGATGGCCTTCACTTTCAGGTCGTCATCCCCCTGCTCGACGCCGATGAGGGTGCCCGGCCCCTGCGGGTTGAAGCTGTTCTTGATGAGGCAGGGAATGTGGAACTGGGCCACCGGCGCGATGGTTTTCGGGTGCAGTACCTTGGCACCGAAGTAGGAGAGCTCCATCGCCTCCTTGTAGGAGAGGGTTTTCAGTAAGTAAGCATCCGGCACCAGACGCGGGTCGCAGTTGTAGCAGCCCTCGACGTCGGTCCAGATCTCGCAGCACTCGGCATCGACACAGGCGGCCAGCACGGCGGCGGAGTAATCCGACCCGTTACGGCCGAGCAGCACGGTCTCACCCTTGTCGCTGCCACCGGTGAAGCCCGGCATCAGGTAGAGGCAATCGGAGCGCAGGCCCTTGGCGGCGAAACGCAGGCGGGAGGCCTCGATGTCGACGTGCGCCTCCAGATAGCCGCCGTCGGTCACCAGCAGCTGCTCCGGCACTATGACGTCCAGCTCGAGGCCGCGCACTCGCAGCAGCTCGTGCATGAAGGCGATGGAGAGGTTCTCGCCCCGACTCAGGATGCGGGCCTGCACGTTGTCCGGGCAGAGCCCCAGCAGGCGGATGCCTTGCATCAGCCGCTCCACCTGATCCAGTTCGCTGGTCAGACGAGCCTGCAGAGCCTTGTCATCCAACGCCGGATAGGCTGCCTTCAAGCCGGCCAAGAGGCGGGAGAAGATGCCGTTGATCTCGAACAATGTGCTGCTGGCATCCATGCCGCGGCTGGTCTGCTCCACCAGAGCCACCAGGTGGTTGGTCACCTTGGCCGGTGCCGACAGCACCAGGGCAACCTGGGATTGGCCGTGGGTATTCACCGCGATATCGGCGACCCGTAAAAAACGCTCTGCATCGGCCAGTGACGACCCGCCAAACTTCAACACTCTCATCGCTTTCTCTCCCTGTGATCCTTGCAAATTTGCCCGAAAATGGTTCTGAAAATCATCCAACAAAAAGGCCCGTACTGGGTGGGTACGGGCCTTTTCTGATTTCTGTGCTTGTTCGTCAGCGCATCAACCGGCCCCAGTGCCACCTGTGGTGGTACCGGTAATAATGGTGGTGATGACGTTGGTGAATAACTGCATGACGAACACTCTTGAACGAAGCTGGCTTTTAGCAATACCGCGCCGGGCGCAGGGCTGTCAACCTAAACCTCTTTGCCAAGTTTGCGGGCAAGGTCTTTGCAGAGCAGGTGGAGCATGTTCAAATCCCGCTGCGGCAGCATGGGCACTCGGTCCATCACCCATTGATGCAGTTTTTCATCCTGCGAAACTCCGAGTTCACCAAGAATTTCTGCTGTTTTTCGTTTCAGCACCCGAACCTGTCCGGTGTTATCAACATTTTCTGCTAGCACCTCGGGTTCATCAAGCAACTGGCTCAGCTCGTAGGCGTACAGCATGATCGCCTGCCCCAGGTTCAGGGACGGGTAGCTCACCTTGAGCGGCAGATAGCTGATGAGGTCGACCTGGGCCAGCTGCTCGTTGGAGAGCCCCGACTCCTCGCAGCCAAACACGATGGCGACCTTGTCCAGCGACGGCTTGGCCTTGATCTGGTCGCGGATCTCGGCCGGCGTGAGGTAGTGCTGATAACGGCCGCGCTGGCGGGCGGTAGTGGCCACCACCAGGTCCATGTCGGCCAGCGCCTCTTCCAGGGTGTCGAACGCCTCGGCCTGGGTCAGAACCTCCTGCGCACCGTGGGCTACCCAGCTCGCCTCCTCCTCTTCGTGCACCCGGCTTGCCACCAGCCGCATGGCATCAAAGCCCATGGTTTTCATGGCGCGGGCGGCAGCGCCCACGTTGGCGGGGCGGGCGGGGGCCACCAGCACAAAATAGAGTCTCATCGGGTTTTCTCCTGGGCAGGGCCGAACGCGCAAACAACAGCGGATCATCGGCAAAACAGGGGCGCAATCTACCGTTTTCACCCGAAAATTGCCACTTGAACAGACGTTTGAATGTTGCCATAGTGGCCGGGAATGTGAACAAATTGCAGCCAATCCCAGGCGCCATCGGCCCGACAGATCACAAGGAAGAGAGAGATGCAGCAGCCATTGGAACAGGCCGTCGCCGAGACGATTCTGCAACGCTTCGAGTCGTTTTACAGCCGGTTTCTCGAAATCACCCAGGGCAGCAAGAGCCGCTTCGAGAACAGCGACTGGCTCGGGGTTCAGCTCGCCGGGCGCGAGCGCATTCGCCTCTACGATCATCACGTCGGCGCCACCACGGCGCTGATCAAGCAGATGATGGGGGCAACCCTGCCGAGCCAGGCCCTGCTCAAGCAAGTGAAGGGGGCGTTCAGCGATCTGCTGCCCAAGTGCGAGAACTTCGAGGTGGCGGAGTCCTTCTTCAACTCCGTCTATCGCCGCATCTTCCGCCATCGCAACATTCGCGACGAGAACCTCTATATCCATCCGTTTCGCAGCCGGGGGGAGCACCCCGACCTGAGCGCCCTGCTGCGCATCTATCGCACCGACCTCGCCCACCTGCCGCAGACCCTGAGCCAACTGCTGGGGGATTACAGCTTCACCCTGCCCTATGAGGACAAACAGCGGGATATTGTCGACATCCAGCGCCATCTTGCCGAGAACGGGCCGGCCATTCTGCACGATGAGCCGTTCGCCATCGAGCTGCTCAAGGAGGTGTTCTACCGCAACAAGGGGGCCTACCTGGTGGGGCTGATCCGGGTCAAGGGGCAGGTCTTCCCCTTCATCCTGCCGCTGCTCAGTACCGGTCAGAGCATCTATGTGGACACCGTCATCTTCGAGCCTGAGCTGGCCTCCATCGTATTCGGCTTCGCCCGCGCCTACTTCATGGTCTATGCCCCCGTGCCGGCGCTATTCGTGCTGTTTCTGCGCCAGATCATGCCCCACAAGCCGGACTACGAGATCTACAACGCCATCGGTTGCCAGAAGCACGGCAAGACCGAGCTCTATCGCCACTATCAGCAGCACCTGGCCCAGAGCCGGGAGCAGTTCGTCATCGCGCCGGGCATCAAGGGGATGGTGATGAGCGTGTTTACCCTCCCCTCCTATGACGTGGTGTTCAAGGTGATCAAAGACGAGTTCACGCCGCCCAAGGACGTGAGCCACGAGCAGGTCAAGGCGAAATACCGGCTGGTAAAGCAGCACGACCGGGTGGGCCGCATGGCCGATACCCAGGAGTTCACCAACTTCGAGTTTCCCCTCGATCGCATCTCGCCGGAGCTGTTGGCCGAGCTCAAGACGGTGGCCCCCTCGGCGCTGACCCTCACCGACGACAAGCTGGTGATCAAGCACCTCTACACCGAGCGCAAGATGATCCCGCTCAACCTCTATCTCGACAAGGCGGACGAGCAGCAGACCCGGCTCGCGCTGGAGGAGTACGGCAACGCCATCAAGCAGCTGGCGGCGGCCAACATCTTCCCGGGCGACATGCTGTTCAAAAACTTCGGGGTCACCCGTCACGGCCGGGTGGTGTTCTACGACTACGACGAGATCTGCTACATGACGGAGTGCAACTTCCGCCAGATCCCGCCACCGCGCTACCCCGAGGATGAGTGGAGCGCAGAACCCTGGTACTCGGTGGCCCCCAACGACATCTTCCCCGAAGAGTTCGCCACCTTCTTGCTGCAAAAACCCCAGGTGCGCGACATCATGATGCAGCTGCACAAGGAGCTGTTCGATGCCAACTACTGGAAGATGCTGCAGAGCAACATCAAGGAGGGGGTGTTCGAGGATGTCTATCCCTATCGGCGCAAGAAGCGCTTCAAATTTCAGCGGGGGGGCTAGCTTATCGGGGAGCCCAGTTGCAAAAGGGAGTGCAAATAGCAAAAGGGACGCCGAGGCGTCCCTTTTGCGTTGGGCCGTCAGCTCGCGCTACGACAGCCCCTGACAAAAACGTCAGTTACTTGGCGGCAGGCATGGCGTCGAAGGTAAGCAGCGCCGCCTTGTTGGCGTCGCTCAATACCAGCTGCTGACCGCTGATCTGGAAGCTCGCCACTTTCTCCAGCTTCTGCAGATAGAGCATCTCCTTGCCGGCCAGATCACCCATGCACATCATGCGGGTCGAACCCATGGGGCCCAGCGCCAGCACACCGTCACCCTGCTGGGTGATGGCGCCGAAATAGCGGTTGCAGCCGCCCTTGCCGGCCACCTTGTCACCGGCGACTTGCAGGGTAAAGGTGTCGCCGCTCGCCCCTTGCAGTTGCCAGGTGGAAGCTTGCAGTTGAGTCAGCTTGGAACCAGTTGCCATGGCGCAGCCTCCCAGGGCCAGTACAGCCAGCAGAGTCAGTTTTTTGTTCATGGGTTCACCTCTTGATATCAGCAAAATAGGGGAAGAAACATGGTGATGGGGGCCTGTGTATCATGAGAGCGGAGCAAATCAAAACTGTTTTATTGTGATCGGGGTTCCCTTTACTACCAGCTGGCATGTGCCATGCTTGTATTCCTGTTCCGGACCCAGGGAGGGGAAAAGAATGGTCAAATCATCCGTCATCGCACTCGTCTCATGCCTCAGCCTTACCGCCCAGGCCGCCGACTGGGATTTCCTCAAGAACGACGCCAACAGCCAGCTCTACGTCAAGAGTTACTCCGGCGTACTGCTCGGCAATCAGACCCATCACAACGACAGTTTCGATCTCTGGCTCATCAATACCGGCTATCAGTATCCGCTGCACGAGGGCGTCAGCCTCTACATGGAAGCAGGCCCGGCCATCGGCCCCAGCAGCGAGCAATCCGGCTACAACCTGAGCTCGGGGGTGCGCTATCAGCTCTCCCCCATGCTCAACATCGGCAGCCAGCTCAAACAGCTGGAAGTGAACAAACCCAGCACCCTGCTGGAGCTCAACACCAGCCTGCTGCTGACCCCGCAACTGGCCATCACCGCCAACTACGGTGTCAGCGCCTTTAGCACCGAACAATCTCTCAGCGTCGGGGTCGGCTTCAACTTCTAGCGGGATCAGATCAGCCGGGTGGCGCTCACCAGCACGCCGTTGAGATCGGCGTAGACGTAGTCACCCGGATGTATGGTCACTCCGGCAAACGACACCACAGCATCCAGCTCACCCAGCCCTCGCTTCTCGGTTTTGACCGGACAGGGCGCCAATGCCTTGACTCCCAGCGCCAGTGTCGCCAGCGTGCCCACGTCGCGC
This sequence comes from Aeromonas sp. Y318-1, assembly GCF_027706125.1. Classification (NCBI taxonomy): domain Bacteria; kingdom Pseudomonadati; phylum Pseudomonadota; class Gammaproteobacteria; order Aeromonadales; family Aeromonadaceae; genus Aeromonas; species Aeromonas sp. Y318-1. The sequence continues at coordinate 173,175 of NZ_JAPDCM010000007.1, forward strand.
ACGGCGCCATAGATCACGATGCCTTCCCAGCCCTGCTCCGCCGCCTTGATCGCCAGCTGATCGCCGAGCAGGGCCCGGCGCAGGGAACCACCGCCATCGATCACCATCACCCGCCCCTGCCCGGGTCGGTTGACCAGCTCCCGCACCAGGCTGTTGTCCTCGTAACAGGAGAGGGTGACTGCCTGGCCGTGAAACAGCGCCTTGCCACCAAAATCTTGAAACAGCGGTTCCGCCACCTGCAGGGCATCGCCGTACTCGTCACAGAGATCGGGCAGTAGATCCAGCATCATAAGTCTCCTTCCATGGACATGAATTCGCTCATTCTTTCATCAAGCAGAGTCCCTGACAATCCAGTGGGATTCAATTCTGCCCAGATGGTGTGGCTCCCCCGCCAGCAACACCGGCAGCAGCCACAGTTCCTCCTGTTCCACCCAGTAGATGGCATTCTGGCCAAAGCGGGCCGCCAGCCGGATGGCCTCGCTGCGCGTGGAGGCCAGCAGCAGCGACGACTCCTGCCAGCTTTCATCCAGCGAACTGCCCCGGCAGGGGCCCATCGCCTGCCAGCGAGGCACCGCCGCAATGGCCCGCCACAGGGCCCGCTGACGGCGGGTATTGCGACGCATTCCCAGCTGGCGACTGGCAGGATTCCAGGCCGTCACAATGGCGTAGGCAGGCCATTTCGGCGCCGAAAAGGGTGCAATAAAGCAGATTTTTCTGTAGTTTTCCCACAAATTCATGTCAACCACATGTTACATTCCATTACATTTTATAGGGGCGAAAATGGGGGCAACCCCAAGTATCATGCTGTGAACTCAGGGTTTGACCTATATCAAACCAGAGTTAAAAAGTTGCTATCTGACGGCAAAGAGTGTTGTTATGCGCCTGTTAACTGATAAAATGCAGCCACTTTTGTAATGGACTACCTTTCCAGGCTTCTCTCGATCAGACTTGTTGAGAGCCTATGTGTGGCACAGGGATGTTTGCCAACGCTGATGCCAAATTCGCGATAATCCGACCTGACATTCATACCCAGGATGACGTAATAAATTTTCAGGACCGGTCGGGTAACGCCAAAGAGTGTTAAAATTTAGATAACTAACTGATAAGAATCTGGGAATACTCATGCAAACACCACACATTCTGATCGTCGAAGACGAACTGGTCACTCGCAATACCCTGAAAAGCATCTTCGAGGCAGAGGGCTATATCGTGCTCGAAGCCAACAATGGCGACGAGATGCATCAGGCTCTGACTTCCCACACCATCAATCTGGTGATCATGGACATCAACCTGCCGGGCAAGAATGGCCTGCTGCTGGCACGCGAGCTGCGTGAGGACGACAACATCGCCCTGATGTTCCTGACCGGTCGTGACAACGAAGTGGACAAGATCCTGGGTCTGGAGATCGGTGCCGACGATTACATCACCAAGCCGTTCAACCCCCGTGAGCTGACCATCCGTGCCCGCAACCTGCTGAGCCGCACCATGAACGTGGCCGCCGGTGGCGAAGAGAAGAAGCTGGTGGAGCGTTACCTGTTCAACGGCTGGGCTCTGGACATCAACAGCCGCGCCCTGGTCAGCCCGGCTGGCGACATGTTCAAGCTGCCGCGCTCCGAGTTCCGCGCCATGCTGCACTTCTGCGAAAACCCGGGCCAGATCCAGACCCGCGCCGAGCTGCTCAAGAAGATGACCGGCCGTGAGCTCAAGCCCCACGACCGCACCGTGGATGTCACCATCCGCCGCATCCGCAAGCACTTCGAGAGCGTCAACGACACTCCGGAGATCATCGCCACCATCCACGGCGAAGGCTATCGCTTCTGCGGCGAGCTGGAGCAGGAGTAATCCTCCCTCCCCCGAGTTGAAAAGGCGCCGATGGCGCCTTTTCCATTTCTGCGCCATCCAGCTTGGTCAAGCTGGCACTATTGCCGGCATCAAAAAACAGACAACAAAAAGCCCACTCGCAGGAGTGGGCTTTTTGCATGAAGGCTGGAGCGGGCAGCGGGAATCGAACCCGCATCATCAGCTTGGAAGGCTGAGGTAATAGCCATTATACGATGCCCGCCTGGCATCAAAACTTGCTTGGTGTGATGGGGAAACCCCACGACAGACAGCCGTTTCGGCTGAGGTGACAACGGCCTTGACCGTCATCTGGAATTTGGAGCGGGTGATGGGAATCGAACCCACGTATGCAGCTTGGGAAGCTACCGTTCTACCATTGAACTACACCCGCGTCAGGGCCTCTACTATATGCATTTTGCCGCCGAGCGCAATCACCTCGATACGGTTTTTTACCGTAAATCAATCTGTTCGACCAACTAATGAGCAGCAAGCCGCTTTTTCAATCAACCGTTTTCACAAGCCGGAATTTACAAGGTTGCCAAGCCTGGGGGGCGAGGATAGTCTTGCGCCACTCGACGCGAGGATGGTGGTAATGGATAAAAAAACGCAAAAACGACTCTATGGCTGGTTGCGCAATCAATCGAGCCACGGCCGGCGCTGGATCGGCCTCTCCATCGGCTTTGGCCTGGGTCAGGGCATCCTGATGGTGGTGCAGGCCTGGCTGCTGGCCACCCTGCTGCACGGTTTCATCATCGAAGGCAGCACGCCGGCGCAATCCATTCCCCTCTTCATCGCCCTGCTGCTGGTTACCCTCGGCAAGGCGGTGCTGGCCTATGGCCGTGAAGTAGCCAGCTTCAAGGCCGGCAGCGCGGTGCGCCAGGCCATCCGCGAGCTGGTGCTCACCCGCCTCGGCCGCTTGGGGCCGGCCTACATCCAGCGTCGACCGGCCGGCAGCTGGGCCAGCCTGCTGCTGGAGCAGATTGAAAACATGCAGGATTTCTTCTCCCGCTATCTGCCGCAGATGGCGATTGCCGTGTTCATTCCGGTGGTGATCCTGGTGGCCGTGTTCCCGGTCAACTGGGCCGCAGGACTGATCCTGCTGGGCACGGCGCCCCTCATTCCCCTCTTCATGATCCTGGTGGGGGTCGGCGCCGCCGATGCCAACCGCCGCAACTTCCAGGCGCTGGCCCGTCTCTCCGGCCACTTCCTCGATCGCCTGAAGGGGCTGCGCACCCTGCAGCTCTTCATGCGCACCCAGGCGGAAGGGGATGCCATTCGCGATGCGTCGGAAGATTTTCGCGAACGCACCATGGAGGTGCTGCGCCTTGCCTTCCTCAGTACCGCCGTGCTGGAGTTCTTCGCCGCCCTCTCGGTGGCGCTGGTGGCCGTCTACTTCGGTTTCTCCTATATCGATCACCTGAACTTCGGCCACTATGGCAGCAAAGTCACTTTGTTTACCGGCCTGTTCGTGCTGTTTCTGGCCCCCGAGTTCTATGCCCCGCTGCGCGAACTCGGCGCCCACTACCACGCCAAGGCACAGGCCATCGGCGCCGCCGAACAGCTGCTGGAGTTCCTCGAAGCCGAGGTGACGGAACCCGCCTCAGGCAATGCGCCCTTCCATGCCGACGCCCCCATCAAGGTAGAGGCCAAAGGCCTTGAAGTGCTGAGCGCCGAGGGCAAGGTGCTGGTCGGTCCCATCGACTTCACCCTGGCGTCCGGCTCGCGCACCGCCCTCATCGGCATCAGCGGCGCCGGCAAGAGCTCGCTGGTCAATGCCCTGCTCGGCTTTGCCCCCTATCGCGGCGAGCTCAAGGTCAACGGCCAGGAGCTGGCCAGCCTCGACATGAGCCAGTGGCGCCGCCAGCTGGGCTGGCTCTCCCAGAACCCGCAGCTGTTCCATGCCTCGCTGCGCGACAACCTGCTGCTGGCCAACCCATCCGCCAGTGACAGCGAACTGGAGGAGGCCCTGAAACGGGCTCAGGCGTGGGAGTTTGCCATGGAAAAGGGGCTCGATTATGCGGTGGGGGATCAGGCCGGTGGCCTCTCGGTCGGCCAGGCCCAGCGCCTCGCCCTGGCCCGTACCCTGCTCAAGTCCACCCAGCTGATGGTGCTGGACGAACCGACCGCCAGCCTGGATCGCCACTCCGAGCGTGCCATCATGACCACGCTGGAACAGGCCGCAGCAGGCCAGACCCTGCTGATGATCACTCACCGCATCGACCAGCTCACCAAGATGGATCAGATCCTGGTGCTGGAGCGCGGCAAGCTGGTGGAGCAGGGCAGCTTCCAGCAACTGAGTACCGCACAGGGGCCGTTCGCCCGCCTGCTCTCCCAACGTAACGAGGGTTCTCTCGATGACTGATCTCTTGCCGTTTCTGCGCCTCTATCGCCAGCACTGGCTGAGCCTCTCCCTCGGCCTGCTGCTGGCCCTGGTGACCCTGGTCGCCGGGATGGGACTGCTGTCGCTCTCCGGCTGGTTCCTTTCCGCCGCCGCCGTGGCGGGGATGGCGGTCGCCAGTCGCGACACCTTCAACTACATGACGCCGGCTGGCGGGGTACGCTTCTTCTCCATCATCCGCACCGCCGGCCGCTGGGGTGAGCGGGTGGTGAGCCACGACGCCACCTTCCGGGTGCTGACCCGGTTGCGGGTCTGGTTCTGGCAAAAGCTCTCGCCGCTCTCCACCGGTGCCCTGGCAGGCTTTCGCCAGGCGGACCTGCTCAACCGGCTGGTGGCCGACATCGACGCCATGGACCACGTCTACCTGCGGCTGGTCACCCCCATCGGCGCGGCCCTGCTCAGCACCGCCGGCCTGGTGTTCTTCCTCTCGCTGTTAGATGCCGACCTGGCGCTGATACTGGGCGCCATCCTGCTGTTCGGCATGCTGGCCCTGCCGCTGGTGTTCTACTTCCTCGGCCGCCAGCCCGGTCGCCAGCTGATCGCCGAGAAGTCCAACCTGCGTACCCGTCTGGTGGACTATCTGGACGGTCAGGCCGAGCTGCAGATGTTTGCCGCCGCCCCCCGGGCGCGCGACGAGCTGCAGCAGGCCGAGCAGGCGCTGATCCAGGCCCAGGCCCGCATGGCCCGGGTGAGCGGGCTGGCCAACTGCTCGGTGCAACTGCTGAGCGGCTGGACCCTCACCCTGATGCTGTGGCTGGCCGGCCACGGGGTAGCAGGCGCCGCGCCGGATCCCATCACGGCGCTGATGGTGTTCGCCACCCTGGCCAGCTTCGAGGCGCTGATGCCGCTGGCCGGCGCTTTCCAGCACCTCTCCACCAGCCTCACCTCTGCCCGCCGCCTCAACGAGATCCTGCAGGAGGCCAAGGCCCCCGAGTGGGGCCATGAAGAGCGCCACGCGCCGCAGGGTGCGCTGCAGATAAGCGACCTCTATTTCAGCTACCCAGGCAACCCGCAGCCGGTGCTGCGCGGCTGTACCCTGCAGTTGCAGGCCGGTGAAAAGCTGGCGCTGCTGGGCCAGACCGGCTGCGGCAAATCGACCCTGATGGGACTGCTGACCCGCGAATGGAACCCGCAGGCCGGCAAGATCCAGCTCGATGGCAAGCCGCTCACCGACTACAGCGAAGGAGCGCTGCGCGCCTCCCTCTCGGTGGTGAGCCAGCGGGTGCACCTGTTTGCCGATACCCTGCGCGGCAACCTCAAGCTGGCCGCCCCCCATGCCAGTGACGAGCAGCTGGTGCAGGTGCTGACCCAGGTTGGCCTTGCCAACCTGCTGGAAGATGACAACGGCCACAGCGACAGCGGGCTCGATGCCTGGCTGGGGGATGGCGGCCGGCCGCTCTCCGGTGGCGAGCGCCGCCGCATCGGCATCGCCCGCGCCCTGCTGCACGACGCGCCGCTCTGGCTGCTGGATGAGCCGACCGAGGGGCTCGACAGCCAGACCGAGCGGGAGATCATGGATCTGCTGTTCAAGCTGGGGGCTGATCGCACCCTGCTGCTCATCTCCCACCGTTTGCTGGGGCTGGAGCAGATGGACCGGATCGCCCTGATGGAAGAGGGTCAGATCCGCCTCTGCGCCCCCCATCAGACGCTGCTGGCGGACGACTACTACCGCAGCCTGCATCAGCGGCTGGCGCCGGCCTGATGAGCAACGAGAGAGGGGCGCCCGCTGCGCCTCTCTCTCATGACAGCAGGCCAGTCATCTTTGCCGGCAGCGTGAAGCTGCACGGGCAACACACGGCCGGATCCTGGTCACACCCCGCCCATACGGCTAAAAATGGGGCTGGTCGACACCGTCGACTGGCCCCTATAATGGTTCCTTCGTTATTCCACAAGATGCCGACATGGAGCGCCTGCGCCTTGCTACTGTCCTCATCACCGACACAAGATACGAGACGATGAAACGCCTGATCCTGATGATGCCCCTGATTGCCTCCGGCTGCGCCGACTTTGCCTTCAACAGCAATCTGGACAAAGAGAACTTCGACGAGTACTTCAAGCCGGGCAGCGTTCAGATCTATGAACAGGGCCAGCTGGCCGATCTCAACTACCTCTATCTCGGCACCGTCGAAGGGGAGTCCTGCCAGAGCGATGCCAAGCAGCCGATCCCCAACGCCGGCGAGGCCCGTACCCTGGCTCGCCGCCGCGTGGCCGACATGGGTGGCAACGGCGTCACCTTCGACAAGTGCGCCGAATTCAGCGACACCCCGGGCTGCCTGAAGCAGGTGATCTGCTACGGCCAGGCGCTGAAAGTCGCCACCGAGAAATAAGCGTCAACGGTAAGGAGCCTGCATGGCACTGGCCATCGTTCGCCTCGGCACGCCCCGCCTGCCCGACGAGGGACTGCGGATCGGCACCGTGCGCCGCCCGCCCCGCGGCGTGCCCAAAGCCGAGTTTGCCAGCCAGGATTGGTACGACGTCTGGTTCCCCAATCTCGCCCCCAGCAACGACACCATGAAGCTGGGCCAGGCTGCCGAGACGCCCGCCCAGTGGAGCGCCTTCTGCAAACAGTACAAGGCCGAGCTGGCCACTCCGGCCGCCAGGCACGATCTGGCGCTGCTGGCCGCCCTCTCCCACACCACCAACCTGTCGGTGGGCTGTTACTGCGAGCAGGAGTCCCGCTGTCATCGCGCCATCTTGCGCGAGCAACTGACCGCCGCCGGCGCCGCCATGCGCACCGAGTAGCTGCGCTCACGCCGAAAAGAAAAGGGCATCTCTCGATGCCCTTTTGCTTTGCTGCCGCACTTGCCGGCCACACTACCAGACAAGCTGACGCAGCCGCGTCTCCTGCTCGGCCGTGATGCCGGCGGCCACCGCGGCGTCCGGTGCGCCGGCCAGCCACTCAGCCACATCCGCCACCGTCTCCTCCAGCGGCCGAAAGTTGAGGCCCTGCACGATGGCCGCCTCGGCGCTGATGCGGCCATAACCGGCATACTCGGGCTGCTCATTGGGCAACAGGGTCGGATAGCTCTGCCAGGGCTCCACCCCGGCGGCCAGCAGTGCGGGCCAGGGTGCCCATTCGGGCACGATCGCAGTGGCGGGAGCCAGCCTGGCGGCCAGGCGATCCACCCAGTCGTTCAGTGCGATACCGGGCTTGACCAGATTGAAGATGCCGCTCAATTGCTGCTCGGCGGCCCGCAGCACAAACTCGGCGCAGTCGCGCACGTCCAGATATTGCAGCCGATCTTCCCCCTGCCCCGGCAGCAGCCAGGGGCCGCCCTGCTGCACCCGTTTCACCCACCAGGCCAGCCGACCGGTGGGATCATGGGGGCCGTACAAGACACCTGGGCGCAAAACGCAGAGTCGCTCGCCCCAACGGGCCCGATACGTGGCCTCGCACAGCACCTTGAGGGGACCGTAATCCTCCGGCATCTCCCCCTCGGCAATCGCGTGCAGCGGCGCCGACTCGTCCTGCCCCGGGTGGGCAAAGTCGCGATAGACGCTGATGGTGGAGATGAAGATCAACCGCTCGCAGCGCCCGAGCAGGGCGGCCGAGAGGCTCGCCGCCTGTTCGGGGCGATAGCAGCAGGTGTCGATGGCCAGATCCCAGCTTCCCTGATAGCGATGCAGCGGGGTCAGGTCCTGATCCCGGTCCCCCTGCAGTTGGCTGAGCTCGCGCCAGTCCGGGTGCTGGCGTCGGCCGCGATTGAACAAGGTCACCTCGTGGCCCCAATCCAGCGCCAGCGCAGTGAGATGGCGCCCCAGAAATCCGGTGCCGCCGATGATCAGCAGTTTCATCCCTGTCTCTCCTGTGCGGCGCGGCCCCTCTCCTGCGGTCACGCCGGTTGTAGCGAGCCGCCCTGCTGGCGGACGCGCCTTTCACTCATCCTGCGCCCACCCTACGCAACTTGGCGGCGCGATACAGCCCCGAAGCGGCCGGGATGGGAGCGGGATCACGGCAAGCATGCAGCCACCGGCCGGCGGGCAAGCCTGCGTTTTGAGGGCCGCTGTGCTACATTGCCGGGGTTTTCAGTCAGGATCCGCCATGAAGTTCGAAATCGACACCCTGGGTATCATCCGCTCTCCCTACAAGGAGAAGTTCGCCATCCCGCGCCAGCCCGGTCTGGTCAAATCGGCCCGCGCCCGCCTCGAGCTGCAGCCCCCCTACGATCAGCCGGACGTGCTGCGCGGCATCGAGCAATTCTCCCACCTCTGGCTCAGCTTCGTGTTTCACCAGACCATGGCGCAGGGCTGGCACCCAACGGTGCGCCCGCCGCGCCTGGGCGGCAACGAGCGGGTCGGGGTGTTTGCCACCCGTTCCACCTTTCGCCCCAACCCGCTCGGCCTCTCGGTGGTCGAGCTGCACGGGGTCGGTCGTGAGCGCGGCAAACTCTGGCTCGAGCTGGGGGCGGTGGACCTGCTCGATGGCACCCCCATCGTCGACATCAAGCCCTATATCCCGTATGCCGACAGCCTGCCGGATGCTCGCGGCGGGTTCGCCCCCGATGCCCCCACCCCGCCGCTGGCGGTGAATTTCAGCCCCGAGGCGGAGCAGCTGCTGCAACCCTGGCTCAAGGCCCACCCCGAGCTGCGCCTGCTGGTGAGCGAAGTGCTGGCCCAGGATCCGCGCCCCGCCTACAAGAAGGGCAAGCCGGACGACAAGGAGTACGGCGTCAGGCTGTTTGACTGCAACGTACGCTTTCGCATCAGCGAGCCCAGTTGCCTAGTGCTCGCCATCGAGCCGGCCCAGTGAGCCAGCCATAAAAAAACCACCCGTTCGGGTGGTTTTTTGTTGCTTGCCGCTGCTCGGCCCCCTTACAAACGGGTGAGCAGCAGGCTGCCGATGGAGTAACCGGCGCCGAACGAGCAGAGCACGCCGCGGGCCCCGGTGGGAAGGTCGCCGCTGTGAAGGTGGAACGCAATGATGGAGCCTGCCGAGCTGGTGTTGCCGTAGCTGTCGAGAATGACCGGCGCCTCTTCTTGGCTCGCGTCGTGGCCCAGCAGCTTGCGGGCGATAAACTGGTTCATGGTGAGGTTGGCCTGATGGAGCCAGAGCCGGCTGAGGGAATCTGCAGCCCAGCCCTGCTCATCGAGCTGGCCGGCAATCTGGTCACACACCAGCGGCAGCACCTCCTTGAACACCTTGCGCCCCTGCTGGCGAAACAGCTTGTCATCGCCGTAGCGGGTGCGCGGGCTGAGCCGATTGAGGAAGCCGAAGTTGTTGCGGATGTTGTTGGAGTACTGAGTCACCAGCTTGCTGGCCACCAGTTGCCAGGGGTTGGCCACCTTGCAATCGGCCTCCCGCTCCAGCAGCACGGCGGTACAGGCGTCGCCGAAGATGAAGTGACTATCCCTATCGCGGAAGTTGAGGTGCCCCGAGCAGATCTCCGGGTTGACCACCAGCGCCAGTTTGGCGCTGCCAGCCGCCAGCATGTCTGCGGCGGTCTTGATGCCGAAGGTGGCGGAGGAGCAGGCCACGTTCATGTCAAACGCCATACCGCTCGCCCCCAGATAGTGCTGCAGCTCGATGGCCAGGGCCGGATAGGGGCGCGGCATGTTGGAGGCGGCGACGATCACCAGATCGATCTCGCCGGGCTCGCGACCGGCGGCGATCAGCGCCTGCTCGGCGGCGGCCACCGCCATCTCCACCATGATGGAGGGCTTGTCATCGGGTCGCTCGGGCAGCAGCGGCTGCATGATGTCTGGGTCCAGCACCCCCTCCTTGCTCACCAGATAGCGGCTCTTGATGCCGGAGGCCTTCTCGATGAACTCGCTGCTCGAATGCTGCTTGGCGGGCAGCTGGCCGGCGTCGATGGCGGAGGCGTTCTCCTCGTTGTAGAGATCCACGTACTGGTTGAAGGCGGCCACCAGTTCTTCATTGCTGACGGCAAAGGGAGGGGTATAGAGGCCTGAGCCACTGATCACGATAGAGGTCATCTTTGCTCCTCGCCGGGTTCACTCCCGGCTTGTTGGTCTGTTCGGGTAGAGAGGGTCACAGCTGGTCGATAGCCGCAGCCAGACCCGCCAGGGTCAACGGGTGCATGCGCCCGCCGATCAATTCGTTCATCAGCTTGATGGAGGGATGCCAGAGCCACTCCCGGCGCGGGGTGGGGTTGATCCACACCAGCTTGGGAAAGTGCTGCTGCAGGCGGGCCAGCCACACCTGGCCGGCCTCCTCGTTCCAATACTCGACGCTGCCGCCGGGCCAGGTGATCTCATAGGGGCCCATGGTGGCATCCCCCACCAGGATCACCTTGTAGTCGCTGCCGTAGGTGCGCAGCAGGCGCAGGGTATCGAAGCGCGCCTCGTGCCGGCGGGCGTTGTCCTGCCAGACGAAGTCGTAGAGACAGTTGTGAAAATAGAAGTACTCCAGATGCTTGAACTCGTGGCGCAGGGCCGAGAAGAGGCGCTGCACCTCGGCCACGTGGGCATCCATGGATCCCCCCACGTCGAAGAAGACCAGCAGCTTGACCCCGTTGTGGCGCTCGGGTCTGAGCTTCACATCGAGCCAGCCCTGTCTGGCCGTGCTCTGGATGGTGTCGTCGAGATCCAGCTCGTCGGGGTTGCCCTTGCGCACCCAGCGCCTGAGCTTGCGCAGCGCCAGCTGGATGGCCCGTTGCCCCAGCGGTGAATCGTCGCTGAAGTTGCGATAGTGGCGCGCCTCCCACACCTTGACCGCCTTGCCATGCTGGCCCTCTCCCCCCATGCGCACTCCTTCCGGGTGAAAACCGCCGTGGCCGAACGGGCTGCTGCCCCCCGTACCCACCCACTTGTTGCCGCCGGCGTGACGCTCTTTCTGTTCGCTTAACCGCTGATTGAGGGTCGCCAGCAGTTGGTCGAGTCCGCCGAGGGATGTGAGCAATGCCTTCTCCTCGGCGCTCAATAGCCGCTCGAACTCCTGGCGCAGCCACTCCTCGGGCAGGCTCTCCGGCAACAGGGGGATGGCGGCCAACCCCTCGTAATACTCGGCGAAGGCGCGATCGAAGCGATCATAGTGCGCCTCGTCTTTCACCAGCAGGCAGCGGGAAAGCTGGTAGAACTCGTCCATGTCGAGACTGGCCAGCCGGGCTGCCAGCCCCGCGTGCAAGTCCAGCAGTTCACGCAGACTGCAGGGGAGCTTGTGGCGGCGCAGGTGGGTAAAAAAGTCGATCAGCATCAGTCAGCTGCCGCGTCTGGCCAGAAAGGCGAGCTTCTCAAAGAGATGCAGGTCCTGCTCGGTCTTGAGCAGGGCGCCGTAGAGGGCGGGCACCAGCTTGCCCGGCTCGCGGGTGCGCATCGCCTCGGGGGCGATGTCGTCGGCCAACAGCAGCCGGATCCAGTCCAGCAGCTCCGAGGTGGACGGCTTCTTGCGCAGCCCCTCTACCTCGCGCAACTCGAAGAAGAGATCCATCGCCTCGCCGAGCAGGCTCTCCTTGAGGTCGGGGTAGTGGAGCTTGACGATGGCCTGCATCTCGGCCTTGTCGGGGAAGCGGATGTAGTGGAAGAAGCAGCGGCGCAGGAAGGCGTCCGGCAGCTCCTTCTCATTGTTGGAGGTGATGATGACCACCGGCCGCTGCTGGGCCTTGACTCGCTCGCCGGTCTCGTAGACGTCGAACTCCATCCGATCCAGCTCCTGCAGCAGATCGTTGGGGAACTCGATGTCCGCCTTGTCGATTTCATCGATGAGCAGCACCGGGCGCTGGTCGGCAGTGAAGGCCTGCCACAGTTTGCCACGACGGATGTAGTGGCTGATCTCCCCTACCCTGGGGTCGCCGAGCTGGGAGTCGCGCAGCCTGGCCACCGCATCGTACTCATAGAGCCCCTGCTGGGCTTTGGTAGTGGATTTGATGTGCCAGGCGATAAGCTCGGTGCCCAGATGGCGGGCCACCGCTTCGGCCAGCTCGGTCTTGCCTGTGCCGGGTTCCCCTTTGATAAGCAAAGGCTTTTCCAGCACGATGGCGGCATTGACCGCCATCTTGAGCGATTCAGAGGCGAGATAGCGATCGCTTCCTGCAAATCCCATAACGTCCATTCCTTTGACGATGAAAGACCTTTTTGAGATCGAGGCCTCAATAAGAAAGAATAAGCTCTATATCTTGTAATAACATATTGTTATAACAAATCGTCACTTCTCATTCAGAAACCACAGGGTAATCTTGTTTCATCGCCGTAACAAACAGGGATAGCACCATGAGCAAAATTTTTGAGGACAACAGCCAGACCATAGGTCACACCCCGCTGGTTCGTCTCAACCGTGTTACCAAGGGCCGCGTGCTGGCCAAGATTGAGAGCCGTAACCCGAGCTTCAGCGTCAAGTGCCGCATCGGCGCCAACCTGATCTGGGATGCCGAGAAACGCGGCGTCCTCACCAAGGGCAAGGAGATCATCGAACCAACCAGCGGTAACACGGGTATTGCTCTGGCCTTCGTGGCCGCCGCCCGTGGCTATCCCATCACATTGACCATGCCGGCCACCATGAGCCTGGAGCGCCGCAAGCTGCTCAAGGCACTCGGCGCCAATCTGGTGCTGACCGAAGGGCCGCTCGGCATGAAGGGCGCCATTGCCAAGGCCAATGAGATCCTCGAGTCCGAGCCGGGCAAATACGTGCTGCTGCAACAGTTTGAAAACCCCGCCAACCCGGAAATCCACGAGAAGACCACAGGCCCCGAGATCTGGGACGCCACCGACGGTCAGGTGGATGTGTTCGTGGCTGGCGTCGGCACCGGCGGCACCATCACGGGTGTCTCTCGCTACCTGAAACAGACCAAGGGCAAGGCGGTGGTCTCCGTCGCCGTCGAGCCGAGCGAATCACCGGTGATCAGCCAGCGTCTGGCCGGCCTTGAAATCAAACCCGGTCCCCACAAAATCCAGGGCATCGGTGCCGGCTTCATCCCGGGCAACCTGGACCTCACCCTGCTGGATCGCGTCGAGCAGGTGAACAGCGATGATGCTATCGAGATGGCTCGCCGCCTGATGGAAGAGGAAGGGATCCTGGCCGGGATCAGCTCAGGCGCCGCCGTGGTGGCCGCAGCCCGCCTCGCCGAACTGCCGGAGTTTGCCGACAAGACCATCGTCGTCATTCTGCCGAGCGCCGCCGAGCGTTACCTCTCCAGCGCCCTGTTTGCCGGGGTGTTCAGCGAGCAGGAACTGCAGCAATAAGTGATCGGATTATTTCAAAACAACGGCGCTCCCAGGAGCGCCGTTTCTTTATGAGCTAGACTGAGCACTTGGCAGCGCCAGTCGACCCCTTATTTTTCGGGGTAAAATAACAAGCAACCCAGCGACAAAAAAAGCAGACATTCTGTGATAAATCTCATATCCTGTGCCGCGTCACGAGGTGTTTGCCGACTAGGTATCACAAAGTAACAAAGTGTTATTTTTCGTTATAAAATAATTTCAAACCAGCATTGACGCGGCTTGTAGAGCGATAACGGAAAAGAGTTGAGGCAGACACCGAATACTGCACAGAAAATTGACCTGGATTAAACCATTGCAGGTCTGATTTCGTTACTTTACAACATATCCATACTGACACGGTGCGAGAAGGAAGCGTCAAAAGCATCCCTCACACCAAAAAATATCAATAATATGGGGTGAAACCATGTACGAGAAGTCTGTTGTTATTACTGCTGAAAACGGCCTGCACACCCGTCCGGCAGCTCAGTTCGTGAAAGAAGCCAAAGAATTCCAAAGCGAGATCACTGTGGTCTCCGGTGGCAAATCCGCCAGCGCCAAGAGCCTGTTCAAGCTGCAGACCCTGGGCCTGACCAAAGGCACCAACGTGACCATCCAGGCCGACGGCCCGGACGCTCAGAAAGCCGTTGAGAAGCTGGTTGCCCTGATGGACGAGCTGGAGTAATCCAGCTTTATTCCTCCCCCACAGTCGTTTTAATAGGAAGGATTATGATATCTGGCATTCTTGCGTCCCCCGGTATCGCATTCGGCAAGGCGCTTCTTCTGAAAGAAGATGAAATCGTTATCAATCAGGGCAAAATCGCTGCCGAACAGATTGATGCCGAAATCAACCGCTTCCTCGAAGCCCGCACCAAGTCAGCCGCACAGCTGGAAGCCATCAAAGAGATGGCTGGTCGCACCTTCGGTGAAGAAAAAGAGGCCATCTTCGAAGGCCACATCATGCTGCTCGAAGATGAAGAGCTGGAAGGGGATATCAGATCCTTCATCAAAGACAACAAGGCCACCGCTGACAAGGCCATCTACGAGGTCATCGAGCAGTACGCGAAGATGATGGCCGAGCTGGATGATCCCTATCTGCGCGAGCGCGCCACCGACTTCCGTGACATCGGTACCCGTCTGGTCAAGAACGTACTGGGCATCGCCGTTGTCAACCTGAGCACCATCGACGAAGAGGTGATCCTGGTCGCCAAAGACCTGACCCCGTCCGAAACCGCTCAGATCAACCTGAAATACGTGCTGGGTTTCGTCACCGACATCGGTGGCCGTACTTCCCACACCTCCATCATGGCCCGCTCCCTGGAGCTGCCGGCCATCGTGGGTACCAACGACATCACCGAGCGCGTCAAGAATGGTGACGTGCTGGTGCTGGACGCGATCAACAACCAGATCATCATCAATCCGACAGCCGAACAACTGAACGAAGCCAAGCAATTCCAGGCCCAGTTCCAGGCCGAGAAAGATGAACTGGCCAAACTGAAAGATCTGCCTGCCATCACGCTGGATGGCCATCAGGTCGAAGTGTGCGCCAACATCGGTACCGTCAAGGATACCGAAGGTGCCATCCGCAACGGCGCCGAAGGCGTGGGTCTGTACCGTACCGAGTTCCTGTTC
Source organism: Aeromonas sp. Y318-1 (assembly GCF_027706125.1). Classification (NCBI taxonomy): domain Bacteria; kingdom Pseudomonadati; phylum Pseudomonadota; class Gammaproteobacteria; order Aeromonadales; family Aeromonadaceae; genus Aeromonas; species Aeromonas sp. Y318-1. The sequence goes on from NZ_JAPDCM010000007.1 coordinate 188,194, forward strand.
ATGGACCGTGACGCGCTGCCGACCGAAGACGAGCAGTTCAAAGCCTACAAAGAAGTGGCCGAAGCGATGCCGGATCAGCCGATCATCGTGCGCACCATGGACATCGGCGGCGACAAAGAACTGCCCTACATGAATTTCCCGAAAGAGATGAACCCCTTCCTGGGCTGGCGTGCCGTGCGGATCTTCTTCGATCGCGCCGACATCATGCACGCCCAGCTGCGGGCCATCCTGCGTGCGTCTGCCTTCGGCAAACTGCGCATCATGTTCCCGATGATCATCTCTGTCGAAGAGTTCCGCAGCCTGAAGGCTACCGTAGAGACGCTGAAAGCCGAACTGCGTACCGAAGGCAAAGCCTTTGATGAATCCATCGAAGTGGGTATCATGATCGAGACCCCGGCTGCTGCCGTGATGGCTCATCATCTGGCCAAGGAAGTGGATTTCTTCAGTATCGGTACCAACGACCTGACCCAGTACACCCTGGCTGTCGACCGCGGTAACGAGATGATTTCCGCCATGTACAACCCGCTGTCACCCTCCGTCCTGACGCTGATCAAGATGGTTATCGATGCATCCCACGCCGAAGGCAAGTGGACCGGTATGTGTGGTGAACTGGCTGGTGACGAGCGTGCCACCCTGCTGCTGCTGGGTATGGGTCTGGATGAGTTCTCCATGAGCGCCATCTCTGTACCGCGTATCAAGAAGCTTATCCGCAACACCAACTTCGAAGATGTGAAGGCCATGGCTGATCAAGCGCTGAGCTTTGCCACCGCCGCCGAAATCGAAGCCTGTGTAGATAACTTTATTAAGCAGAAGGCAGTCTGCTAAGATCGGCTGCAAACAGCGACAATCATCTCTAGGAGCTTTTACTATGGGTCTGTTTGATAAACTGAAGAAACTGGTTTCCGATGACAGTTCTGATACCGGCGGCATCGAAATCTTTGCCCCGCTGTCAGGCGAAATCGTACCGATCGAAGATGTGCCCGACGTAGTCTTCGCCGAGAAGATCGTCGGCGACGGCATCGCCATCAAGCCGGCTGGCAACAAGATGGTTGCTCCGTGCGACGGCACCATCGGCAAGATCTTCGAGACCAACCACGCGTTCTCGCTGGAATCCGACTCTGGTATCGAGCTGTTCGTTCACTTCGGTATCGACACCGTTGAACTGAAAGGCGAAGGCTTCAAGCGCATCGCCCAGGAAGGTCAGCAGGTCAAGCGCGGTGACACCATCATCGAGTTCGATCTGGCCGTTCTGGAAGCCAAAGCCAAATCTACCCTGACTCCGGTGGTCATCTCCAACATGGACGAGATCAAAGAGCTGGTGAAGATGACGGGTGCCGTGACCGTGGGCGAGACCCCGGTGATCCGCATCAAAAAATAAGGCCACATGGGCCCAGAGCCCGTCGCCGCAACAAAAAACCGAAGCCCTGGCTTCGGTTTTTTTATGGGCGTTTTCCGGCTAGGCCCTGCCAAATACCACCCGGTTGCGGCCGTTGGTCTTGGCCTGGTAGAGCGCCTTGTCCGCCACCTGCAACAGACTGTCGATGCCCTGTCCCTCCTCCTGGGTGGCACAACCCAGGCTAACCGTCAGGGAGAAGTGCTCTCCCTGCCAGCCCACGGCATGGCCGACAAACTGCCGGCGCAACTGCTCGGCTCGCTCGACCACCTGTTCGGCATCCATCCCAGGCAGGATCAACAGGAACTCCTCCCCGCCCCAGCGGGCCAGATGCTCTGCGGGCTGCAGCTGCCGCGTCATGATGCGGGCCACCTCGCACAACGCCGCATCCCCGGCGGGATGGCCATAGCGATCATTGATCTGCTTGAAGTGGTCGATATCGCAGAGGATCACCGAGAAGGGCTCCCCCCGCAGCCAGAGCGCCTGCAACTGCTGGCCGGCGGCACGCCGATTGCCGAGCTCGGTCAGCGGATCGGTGCAGGAGAGCCGGCTCACCTCCTCTATCATGCAGTGCAGGTCGTGAATGTCACGCAGCGTCACTATGTGCCAGCCCGGCATGGCATCGGCCGTCAGCTGGGCCGTGATGGTAAACCAGCGCCGCTGGCCGTTCTTGCAGTAGAGACAGGCGCTCATCTCGGCCACCGCCGCGCCGTTGGCCAGGCTGGTCATCACCGCCTGGTTCCAGCGCTCAATCGCCTGGGCCCTGCTCTCTTCATCGCGATAGACGGTGGCAAACCAGCTGGCCATGTCGGGCAGATCCGTCAGATCGTAACCCAGCTGAGTCACGAAGGCCCGGTTCACGAACCTGTGATGACGGGCCGGGATCTCCGACAGTCGGGTGGGTATGCTGCCCAGCGTCTCGCTGCAGGCGGATTCCGAAATCAGGATCGGAAACGGGATCACGTCGAAGGAGCGAAACAGGATTTGCTGCAGCTCGGTCAGGATCACAGGATCGGTGATGTTCAAGGTAACTCCTTTACCAAGGTACCGTTCCAAGGTAAGTGAGCGCTGATCGCGGGTAAAGCGCTCATTGCGCGGCTCTGACCGCCTTGGTCGCAGCATTTTCTCCCGGTTGCCACTCCTGATAGGGACCGTGAATGCCGGAGTAGATCTTGTCGAGCTGACCGGAGGCTCTGAGCCGCTCGATGGACTGGGTCAGGAAGCGGTCGACCGCATCCCCTTTCGGCCCCTTGGGGATGATGAACACATCGTCGAACTCACCGAAATAGACCCGGTGGATATTGGTCAGCCCCATCTTGCGCAGGGTGAAATCCGCCTCCTCCTGCGCCCACAGAAAAGCATCGATGCGGCCCCGGCTCAACTTGCCGAGGGATTGCTCGAGCGAGAGGGAACGCTTGACCGAGAAGGGCCAGAAGTCGGTCACCCCCTCGATGAGCAGATCCCGCTTGGTGTACTCGTAACCCAGCACCATGGCGGGAGTAATGGGCGCCGCACTGTTGCTGTAGAGCACGTGGGTCACCTTGCCAAAGGTCGCCGAGCTGAAGCGATAGGGCAGCATGGACTCGTCGATGTAGGGGTTGCGCAGCGCCGGCAGGTTGAAGTCCGCCTCCCCCACCACCACGCTGCGGGTGGCACGGGACATGGGATAGACCATCACGCTCACCTCCACCCCGTCATCCAGCCCGGCGATGGCCTTGACCAGGTCGACGAAGGGACCTGTGCCGTTGGAATCGATAAGCCCCGGCAACAAACCAAGATAGGCTGAAAAATGAGTCGGTCGGCCAGGTTCTGCCGCAGCCAGCCGCTCCTCGTCAACCCCCGTCATCCCCAGCAGCATGGCCAGCAGCATCAAGCCTGCCAGCACGCCCACTCTCAGATGCTTCATGATGCAACCCCTCACCAGCAGGGCCAGCATGGTCCTGTTGATCAGAAGCATAGACTCGGCACAGAGCGTGTCGGGCGAGTTGCAAATAAGATGTTAAAAAACACACCGAGATCAAGGTTTTGACACATCTGCGCGGTAACATGAAAAGGAATGGTGCGGGGGCAGGATGCCCGATGCGACCACCCTTGATGCAATGCGAGCCCCGAGAAGGATATGAGCATGTTGAAAAATACCGAACAACGTTATGGCAGCCTGAGCATAGGGCTGCACTGGTTGACCCTGCTGCTGATGATCGCCGTCTATGCGCTGATGGAGTTCAGGGACATCTTCCCCAAAGGGTCGGCCGGCCGCGACCTGATGAAGGAGTTTCACTTCATGGTGGGTCTGCTGATCCTGGCGCTGGTGGTCGTGCGCCTGCTGGTGCGCGTGGGTAGCCCCTCACCGCGTATCGTGCCCGAGCTCTCCCCCCTGATGCTCACGCTGGCCAAGCTCGCCCACCTGGCACTCTATGGCTTCCTGATCCTCACCCCGCTGCTGGGCTGGCTGCTGCTGAGCGCAGGCGGCAAGCCCATCCCCTTCTTCGGCCTGGAACTCCCCGCCCTCATCGCCCCCGACGACGGCCTGAAGGGCACCATCAAGGAGCTGCACGAGACGCTGGCCAACATTGGCTATGCGCTGATTGCCCTGCACGCGGCGGCAGCCATCTACCACCACCATGTGCTCAAGGACAACACCCTGACCAATATGCTGCCCGAGCGCAAATAACCGGCGACAGGTTGCACACCAACAAACAGGCCCCTTTGACAGGGGCCTGTTTGTTCATGGATGGTCATGAGCGACCCGTCGTCATCCGGGCAGTACCACCCGGCTTTCACCGCCGCCGAGGGCCTCCACCCGCACCTGCACGCCGATCCGCTCCACCAGGGTCTGCACGTGGGAGATGACCCCGATCTGGCGGCCGGCCGCCTGCAGGGAGTCGAGGCTGGAGAGCGCCAGATCCAGGCTGTCAGGATCGAGCGTGCCAAAGCCCTCGTCGATGAACAACGATTCAACCTGGGTCTGGCGCGACGACAGGCTGGAGAGGGCCAGCGCCAGCGCCAGCGACACCAGGAAGCTCTCGCCGCCGGAGAGGGAGTCCACCGAGCGCACCTCGTCCCCCATGTCGAGATCCACCACCTGTAGCGCCAGATCGGTGCCGGGCACCCGCTCCAGTCGATAGCGGGGGGAGAGCTCGGCGAGCTGGGCGTTGGCCTCCAGCAGCAACCGCTCCAGCGTGAGGCTCTGGGCGAAGGTGCGCAGCTTGGCGCCGCTGGCCGAGCCGATAAGGTCGGATAGGCGCTGCCAGTGATCCGCCACCGCCTGCTGGGCGGCCAGCTCCTCCTGCAAAGAACCCGCCTTGAGGGCCGCCGCCTCGGCCTGGGCCAGCGTGCTCTTGCACTGGAACAGCTGCTCGTCGAGGGTGCGGCAGTGCGCCTCCAGCGCCGTCAGCCGGCTGTCGAGCTCCTGCGGCGCCAACGCGGCCAGCTCGGGGTGATGCTCGCGGTAACGATCCAGCTTGCTCTCCTCCAGCGCCAGCGCCCGCTGCCGCTCGGTCAAACGGGTTCGCGCCTCGGCGCGGGCATCCTCCAGCGCCTGCAAGGCGGCGCGGCGCGCCTTGAGTTCATCCGGGCTCATGGCCAGCAGGCGGCGCAGGTCGTATTCGGCGATGCCGAGGCTGCTGGCGTGGGCAGCCCAGCGCCCCAGCACCTCCCGCCGCCGCCGACTGCTCACCTGCTTCTCCTGCTCCAGATGGCTGAGACGGGTCTTGAGCTCGGTCTGGCGCTCGCGCAGGGCGCGGGCCGCCCCCTGCATCGTCTCCAGCTCGCTGGCCAGCTGCTGCAGCCGCTGCTGCCAGCGGCTTTCGACCAGGGCAATCTCCTCCCCCCCCAGACAGGTGGCACGGCTGGTAACCAGCCCCTGTCGTTGCTGTTCATGCTCCTTGTAGTCGCGCTCGAGCTTGTGCAGCAGCTCGCGCTGGGTCTGCAGGCGTGCCTCCTGGGCGCTCAGGGCCGGCGTGAGGCTGGCAATCTCGCCGGTCAGCCGCTCCCACTCACTCTGGCCGTGCAGCCAGGCCTCGCAGGCCCGCTGCCACTCGTGCCACTGCTGGCTGCCCAGCCACTGATGCCAGGGCTGGCCTCCCATCTGCTCATCGAGCCGGCTGCCTCCCTGCTCAAGGCGCTGGCGCAGGGTCGTTTCCTGCTCGCCCATCGCCTTCACCTCCCCTTCCAGGGCGATGCGCTGGCGGTCGGCCTCCTGCCACTGCTGCTCGAACTGCTGGTGCTGACTGGCCAGCTGACTCAGCTGCTGGCGCACGGCCTGCAACTGCTGCTGGCCGAGCTGGGCCTCGCGCAGCTGCTGCTGGCTGCGGGCCAGCCCCTGCTCCAGACTCTGGCCGCGGCCGAGCAGGGTACTCATCAATTCGTTCCACTCGATCGGGCTCTGACGCAGCGGCAGCGGATGGCCCAGCAGTTCGGCACCGCCCAGTTGCTGCCAGCGCTGGGTCAGCTGCTCGGCGCGCGTCTCCAGCTCAGGCAGATGTTGCTGACGCACCGCCAGCTGGCGGGCCAGCTCCTGGCGCTCGCTCTCGCACTGAATGTATTGGTGATTGAGTCGCTCCCACTCGAGCTCCAGGCTGCGGACGCGCTCCGCCAACTGCCCCAGAATGCCCGCCACCTGTGGCTGGCTCTGGTGATAGGGGTGCTCCTCGGCGCCGCAGAGTGGGCAAGGTTCACCGTCGCGCAGGATGTGGCGATGCTGCTCGAAACTGGCGATGGCACGGGACTGTTCCAGTGCGTGACGCGCCTCGTCCCGTTGCAGGGCGAGCCGCTCGCGGGCTGGCGTCAGCTCGTCGCCGAGGATGGCCAGCTTGCCGAGCGCCTGCTCCAGCTGGGCGATCTCCTGCTGCAGGCGACCATGCTGCTCGCCGTGATTGCGGCCATAGTCGGCCAGCTCCAGCAGCTGGCGCAGCTGGCCCAGCTGCTCGGTCTGCCCTTGCCACTGCTCCTGCGCCTTGGCCAGGCGCCCCTCCCACTGCTGCTCCTGCAGCTCGTGCTGTTGCTGCTGCAGCCGCTCCTGCTCGCGCTGCCAGTAGTCGCGCTCCTGCTGCCCCTGCTCCAGCTGGTGCTGCAACTGCCTGAGGGCGCGCAGCTTGTGTTCGCGCAGGGTAAGGAGCTGCTGCAGCCTGTCGGCATCCTCGGCCCAATCCTGCATGGCGGTGAGCAGGGGTTGCCACTGGCGGGCCACCGGCGCCAGCTCCTTGTGCTCCTCAAGCCAGGCGCCCCACTGCTGGTGCTGGGCCTTGAGCTGCTCCACCTGCTGGCGCTGCTGGCGCCAGCCCTGCTCCAGAGTGAGCTGGACTTCCCGCTCCTGCGCCCCCTCCTGCTGGATCTTCTGCAGTTGCTGCTGCTTTTCCCGAATGCGGGTGTCGAGCTCCTGCGCCCGTTTGAGCTCGGGCTGCAGAGCGCCCCACTCGCGCTCGGCGGCGATCTTTTCCGCCAGCAGCTGCTGTTCGGTGAGGGCGCTCTGCTGGGTCTGCTCCTCCAGCTTGCCAAGTTCGGGACCAAGCTCGGCCAGCGCCTTCTCCTGCTGCTGCACCTCCAGGGTGAGGCGGGCCAGCTCGTCGTGATCGGCGCGGGCCACCTGGGCCAGCTCGGCGCGGGCGAACTCCTCGCGCTCGGGGGCGGCCGCACCATGGGCCGCCTCGGCCGCGGCAAGGGCCGCCTCTCCCTCCTGACAGGCCTGCAACTGGGCGGCAATGCGGCCATTGAGATCGCGCAAGTCCTGCATCAGCTGCTGCTGCTGCTGCTCGTGTTTGAGGCTGGTAGCGAGGCTCACCTGCTGGCTCACCCACTGCTCGCGAGTCGCCTCGTCCATCAGCGCCACGTCGCCGAGCCGCTGGCTGATGGCGGCCAGTTTCTGCTGCTCCTCCCGCGCCCGTTCATGGGTCTGGACCGAGATGGCGGAGTAGAGCTCGGTGCCGGTCATCCGTTCGAGCAGGGCCGAACGCTCGTCGGCGCTCGATTTGAGGAAGGCGGCAAACTCCCCCTGTGGCAGGATGACGGCGCGGCGAAACTGCTCCCAGGAAAGCCCCACCAGCTCGTCGATGCGATCCTGCAGCTCCCGCTTGCTGCCACTGAACACCTGGCCCGACGCTACGTCGGTCAGGCTGCGCTCCTGGGCCTGAAAGCGCCCCTCGGCGCGGTTGCGGGCCCGACGCACCGCCCAGCGGGCCAGCCAGACGCGGCCGTCACAGCCGCGAAACTGCACCTCGGCAAAACCGCTGGCGTGGCCGCGGCTGAGGATGCCGCGCACGTCGTTGGCCTTGAGCTTCTCCTCGTCATCCATGCGGCCCACTTCGGCCACGTTCTTGCGGTTGGCGATGAAGCGCGGCATCTCGTCGTAGAGCGCCAGACAGATGGCATCGAGCAGGGTGCTCTTGCCGGCGCCGGTATTGCCGGTGATGGCAAACAGGCCGGCGGCCCCCAGGGCGCCACCAGCAAAATCGATGGTGAATTGACCGGTCAGGCTGGCAAGGTTCTCACCACTCAAAGAGAGGATCTTCATACGCCACACGCCTCCATCCATACCGACCCGATATCGCGCATGCTCTTGCCCCCATCAGCCCGGGTATTGCCGGTGATGGCAAACAGGCCGGAAATCCCTAGGGCGCCACCGGCAAAATCGATGGTAAAGGGGCCGGTCAGGCTGGCCAGATTCTCCCCTGACAGCGACAAGATTTTCATGCATTTGCCTCCTTCACCTGCTCCAAAATCTCTTCAAACGACGCTACCAGCTCGGCCTCCGGCTCCCCGTCGAACTGACGCTGATAGCAGAGGCGAAACACCTCGGTGGGGGAGAGCTCATCGAGCCGGCGCTGGCCGGCACCATCCGCCAGCCCCTGGCCCGAGCCCTGATAACTGGTCGTGATGCGGGCAAGGCGCACCGGCTTGTCACCGATGGCGGCCAGCACACGCTCGCGGATGCGGGCCTCGGGTTTGGGCAGCAGCAGCCGCACCTCGAGGAAGGGCTGCGCCTGCTGCGGGCAAGCGGGCAGCGCCAGCGCCTCGATGGCCCGGAGCGCCTCGTCGAGACCGCTCTGGGGCAGCCGGATCATCTCCACCGCGCGGGGCACCGGGATCCGCTCAAGCCGGGCCAGCTTGCCCCCCTCAAACGTCACCTCCAGCACCTGATGGTTGTAGTTCGCCTCGGCCAGTGAGAGCGGCAGCGGCGAGCCGCTGTAGTGCACCCCCTCGGCCGGGCTCTGAGCCAGGTGCAGATGACCCAGCGCCGTGTAGTCGGCGGCGGCAAACAGCTCGGCAGGCAGGGCATGCTGGTTGCCGCCGAGCACCCGCCGCTCGGAGAGCTCGGAGAGCTGGCCCGCCGCCAGATAGGCGTGGCCCATGGCGATGAGGGCCTGATCCGGATGGCAGCGCGCACGCCCCTCGCTCAGCACCGCCTCATAGACCTGGCGTACCCCTTCGATCAGTCTGTCCTGCCCCTCGCTGAGCCCGTCGGGGCGCAGATCGCTGCTGCGCAGAAACGGCACGGCGGCGCACCAGGCGGCCACCTCGCCATCCTTGCCTCGCAGCGGCACCAGCAGACGCTCGGTCTCGAGCTGCCCCTCGTCGTCCCGGCTGATACTGCCCACCAGATGCAGGTCGAAGGCGCGCAGCAGCTCGTGGGGGGCATCCAGCTTGGAGGGAGAGTCGTGGTTGCCGCCGATCAGCACCATCTCCAGTGCCGGGTGCTCGGCGCGCAGACGCGCCAGAAAGCGGTAGAGCTGCTGCCAGGCGCTGGCGGGGGGGTTGGCGGTATCGAACAGGTCGCCCGCCACCAGCAGGGCGTCGATGTCGCGGCGCTTGATGGTGTCTGCCAGCCAGTCGAGAAAGGCGTCGTGTTCAAAACGGCGATCGTGGCCATGGAGTTGATGGCCAAGATGCCAGTCGGCGGTATGCAGGATCTTCATGAAAAACGGCTCGTATGGAGGAGGTGTCAGCGGCACCCGATGCAGACAAGATGAGGATATGCCTCCCCTTTTTCAAGCCATACCCGGCGCGGCCGGCAGATTCAGGCGGGCTCGCAGCACATCTGGTACTGGGGATGACCGGTGAGAGGATCGGCCACCTCCCCCTCGATCACGAAACCGTGGCGACGATAGAAGCGCACCGCCAGATCGTTTTCCACGAACACCCGCGCATGCAGCCGGGCCCCCTTGGATTTGGCCTCCTGCAGCAGGGCATGGCCCACTCCCCGCCCCTGGCGGTCGGGGCGCACAAAGAGGGCCGCCAGGTAGTCATCCACCAGCGCCATGAAACCGAGCAGCTCGCCGCGCTCCTCGAACACCCAGATGCGGGCGTGATCGAGATAGCGGGTGCGCAGATCTTCCTGGGCCTGCCACCAGCAGGAAGCATCGACAAAGTCGTGGGCCTGCAGGGAGGCCAGCAACCAGATTTCGACGATCTCGTCCATGTCGTCGGACCGACTCGCCCTCAGCATATTGGTATCCTTGTTAACAACCTGAACATCCGCAGTCTAGGGGAGTTTGATGACGGCTTTGGGGACGAATATGACTCCCTGTGAAGTCGATCGCCCTTTATTTAACAAGAATGATTGGCTGATCACAAAGCGCCTCTCTAGTACAATGCCCGCCGGACAATCTATGAGACCGAGGACGCCATGTGGTTTAAAAACCTGCAGATTTATCGCTTTACCCGCCCCTTCGAGCTGACCGTCGAGCAGCTGGAAACCCAGCTGGAAGCCTGTGCCTTCACCCCGTGCGGCAGCCAGGACATCTCCCGGTTCGGGTGGGTCAAGCCCCTTGGCAAATTCGGCTCCACCCTGACCCACTCCGCCGCCGGCCACATCCTCATCTGTGCCCGCAAGGAAGAGAAGATGCTGCCCGGCACCGTGGTCAAGGAGATGCTGGCGGAGAAGGTAGAAGCGATCGAGTTCGAGCAGGGCCGCGCCCTCAAGAAGAAAGAGAAGGAAGCGCTCAAGGAGGAGATCCTCCACACCTTGCTGCCACGCGCCTTCAGCCGCACCAGCCAGACCTTCGCCTGGATCAATCCGGCCGACAACCTGATGGTGGTGGACGCGGGATCCGCCAAGAAGGCGGATGACCTGCTGGCCCTGCTGCGCAAATCCATCGGCACCCTGCCGGTGGTGCCGGTGGCCCTCAAGAACCCGCCCGAGATCACCATGACCGAGTGGCTGAACGAGGGCAACCTGCCCGCCTCCTTCACCCTGGAGGACGAGGCCGAGCTGCGCAGCGCCATGGAGCACGGCGGCATCATCCGCTGCAAGCAGCAGGATCTGATGACGGACGAGATCAAGAACCACCTGGCCAACGACAAGCTGGTTACCAAGCTGGCCCTCAACTGGGGCGAAACCCTGAGCTTCGTGCTGGGGGACGATCTCTCCATCAAGCGCCTGAAATTCAGCGAAGAGCTGCGCGAGCAAAACGACGACGTCACCAGCGAAGATCCGGCCGCCCGTCTGGATGCCGACTTCGCCCTGGTCACCGCCGAGCTGGCCCAGTTCATCCCGGCCCTGTTTGCCGCCCTGGGCGGTGAAGAGCAGTCCATCTAAGCGACTTGGCTCAGCCTGATTGCAAAAAACCGCCTCCGGGCGGTTTTTTTATGGGCATACGCTCGAAGCGACTTGTTGATAGATGAGTAACTTGTTGATCTGATTCAACAACTTGAGTCATTAGCGCCAATCGTGACATAGTCCCCCACTCATGCTCATAAAACAGACAAGGAGAGTGTCATGTTGCGCAAACCACTGGGGCTGGCCATCGCCCTCGCACTGCTGGCCGGCTGCGCCACTCAGCAGATGCAAGCGCCCCCCGCCCACACCCTGATCGCGCCGGAGGCCGCCAGCGGCTGGCAGGACAAACAGGGCTGGCAAGGCCGCGACTTCATGGTGGCCGCCGCCAACCCGCTGGCGGTGGAGGCGGGCTACCAGATGATCCAGGCCGGTGGCAGCGCGGTGGACGCCGCCATCGCGGTGCAGCTGGTGTTGACCTTGGTGGAGCCGCAATCCTCCGGCATCGGCGGCGGATCCCTCATGCTGGTGTGGGATGGCCAGAAAGTCGCGGCGGTGGATGGCCGCGAGACAACCCCCGCCGCCGCCACCGATCAGCTGTTCATGAAGGATGGCAAGCCGATGGCCTTCTACGACGGCGTGGTGGGCGGGCGCTCGGTGGGCGCCCCCGGCACGGTGCGGGCACTGGCGCTGGCCCACCAGCGTTACGGCAAGCTGCCCTGGGCTGCGCTGTTCGAGCCCGCCATCGCCCTCGCGGAGCAGGGATTCGTGATAAGCCCGCGGCTGGCCGCACTGCTAGCCAAGGATCCTTACCTTGCCAAGGACCCGGACGCGCGGGCCTACTTCTATCAGGCCGACGGCAGCCCCAAACCAGCGGGCAGCCGACTGACCAACCCGGCGCTGGCCAAGGTGCTGCGAACCCTGGCAAGCCAGGGGCCGGACGCCTTCTATCGCGGCCCGCTGGCCGAGGCCATGGTGGCCAAGGTGCACGCCCACCCGACCAACCCCGGGGTGCTGAGCGCGGTCGATCTCGCCAGCTACCGCGCCAAGCTGCGCGACGGCCTCTGCTTTGACTATCGCCAGAGCCGGGTATGCGGCTTCCCGGCCCCCTCGTCCGGCACCATTGCCCTCGGCCAGATCTTCGGCATGCTGGAGAGCCGCGACATGGCGGCCCTCAAACCGGTGCAGGGGGAGCAGGGCCAGCCGGCCGCCTCCGCCGAGGCGATCCACCTCTACAGCGAGGCGGCGCGGCTCGCCTTTGCCGATCGCAACCAGTACGTGGCGGACAGCGACTATGTGGCGGTCCCCGTCAGCGGCCTGCTCGACAAGCACTATCTGGCCCGGCGCGGCGCCCTCATCGGCGAGCGTTCCATGGGCCTGGCCAAAGCGGGCACCCCGCCGCTGGCGCCGGCTCGCGGCCAGGATGCCACCCCGGAGCTCCCCTCCACCAGCCACGTCTCCATCGTCGACAAGGCGGGCATGGCGGTCTCCATGACCAGCTCCATCGAAGACGGCTTCGGCTCGCGGTTGATGGTCAACGGCTACCTGCTCAACAACCAGCTCACCGACTTCTCCTTCACCTCGCTGGACGCCGCCGGGCTGCCGGTGGCCAACCGGGTGGAGCCGGGCAAGCGGCCGCGCTCCTCCATGTCCCCTTTGCTGGTGTTTGACAAGGACAGCGGTGAGCTCGAGATGAGCCTGGGCTCGCCGGGGGGCTCCGCCATCATCAACTACGTGGGCAAGACGTTGCTGGGCACCCAGGATTGGGGGCTCAACCTGCAGCAGGCGATCAATCTGCCCAACTTCGGCAGTCGCAACGGCCCCACCGAGCTGGAGGCGGGTCGCACCCCGGCCGCCGTGGTCGAGGCGCTCAAGGCAAAGGGGCACGAGGTGGTGCTGAGCGAGCAAACTTCCGGCCTGCAGGGCGTGCAGCGCAACACCGGCGGCTGGCTGGGCGCCGCCGATCCGCGCCGGGAGGGGATCGCCAAGGGCCAGTGAGCGCGGCTACATCTGCACTCGGAACCCCACGCAGTGAAGCGGCCAGTCGGCCGCTTTTTTGCTATCTCCCCTCCTCCAGCAGTGGCCAGAAAAACCATCATCGATTGATTACTGTTGCCAGCCTGACCGCCAGAGAGGCGCGCTTTCACCTCAAAACAGCAACTTATACAGTTTTAATCGCAAATTAAGTCGTAAATGTGGATAAATATTGTTTTTCTACCAAAAACGTATTATTTTTCAACAGAAACGGCAACTGTTGTCCCCCAGACACACCTCTGTGCATGCGGCCAGCATCTGTCTCTTTCGCCCCCTGCTCATTGACAGCTGCCCTCTTCGCCCGCGCGGTGATCTGGTAGCCCCCTGACTGCCATTAGCGAGGTGACGACATGGACCACTCCCTTCCCCTGATTACCACTCTGGTCGGCGGCTTCGTGCTGGCCTACATCCTCGGCATGTTTGCCCAGCGCCTCAAGATCTCCCCCATGGTGGGTTATCTGGCGGCCGGGGTGATCTCGGGTCCCTTCACCCCGGGTTATGTGGCCGACATGAAGCTGGTGCCCGAGCTGGCGGAGCTGGGGGTGATCCTGCTGATGTTCGGGGTGGGGCTGCACTTCTCCTTCCGCGATCTGATGTCGGTGAAGCGGATCGCCATCCCCGGCGCCATCGCCCAGATCGCGGTCGCCACCCTGCTCGGCATGGGGCTCTCCTCCCTGCTGGGCTGGGATCCGGTCGCCGGCCTGATGTTCGGCCTCGCCCTCTCCACCGCCAGTACCGTGGTGCTGCTGCGGGCGCTGGAGAGCCGTCAGAATCTGGAAACCCTGCAGGGGCGCATCGCCATCGGCTGGCTCATCGTCGAGGATCTGGTGATGGTGCTGGCGCTGGTGATGCTGCCGATCATCGCCGACATCCAGTTCGGCGAGCAGACCCTGAGCTGGCAGAGCATAGCGCTGGATCTGGGCTGGACCCTCGGCAAGGTGAGCCTGTTCGTGGCGCTGATGATGGTGGTGGGCAGCCGCTTCATCCCCTGGCTGCTGGCCCACACCGCCAGCACCGGCTCGCGCGAGCTGTTCACCCTGGCGGTGCTGACCTGCTCGCTCGGCATCGCCTTCGGCGCGGTCAAGCTGTTCGGCGTCTCCTTCGCCCTCGGCGCCTTCTTCACCGGCATCGTCATGAACCGCTCCGAGCTGAGCCATCGCGCCGCCAACAACACCCTGCCGCTGCAGGACGCCTTCGCCGTGCTGTTCTTCGTCTCGGTGGGCATGCTGTTCAACCCGGCGGTGCTGCTGACCGAGCCGCTGGCGGTGCTGGCCACCCTGTTCATCATCATGTTCGGCAAGTCGGCGGCGGCCTACGCCATCGTGCGACTGTTCCGCTACAGCCGGCGCACCGCCCTCACCATCTCCGCCAGCCTGGCCCAGATCGGCGAGTTCTCCTTCATCCTCATCGGGCTGGCCATCGTGCTCAAGCTGGTGCCGGAAGGGGCTCGTGACCTGATCCTGGTGGGGGCCAGCCTCTCCATCATGCTCAACCCGCTGGTGTTCAACGCCGTCGAGCGCTACCTGGAGAAACACCCGGACGCCGACAACGCCAAGGTGCTGGCCGAGTGCAAGTGCCCGGCGGTGGAGATGAAGGCCCACACCATACTGGTGGGCTATGGCCGGGTCGGCCGCCTGCTGGTGAACGGCCTGCAGCAGGCCGGCCGCGAGCTGGTGGTGATCGAGCAGGATCCGCACCGGCTCGAGAGCCTGCGCCAGGCCGACATTCCCCACGTCAACGGCAACGTGGCCGATGACGAGGTGCTGTGCCGCGCCGCCATCACCGACGCCAGCTGGCTGCTGGTGGCCATCCCAAACAGCTTCGAGGCCGGCGAGGCCATCGCCCAGGCCAAGCTCATCAACCCGGCGATCCGGGTGATCGCCCGCGCCCACAGCGACGACGAGGTGAGCTTCCTCACCAAGCAGGGAGCGGACAAGGTGATCATGGGCGAACGTGAGATAGCGCTCGGCATGCTGGCCCAGGCAACTGCGTAAACCCGCCATCCAGTACGCAAGAGGGGCCAAGGCCCCTCTTTTTATGTCTCTTTTTACACCCGTGCTTTGGGGTACCCAGACCCCCCCCCCACCCATGCCCACCGGCGTCTCGCGCCGATATGGCACAATTTGACTCCCGTTGTCAGCTCCCCAGGTCAGGGCAGAGCGCCGCCTCGGCGGCGGGCACGCTGCGCAGCTTCCCCTCGCCAGCACAAAGCTCCAGCGGTTACCCCCAGCGGGGCGCAGTAGACAGCAGATCCTGCAGCGGCCCCCACCGGACGGGGGTAGGGGCGCGCCAGATGGGCAAATTCGCCGTTTTCTCCCTTTGGCTAGACTGGGCCAGTCGTCTTATGACACCCACTTGGCACACATGCCTGCAACTCACTCTGGAAGGATCCGCTATGAAACCCTTGTTGACCGCCCTCTTGCTCCCCCTGCTGCCCCTCGCCGTACAGGCCGCCGAGCCCGTCTGGATCACGGTCGGTGCCGACAGCGGCGTCGAACTCAAGCAGGTCAAGGCCAAACTGGCCCCCCTGTTCAGCGCCAGCGGCGCCCCGGTCCAGCTGGCCCAGGTCGAGGCGAGCGAGCTTGGCACCCTCTCCCACCTGATGCACGAAGGGCACCAACGCTGCGGCGGCTATGTGGTGCACAGCACCCTGGCCGACGCCCTGCAGAGCATGGCCCAACCCATCAGCCAGAACCTGTTCAGCGCCCCGCCGCTGACCCAGGGGGCCAGCGTCAACCGGCTGCTGCCCTATCTGGATCAGGACAACATAGTCGGCACCATCAGCCAGCTCGCCAGCTGGCGCAACCGCTACTACACCACCACCACAGGGGTGCAGTCGGCGGACTGGGTGGCCGGCCAGTGGCAGACCCTGAGCGCGACCTTGCCCTGGGCCAGCGTCAGCCGGGTCAAGCACAGCGGCTATCCGCAGCAATCCGTGGTGCTGACCCTCAAGGGCAGCCGATACCCGGACGAAGTGGTGGTGCTCGGCGGTCACCTCGACTCCACCGCGGGCTCGGCTCCCAACAGCCGCACCCTGGCCCCCGGCGCCGATGACGATGCCTCCGGCATCGCCACCCTGACCGAGGTGCTGCGGGTCATCGCCGAGCAGGGCCGCCAGCCGGAACGTACTCTGCAGTTCATCGGCTATGCGGCGGAAGAGGTGGGGCTGCGCGGCTCCAAGGACATCGCCACCCGCTACAAGGCGGCCAATACCAAGGTGCTGGCGGCGCTGCAGCTGGACATGACCAACTACCAGGGCTCGGCGGAAGATATCATCTTCATGACCGACTACACCGACAAGGGGCTGACCGGCTATCTGGCCCAGCTGCTCGACGCCTATCTGCCCCAGATCCGCTACGGCTATGACAGTTGCGGTTACGGCTGCTCGGATCACGCCTCCTGGCATAATCAGGGCTACCCGGCCGCCATGCCGTTCGAGTCGCGCTTCAACGACTACAACCCCAACATCCACACCGCCCAGGACACCTTGCAGAACTCTGATCCCTCGGCTGCCCACGCCCTCAAGTTCGCCCAGCTGGCCACCAGCTTTGCCATCGAGATGGGCAAGATAAACTGAGCCGCCGAGGCGAGGTGACGTATCCAAAACAAGAGGGAGGCCAGGCCTCCCTCTTTCGTCTCTGCATCTGCCGCTCAGGGCTGTCGATGTATCCCGTCAAGCGGGGTATTGGGGCGCGGCAAGCCTTGCTGCGCGAGGGCCGTGGCGGCCTGGGCCTGGTGCATTTCAAGGCGCTCGAACGCGCGCAGCGCGCCATCGCGGGGAGCGGGATCCGCCGGCCAGCAGCTGGCGGGCAGCGCCTGCACACCCAGCAGGGCAAGGGACAACAGCAACAGATAAGGGGCCATCTTGCGACACTCTTTGCGGCACTACGGTGGCAGCAGAGTGTCTATTCTTGTCGAGGACCGATGACGGCTTGATGACGGGACGGGATCGTCATTTTACAACATCTGACGAGGCGGGCCGGCGCCGAGATACATATGGCGACATTTATGCCAAATCTGCGCGGACCAGTTAATTTATGCCCTAAAAAGTAGCCAAGAGGAAAACGTTATCCCTGAAAAGAAAACGTTATCTGGTCAAAACGTTGTTTCTGGATCATAAAAAGTATCCAAAAACTGGTGTATATTGCACGGCGGAAACTCCTTAACCATGAAGACTGACATGAAAAAGACCAAAATCGTCTGCACCATCGGTCCCAAGACCGAATCCAAAGAAATGCTGGCCAAGATGCTGGACGCCGGCATGAACGTCATGCGCCTGAACTTCTCCCACGGCGACTACGCCGAGCACGGTGGTCGCATCAGCAACCTGCGCGCTGTCATGGCCGAAACCGGCAAGCACGCAGCCATTCTGCTGGACACCAAGGGTCCGGAAATCCGTACCATCAAGCTGGAAGGCGGCAACGACGTTGCCCTGGTCGCTGGCCAGACCTTCACCTTCACCACCGACCAGACCGTGGTTGGCAACAAAGACAAAGTAGCCGTGACCTATGCCGGTTTCGCCAACGACCTGCGCGTCGGCAACCGCATCCTGGTTGACGATGGCCTGATCGGTCTGGACGTCATCGAGATCACCGAGCGCGAAGTCATCTGTAAAGTACTGAACAACGGCGATCTGGGCGAGAACAAGGGCATCAACCTGCCGGGCGTCTCCATCAAGCTGCCGGCCCTGGCCGAGAAAGACAAGCGCGACCTGATCTTCGGTTGCGAGCAAGGCGTTGATTTCGTTGCCGCCTCCTTCATTCGCAAGAAAGAAGACGTGCTGGAAATCCGTGAGCACCTGAAAGCCCACGGTGGCGAGAACATCCAGATCATCTCCAAGATCGAAAACCAGGAAGGCCTGGACAACTTCGACGAGATCCTGGCTGTTTCCGACGGCATCATGGTTGCCCGCGGCGACATGGGTGTCGAGATCCCGGTTGAAGAAGTGATCTTCGCCCAGAAGATGATCATCGAGAAGTGCAACAAAGCCCGCAAAGTGGTCATCACCGCCACCCAGATGCTGGACTCCATGATCAAGAACCCGCGTCCGACCCGCGCCGAAGCCGGCGACGTGGCCAACGCCATCCTGGACGGTACCGACGCAGTCATGCTGTCCGGTGAGTCCGCCAAGGGCAAATACCCGCTGGAAGCCGTGACCATCATGGCCACCATCTGCGAGCGTACCGATGCCGTGATGCCGTCCAACCTGTCTGCTGCCAACGACAGCAACAAGCTGCGCATCACCGAAGCCGTATGTAAAGGCGCGGTAGAGACCTCCGAGAAGCTGGATGCCCCGCTGATCGTGGTTGCCACCGAAGGCGGCAAGTCTGCCAAGGCCATCCGCAAGTACTTCCCGAAAGCCTGGATCCTGGCCATCACCACCAACAAGAAGACCGCTGCCCAGCTGGTACTGACCAAGGGTGTGGTTGCTCACGTGGTTGACAGCATCGCCTCCACCGACGATTTCTATCGTATCGGTAAAGAAGCGGCGCTGGCCAGCGGCATGGGTCTGAAGGGTGACGTGGTTGTCATGGTCTCCGGTGCCCTGGTACCGAGCGGCACCACCAACACCGCTTCTGTTCACGTTCTTTAATCGGAACTGAACAAGCTGAAAACGGCGCCTGCGGGCGCCGTTTTTTTTATCTGCCCCCCTGCTGCCCATTCCTGCCCGGTGTTAGAATCCACGCAGATTTAATCCAAGTGGGAAAATTCCCAAATATCGCGTAATAACCCGGAAGTTTTATGCTCTCAACACGCTTCAAAAGAGCCTCGGCCACCCTGTTGCCGCTGTTCTGCTTACTCGTCAGCCTCTGCGCCCCGCAGGCCATGGCGCAGGATGTGCCCTCACGTGCCAGTGTGCAGCGGGCACTCGATGCCCTTGGCAAGTCTGATACCCTCACCGTCAGCCAGCAGGCCGACCAGAAATTCCTGACCGACACCCTCACCCTGCTCGACAGCATCGAGAAGGAGAAGAGCAAGGCCAAGAGCCAGAGCGAGCGCATCCGCTCCCTGCCGGCCGAGCTCAGGGACATCAGCGCCAAGCTCGATGCCCTGACCCAGAACAAGAGTGCCGAACAGATCAAGAGTGAATACGCCAGCATGAGTCTGAGCGAGCTGGAGAGTCGCCAGCCCGACGTCATGGCCAACATGCAGGATGCCCAGGAAGCCCTCGGCACCATCGGCAGCCAGATCACCAGCCTGCAAACCCTGCCGGAGCGGGCCCAGGCCCTGATGAGCCGCGCCTATCAGCGCAGCCAGGAGATCCGTACCCGCCTCAATGCCGGTGACGGGGTGAGCGGCGCCGAGAAGATGAAGCTGGGCGCCGAGCTGGCCTTGCAGGAGCTGCAACTGGCCAACCTGCAACAGCAGCTGGACAACCGCACCAGCATGCAGGATCTGGCGGTCAAGCAGCGCGACTACCAGAGCGCCCGCCTCGCGAGCGAAGAGCAGAAGCTGCAACTGCTGCAAGAGCAGAGCAGTGCCAAGCGTCTCGGTGACACCGAGAAGACCGCCGAGCAGACCGGCGAGCTGGTCGCCGCGGATGACAATCCGCTGGTACAAAAAGAGCAGGAGCTCAACCATCAGCTCAGCCAGCAGCTGGTCAGCGCCACCACCAACCTCAACTCGCTGGTGCAGAAGAACCTGCAGGCCAAGAGCTGGCTGGAGCGCGGCACCCAGACCGAGCGTAACCTCAACGAACAGGTGCAGATGCTCAAGGGCAACCTGCTGCTGTCACGCATTCTCTACCAGCTCTATCAACAGCTGGAGTCATCGCCTTCCACGCTGGTGAAGAACCTGGAAGAGCAGATCGCCGACCTGCACCTGGCCCAGTTCGAGCTGAGCCAGCAGCGCGACCAGCTGTTCCAGAAGACCCAGTATCTGGACAACCTGATCGCCAGCAGCAGCGAGCCGGTGAGCGAGGAGGACAGAACCAGCCTCTCCAAGCTGCTCGACACCCGCATCAGCCTGCTCGACCAGCTCAACCGCCAGCTGGATGCCCAGCTGACCAACGCCATCAGCCTGCAGCTGACCCAGCAGCAGCTGGCGCGGATCTACTCCTCCATCGAATTTACCCTGCAGCAGCACATCTTCTGGGTGAGCAGCAACAAGCCCATCGATGGCAAGTGGTTCATCAGCTGGCCGGCCCAGGCCTACAAGCAGGCCTCCGACTGGGTGCTGAAACCGGACTGGAGCGGCTGGGGTGAAACCTTGCTGCCCATCACCCTGCTCGCCTTCCCGCTGCTGCTGGTGGGTGGTCTGCTGATCTGGAAGCGCCCGGCGCTGGTGGAGCGGCAGAAGAAGATCACCAAGGATCTGGGGCGTTTTCGCCAGGACAGCCAGTGGCACACCCCGCGTGCCCTGCTGTTTACCGTGCTGCAGCGCCTGCCGGGCAGCCTGTTCATCCTGGCTGCCGGCCTGCTGCTGACTGACTGCGGTCTGCTCAGCTCCAAGCTGATTTTCCAGATCACCCTCAACCTGGCGCTTGGCTACCTGGTGTTCAGCGTCTACCTGGCGGTGATGCGGCCGGGCGGCATCGCCGAGACCCATTTCCGCATTGCCAGAGCCGAACTGCAGGCCAAGCGCACCAGCATGCGCTACCTGTGGGTGCCCTTGCTGCCGCTCATCATGCTGTCGACCAAGGCGGTGGTAGAACCCTCGTCGCTGGGCAACGACGTGGTGGGTCAGGCGCTGACCCTGGCCCTGCTGGGGCTGGCCGCATACCTGGTGTTCCCCATTTCCCGCGCCCGCATCAAGGGCGAGGCGAGCATGCAGCAGTCCATCACCGCCATCGCCCTGGCGCTGGCACCGGTGGCGCTGATGGTGCTGGTCGGGCTGGGCTACTACTACACCGCCCTCAAGCTGACCGGCCGGCTGATCGAATCCTTCTACCTCATCATCATCTGGAGCCTGGTCTACCGCACCGCCCTGCGCGGGCTGGAGCTGGCGGCCCGCCGCCTGGCCTATCGCCGTGCGGTGGCCAAGCGCGAGCACAAGTCCTCGGAAGATGCGGAAGGGGGTGAGTCCATCGAAGAGCAGCCCATGGATCTGGAGGATGTCAGCCAGCAGTCCCTGCGCCTGACCCGCACCGTGCTGCTGCTGGTGTTCGGCGTCGCCTTCTACTGGCTCTGGTCCGATCTGGTGGCGGTTTTCTCCTACCTCGACAGCATGGTGCTGTGGCACAAGAGCGTGGGCTCCGGCGCCAATGCGGTGCTCTACCCCGTCAGCCTGAGCGATGTGCTGACCGCCATCTTCATGCTGGGGGCGGCCTGGTCACTGGCTCGCAACCTGCCGGGTCTGCTGGAGGTGCTGGTGCTCTCCAAGCTGCGTCTGGCCCAGGGCACGGCCTACGCCATCACCACCATGCTCAACTACGTGCTGATCGGGGTCGGTACCCTCACCGCCCTCTCCCTGATGGGCATGCAGTGGGACAAGCTGCAGTGGCTCGCCGCCGGTCTGACGGTCGGTATCGGTTTCGGTCTGCAGGAGGTGGTCGGCAACTTCGTCTCCGGCATCATCATCCTGTTCGAGCGTCCGGTGCGGATCGGTGACACCGTCACCATCGGTACCTTCTCCGGCACCGTCTCCAAGATCCGCATCCGCGCCACCACCATCACCGACTTCGACCGCAAGGAGGTGATCATCCCCAACAAGGTGCTGATGACCGAACGGCTGATCAACTGGTCGCTGAGCGACACCGTCACCCGGGTCATCGTGCGGGTGGGGGTGGCCTACGGCTCGGATCTGGAGCTGACCCGTACCCTGCTGAAACAGGCGGCGGACGACAACAGCCGCGTCTTGAAAGACCCGGCCCCCATCGTCTACTTCCTCACCTTCGGCCCCAGCACCCTGGATCACGAGCTGCGCTTCTTCGTGAGCGAGCTCGGCGATCGCAACCCGGCGGTGGACGAGCTGAACCGCAAGATCGACGCCCTGTTCAAGGCCAACGGCATCGAGATCGCGTTCAACCAGATGGATGTCTACATCAAAAACATGAAGGGCGAAGAGCAGAAGGTGGAGTCCGACTCCGCCCAGCCTCCCGCCCTGCCGGGTGCCCAGCCCGTCTAAGGCAGCACGCCATGCCACTCGAAGGCCCCGCAAGGGGCCTTTTTTATGGTCGGCGGCCAGCCATCTGCGCTGGTTTTGTGACACGCCGGCCAGAATGGGACACCGTTTGCCGCTAGCCTGAAGTGCTTACCTCCCCCAGTGAGGGGGTCTGCCAATCCGGGCCGGCCGCGATACACTGAGGGGCCAACCCCCACATTTGCCAAGGTGCGCCAATGAGTTCCCAATCCTCTCTGCTCTCTTTTCTCGGCTCTCCCCTGCTCGGGGTGGCCGCCACCTATGTCGACCCCGCCAGCAAGGAGACCGGCGTCTACATCTGCGGGGTCGAGATCCAGGCCGGTGACGAGCTGCTGCTGAGCTTCCCCAAGGGGCACCAACTGGCGGTGGGGGAGAAGATCACCCTGCATCTGGACAACCGCACCGGGGTCGACGAGTACGACGCCTCCTTGAGCGTCTATCGCGTCTCCTACAAGGGGGTGATAACACGCACCGCCCCGGACAAGGTGCAGGTCACCCCGCTGCAGTTCGAGCTCTGGTACGGCAACCGGGTGGTCTATGGTTTCGCCCGGCCGGACTATCAGCATCCGGCCGATGAACGCCCCGCCTGCGAGCTGCCGGTCACCCCGCTCACCGGCCTGCCGGTGCCAGACCTGCGCGAAGTGGAGAACAAGATCGGGGTGCTGGTGACCCGGGCCCAGTCCCAGCCGCACACCACAGTGCTGGCGTTTCTCTCCTCCGATGAGGACGACATCTTCTTCATCACCTTCCCAGAGACCTTCAAGTCGCAGTTGCTCAAGCGCGACGGGCGCTGCCACTTCGCCATCGACTCGCGGGCGGTGTTCACCTACACCCGCGCCATCGAGTGGAACTACACCATCATCGCCGCCGATGCCTACCAGATCCCGCAGGATCACCCGCTGTTCGAGCCCATTCGTGCCGCCTTCGTGCAGAAGAACCCGTGGGAAGTGGGTTTCTTCAGCCACCCGCAGGTGGAGCTCTACCACCTCAAGGCCCGTCAGGTGGTCTGCCCGGGGCGGGCAAAAGAGTAGGCCAGAGCGGTCCCGAAAGAGGATAAGATGACCGCCGTTGCCCATGACATGACAAGGAGTAGAGAGCAGATGCAGCAGGTCGTTTATGTGGCGAGCCCCGCCAGCCAGCAGATCCACGTGTTCGCCCTGGCCGGGAGCGGGGAGCTCGCGTTATTGCAGGTGGTCGACACCCCGGGCCAGGTCCAGCCGCTGGTGATCAGCCCGGACGGACACTGGCTCCATGCCGCCGTGCGGCCCGATTTTGCGCTCATCAGCTACCGGATTGGCGTGGATGGCCGACTCAGCGAGCCGAGCTCGGCGCCGCTCGCGGGCAGCGCCTCCCACACCGCCATCTCGGCCGACGGCCGCTTCCTGCTGGCGGCCTCATATGCCTTCAATCATGTCACCGTCTCCGCCATCGGAAGCACCGGTCGGGCAGCGCCGCCCCATCAGCAGCTCGATGGCTTGCAGGCCGCCCACTCGGTCACCCTGCTGGCCGCCGACAGCCAGGGCGAGCAGGAGGTACTGGTCGCCTGCCTCAAGGAGGACCGTATCCGCCGCTTTGTGCTCTGCCGGGAGGGTCGGCTGCGCCCCCATCCGCGGGGGGATCTGCAGACCGCCAGCGGCGCCGGCCCGCGCCATCTGGCGCTGCACCCAAGCAATGGCGACCTCTACTGCCTGAACGAGCTCGACTGCACCATCAACCGCTATCGGCGTAGCGCCGATGGCGACATCACACTGTGCCAGAGCCTGGAGATGCTGCCCGCCGGTTATCAGGGGGAGTACTGGGGCGCGGATCTGCACGTGACGCCGGATGGGCGCTTTCTCTACAGCAGCGAGCGGGCCAGCAGCCTGCTGACCCAGTTCGCCATTGCGCCGGATGGCGAGCTCGGCGTAGTCGACCACTTCCCCACCGAAACCATGCCGCGCGGCTTTGCCATCGACGGGCAGGGCCGCTGGCTGCTGGCGGCAGGGCAGGCCTCCCACCAGCTGGCGCTGCACCGCATCGATCCGGCCAGCGGCGCCCTGACCCTACAGGCACGCCAGCCGGCGGGCGAAGGGGCCATGTGGGTGCGGGTATTGACGCTGACGCCCTGAGCTCTCAGCACTTAGCCCCGAGCCCGGCGCATCGACAAAACAGAGAGGCCACCCTGGGGTGGCCTCTCTTTCATCATCTCAACGCACAGCAAGCCAGGCATTTAATCCTTGGCGCTCTCCATGGCACCCTCTTCGGAGTGCTGGGGCAGGATGAGGTTGAGCAGGATGGCGGCCACCGAGGCCAGACCCACACCCGCCAGGGCGAAGTCACCGATCTTCATCTCCAGCGCACCGACACCCACGGTCAGGGTCACGGCCACGATGGCGATGTTGCGCGACAGCCCCAGATCCACCTTGGACTCCACCAGGGTCTTGAGACCGATGGCGGCGATGGATCCGAACAGCAGCAGCATGATGCCGCCCATCACCGGCATCGGGATGGAGGTGAGCAGGGCGTTGAACTTGCCGAAGAAGGCCAGAATGATGGCGAACACCGCGGCCCAGGTCATGGTGACCGGGTTGAAGTTGCGAGTGATCATCACGGCGCCGGTCACTTCGGCATAGGTGGTGACGGGGGGACCACCGATGAAACCGGCGAAGCAGACGCCGATGCCGTCACCGGCCAGGGTACGGTGCAGACCCGGGTTCTTGGTGTAATCCTTGCCCGTCACACCACCGATGGCCAGCACGCCGCCGATGTGCTCGATACAGGGGGCGATGGCCACCGGCAGCATGAACAGCGCCGCAGCCCAGTTGATCTCGGGGGTCACGAAGTGGGGCAGCGCCAACCAGGGGGCATTCACCATGCCATCGAAGCTCACTTGACCCATCAGCACGGCGGCCACATAACCGGCGATGACGCCGGAGAGGATGGGAATGAGCTTGATCCAGCCCTTGCAGAACACCGCCGCAATCAGGGTCACCGCCAGCGAGATGCCGGCCAGGGTCAGCGCAACCGAGGCTGGCACGACCTGCTCACCGCCGGCACGGCCCATCGCCATGTTGCAGGCTACCTGGGCGACCGACAGACCGATCACCATGATCACCGGACCAATCACCACCGGCGGCAGCAGCTTGTGCACGAAACCCATCCCACGCACGCGAATGAGCGCGGCCAGGATGAAGTACATGAAACCGGCGGCAAACAGGCCGAACATGGTGGAGGGCAGGCCCCAGGTCTGGGTGGCGTAAATGATGGGGGCGATGAAGGCAAAGCTGGAACCGAGGAAAATCGGGACCTGGCGGCGGGTGCAGAGCTGGAACAGCAGGGTGCCCACACCGGCGCCAAGCAGGGCCATGGAGGGGTTCAGTCCGGTGAGCAGGGGCACCAGAACCATGGCACCGAAGGCGACAAACAGGATTTGCAGCCCGGCGACACTTTGCTTGACTAAGGAAAACATGGATGTCCTTAATTTTTTGATAACTGACAGGGATATTTGACACTTTTCAGTTATCACAAGACTTTTTCAAGGCACTGAATGAGCCATTCGGCGTCATTTGTTGCCTCTTACTGCTTGGGGAGAGCATGAAACTGGCTTTTTAGGCGGGATTCGTTGCTACAAGCATCGAGGAAGCGATTTTACGCACTTTTATCGCCGGCGCCAATCGTTTTTCCACGCTGTTTTGTTGTCAGGTGTTGCCCCTGCCCACTACCGGCCCCCTCTATACTTGATGGCGTGAACCCAGCCGGACAAGGAGTCCCCCATGTCACTGCCCGCTTTCAAGCCCAGCCAGCGCCGACTGCTGGTAGGCTCAGCCATCGCCCTGGCCCTGTTTGCCACCCCGCTCAGCTATGACTTCAGCCACCATCAATGGCAGCTGAATCAGGCCTATGCCAAGTCCTGTTTCGTGGCCGGCACCCGCATCCTGATGGCCGATGGGGAGGAGCGTCCCATCGAGACCCTGCGGGTCGGTGAACGGGTACGGGATCAATATGGCCACAGCAACCAGATCCTGGCGGTCGAGCGGGTACTGCTGGGAGCGCGCCGGCTGTACGGGCTCAACCGGCTGGCCCCCTTCTTCACCGCTGAGCACCCCTTGCTGACCACCCGTGGTTGGGCAGCCATCGCCCCGGCCATGACCCGTACCGAGAACCCGACCCTCGCCGTGCTGCCGCTCTTTACCGGCATGCATCTGCTGGGTTGGTCGGAGCACGGCAGCGCAGGCAACCTGGCGCTGGCCCCCCACCCCGCCCCGCTACTGGTGGAGTCCCTCTGCTGGCTGGACGCCCCGCCCACCACGGCACTGTTCAACCTGATCCTCGATGGCAGCCACAGCTATGTCGCCAATGGGCTGATCGTTCACAACAAGGATGGCGATGGCAGTGGAAACGGTGGAGGAGGAAGTAGCGGCGGAGGTGGTAGCGGTAGCAGTAGTGGAGGCAGTGACAGCGATGGCGGTGGCGGTGGCAGCAGCGGTGGAGGCAGCGACAGCGATGGCGGCGGCAGCAGCGGTGGAGGCAGTGACAGCGATGGCGGTAGCAGCAGCGGTGGAAGCAGTCACGATGGCGGCAGCGACAGCAGCCATGGTGGTGACGACCACGGCGGTGGGGAACATGCCGGCGGCGAGCAGCATGCAGGGGGCGATCGGCATGCCGGTGGTGAGCAGCATGGCGGAGGGGACCGCCACGCCGGCGGAGATCGTCATGGTGGCGGGCGTGGCCTCGGCAACGGCCTCGATGACAACGGGGTAGATGCCGTCGACGCCAACGGCAACGAGATCCGGGGCGATGGCACGGTCGACGACAACGGGGTAGATGCCGTCGATGCCAACGGCAACGAGATCCGGGGTGACGGCACGATCGACGACAACGGGGTAGATGCCGTCGATGCCGATGGCAACCAGATCCGGGGCGACGGTACGGTCGACGATCGCGGCCAGACCCTGACCGATGCGCAGGAGCAAGCGCTGATCCAGCAAGGGTTCAACAGCAAGGTGCAACCATGAGCCGTTATCTGCTGATCTGCCTGGCGCTGTGGTTGTCCGGCTGTGCCACCCAGCCAGCCACCCCGCTCTATCACCAGATGGACAAGCAGGATGTGGCGCTGGCCAATCAGGCGCTGGCCGAGGCGCTGCAAACCCGCCCCAAGGGCCAGAGCCTCACCTGGTTCAACTCCGCCAACCGCCACTCGGGCAGCGTCACGCCACTGCGCACCTTCCGCCACCCCAACGGCCTCTGGTGCCGCGACTACCGCGAGCAGCTCTACATAGGCCAGGCCAGCCAGCAGTGGCAGGACACCGCCTGCCGCAGCAAGGCGGGGCACTGGCTGCCGCTGCGCAGCTGACAGCTCAGGTAACAAAAAAGGGGTGGCCATGGCCACCCCTCTGCTATTGCAAGTGCAAGCTTGCAGCCATCATACCCGGCGATAGGGCAGGTAGACCGGCTCCCACATGTGGTTGAGAATATGCTGCTGCAGATCCTGACCGATCAGCGGGTGGGAAGGATCCCGCCGCACTATGTCCTTGAGCACTGCCGTCGCCACGTGTACCGAGATGTTGCGCAGCTCGCGAATGCGCGGATAGACGGCCCCCTTGGCCAGGTCCACCTCACTCACGCACTCTGCCAGTGCAAAGGCGGCAGTGGTGAAGATGTCCGGCGTGATCTCGCGGATCTGGCTGACGATGGCCGCCAGACCCACCCCCGGGAAGATGAATACGTTGTTGCCCTGACCGACCCGGAACTCCTGCCCCTCGTAGTGCACATCCTTGAACGGACTGCCGGTGGCGACGATGGCCTTGCCCTTGCTCCAGCGATAGATGTCGTCCGGCAGCGCCTCGCAGTTGGCGGTCGGGTTGGAGAGGGGGAACACCATGGGGCGCGCGCAGTGTTTTTGCATCAGCTGCACGTGCTCCTCCTTGAAGGCGCCGCCCGAGCCGCTGGTGCCCAGCAGCACGGTGATCGGCACGTGGCGCAGCACGTCGGTCAGGTTGGCCTTGCCGGGCACCTCGGTGTCCCAGCCGGCCAGCAGCAGGCCAGGCTTGGCGTAGCGGCGTTTGTACTCGTCGAGCCCCTCGCGGTTGTCACACACCAGTCCCTGGGTATCCAGGATATAGATGCGATCGCGGGCCGCCTGCGGATCCAGCCCTTCGCGGATCATGCCCGCGCAGATCTGATCCGCCACCCCCACCCCGCCGGCACCGGCGCCATAGACCAGATAGTTCTGCTGGCCCAGGGTCTCGCCCTTGACCTTGACCGCCCCTATGATGCCCGCCAGCACCACGGCACCTGTGCCCTGGATGTCG
This sequence comes from Aeromonas sp. Y318-1, assembly GCF_027706125.1. Lineage (NCBI taxonomy): Bacteria > Pseudomonadati > Pseudomonadota > Gammaproteobacteria > Aeromonadales > Aeromonadaceae > Aeromonas > Aeromonas sp. Y318-1. Next base: position 216,482 of record NZ_JAPDCM010000007.1, read on the forward strand.
TCGTTGAACGACGGCAGCGACTGCTGATAACGGGAGAGATTGTTGAAGGCGTTGGACTTGCTGAAGTCCTCCCACTGCAGCACGGCATTCGGGAAGTGGCGCTTGACCCCGGCCACGAACTTGTCGATGAAGTCGTCGTACTCCTTGCCGCGAATGCGCTTGTGGGGCTGACCCAGGTACATGGGATCATCCAGCAGCGCCTGATTGTCGGTGCCCACGTCGAGCGCAATGGGCAGGCAGCAGGCGGGGTGAATGCCGGCGGCCAGGGTATAGAGGGAGAGCTTGCCGATGGGAATGCCCATGCCGCCCACTCCCTGGTCACCGATCCCCAGGATCCCCTGGCTGTCGGTCACGACGATGATGCGCACCGATTTGGCATCCAGCTGACGGGCCAGGGAGCCCATGTCATCGACGTTCTTCGGGGTGATGTAGAGGCCGCGCGCCTTCTGGTAGCGGTGGCTGAACTCCTGACACGCCTTGCCCACGGTCGGGGTGTAGATGATGGGGGTCATCTCCTCCACATGGCGCGCCAGCAGGGCGTAGAACAGGGTCTCGTTGCGATCCTGCAATGCCCGCAGGTTCTGATACTTCTCGATGTCGCTGCAGGCGCTCAGAAAGCCCTGATAGACCCGATCCAGCTGGGCTTCGAAGGTTTGCACCTGGGGAGGCAACAGGCCGTCGAGCTCGAAGTCGGCGCGCTCCTGTTCGGTAAAGGCGGTGCCCTTGTTGAGATTGCGATCGTTGAGCAGATCGGTGCCAGTCAGTGCAACGGGGCGAAAATCTTGTCCCTGTGCATCTTTCCACAGCAGATATTGTCCGGTAGCCATAGTCATTCTCTTTGATTTACGTGAAATTGCCGTTCGGCAGGAGAGCAAGACTCATAATGAAATCAATCATATGACGTTTGCCTGTTTAGTTTTGTGAGCTTGGGCATACCCTGCGGCCAAAATCCGCGCCGAGGCGGATGATGGTCTCATACCGGCCACGCGCCACAGAGAGCGGCCAACTATGCTCAACAGCAGGCCACCGGCAGGGAGAGGTTCCCGGGGGCAGGAGAGAACAAACAGATGAGTGAAATCCTGATCGTCGATGACATGGCATCCAACCGCTACATCTTGCGCAGTCTGCTGGAAGAGGCGGGTTACCGGGTGCGGGAGGCCACCGACGGCCTGCAGGCGGTGGATGCCGCCACCGAGTTCCCCCCCGATCTGGTGCTGATGGACATCAACATGCCGGTGATGGACGGTTACGAGGCGTGCCGCCGCATCAAGCAGTTGCCGGGCCAGTGGTGCCTGCCGGTACTCTTCATCAGCACCAACAGCGGGATCGGGGCGCTCGAGCAGGCCTTTCAGGCCGGCGGCTGCGACTATGTATCCAAGCCGTTCCACCAGCTCGAGGTACTGGCCCGGGTGCAAAACCAGCTGCGCCTCAAGGAGCTGGGGCGTCAGCAGGCCAAGGTGCAGCTCTACCAGAGCCTGTTTCAGCTCACCGCCGGCATCGCCCACGAGATCAACACCCCCATCGGCATCGGCATCACCGCCTCCAGCCTCATTCACGGCGCCGGCGATCTGCTGGCCAGCGCGGTGCAAAACGGCATGCTGGGGCAGCGCCTGCTCCAGCAGCAGCTCACCGACATCAAGGAGGGCACCGAGCTGGTGGAGTCCAGCCTGCGCCGGGTCGCCCTGCTGGTGACCCGCTTCAAGGAGCTGACCCGGGATCAGACCGAGCTGCCCGCCACCCCCTTCGCCGTGCAGAAGAGCCTGCGCAAGCTGCTGCAGGCCTTCACCCCCGAGTTTCTCATCGCCAGGGTCAACGCCGATCTGGGTGGCGAGGAGGTCACTCTGACCGCCCCTGAGTCGCTGTTTCTCGACCTGGTGCAGGAGCTCATCAAGAACAGCATGGAGCACGCCTTCAAGGGGCCGGGGGAGCATCGCCTCACCCTGCAGGTGGAGCGGGCCGGCAGCGAGCTGCTGCTGATCTACCAGGACAACGGCCCCGGCATGGCGGCCGAGCAGCTGGCCCACCTGTTCGAGCCCTTCTTCACCACCCTGCGTGGTGACGCCCGCCACTGCGGGCTGAGCGCCTGTCGCATCCACAACCTGGTGGAAAACAATCTGCACGGCCAGCTCGCCGTCACCAGCCCGCCCGGCGAGGGGCTCTGCTACCGCATCCGGCTGCCGCTGCAGCCGCCGCTCTGAGCGGCAGACACAACAAAGGGGCGCCGCAGCGCCCCTTCTCTTTCATCCTGATGTCGCGGTCAGCCTCAGCCTGACTTGCCTGCCTTGGGCTCGTCGAGCTGGTGCTTCACCTCTTCATACCAGAGGTCGTGGTGCTCCTTGGCCCAGGTTTCGTCCACCTCGCCGCTGATCATCCCTTCCAGCGCCCCTTCCAGCTGGAACAGGCCCATGTAGATGTGGAAGATGAAGCCGCAGATGAGGATGAGAGCCCCTACGATGTGGATGAAGCTGGCCCACTCCATCTGGCGGCGCAGCTGGCCGAAGATGGGGAAGTCCAGAAACAGCCCGGTTGCCACGACGATGCCACCAAACCAGATCAGCAGCCAGAAGATCGCCTTCTCGCCGCCGTTGGAGAAGCCCGCCGAAGGGTGACTGCCCTTGTGGGGCCCCAGCATGCCGCCCGCCTTCATGAACCAGCGCACGTCCACCATGTTGACGATGTTGTGGCGAAACCACTTGATGAGCACTCCCATCAGGCAGAGGAAGAAGAGCGGCCCCACGTAGTTGTGGAACACCTTGGCGAACCAGATCCAGTTCTCCCACACCCCGATGCTCACCACCGGCTTGATAAAGTGCTTGCCGTAGATGATGGCCAGCCCCGACCCGGACAGGGTCAGGAACATCCCCGCCGTGGTCCAGTGCAGCGCCCGATCGAGCCGGCTCCAGCGCTTGAGCTTGCGCCCGGTGCGCGGTTTGGAGAGCCTGGTCGGCCCCACCGCCCAGTACATCAGGCCGCACATGGCGAGCGACCCGAAAATGGCGATGGCACCGAGCGGCGACACCCACTTGGTCTTCACCTCGAACCAGAGCTGGCCCGGCACCGAGATCAGCACCCCGTGCTCCGGCGAGCGGGAGGTGGTCACCCCCTCCTGCCCGTCCTTCACCGCCCGCCAGTAGTCGGCGCCGGCAAAACCGACCGCCTCTTTCTCGGCGTCGGCGAAGCTGGCGGTACTCACCAGCAGCAGGGCGGCAAACAGGGCCATTAGCCAGGTTTTCATGCCGCCCCTCCCTTGCCCGCCTTGCTGGCGTCGTAAAACAGCTCTTCACCGCTGCCCCAGCCCGCTTCCTTGGCGCCACGATAGGCGACCCGCTCGCGGAAGATGTCGGAGATCACCTGCGCATCCCCCGCCAGCAGCGCCTTGGTGGAGCAGAGCTCGGCACACATGGGCAGCTTGCCCTCGGCGATGCGGTTGGCTCCGTACTTCTGGCGCTCCGCCTCGCTGTGATCCTCTTCCGGGCCGCCGGCACAGAAGGTGCACTTGTCCATCTTGCCGCGATCGCCAAAGGCGGCGGTCTTCGGGAACTGGGGGGCCCCGAACGGGCAGGCGAACAGGCAGTAGCCGCAACCGATGCAGAGATCCTTGTTGTGCAGAACTATGCCGTCGTCGGTGTGATAGAAGCAGTCGGCCGGGCAGACCGCCATGCAGGGAGCGTCGGTGCAGTGCATGCAGGCGACCGAGATGGAGGTCTCCCCCGGCAGGCCGTCGTTGAGGGTCACCACCCGGCGGCGCTGGATGCCCCACTCGAGGGCATCATCGTTCTCGTTCTTGCACGCCGTCACACAGCCGTTGCACTCGATGCAGCGCTTGGTGTCACACATGAATTTCATTCTGGCCATGAGATCAGGCTCCTACTTGGCGAAAACGGCACAGGGTGACCTTGGTCTCCTGCATCTGGGTAACCGGGTCATAGCCATAGGTGGTGACTATGTTGACCGACTCCCCCAGCACATAGGGGTCTGACCCTTCCGGATATTTGGCGCGCAGATCCTGGCCCTCGAAATGACCGCCGAAGTGAAACGGCATAAAGGCGAGCCCAGGTTTGACCCGCGGGGTCACCAGCGCCTTCACCTTGACCCGGCCCCCTTCCGGCCCCTCCACCCACACGTCCTGACCGTCGCGCACGCCGACGTCGTTGGCATCCGCCGGGTTCATCTCGACGAACATCTCTTGCTGCAGCTCGGCCAGCCAGGGGTTGGAGCGGGTCTCGTCACCGCCCCCCTCGTACTCCACCAGACGGCCGGAGGTGAGGATGATCGGGTACTCCTTGCTGACATCCTTCTCCTGCACCGAGGCGTACTGGGTCGGCAGGCGCCACAGGCTCTTGGCATCGGGCCAGGTGGCGTAGTCAGCCAGCAGATCCCGGCGCGGGGTGTAGAGCGGTTCACGGTGCTTGGGCACCTGATCCGGGAAGGTCCACACCACGCAGCGCGCCTTGGCGTTGCCGTAGGGCACGAAGCCATGCTTGATGGCCACCCGCTGGATGCCGCCTGAGAGGTCGGTCTTCCAGTTCTTGCCCTCGGCCTCTTTCTTCTCGGCTTCGGTCAGCTCATCCCACCAGCCGAGCAGCTTCAGCAGGTCGGCAGTGATCTCGGGATAGCCGTCTTCCACTTCGCTCCCCTTCGGCCAGGAGTCTTCGGCCAGCAGCGAGACGCCCTGATACTCGATGCCGAAACGAGCGCGGAAACCGCCGCCCCCTTCCGACACCGGAATGCTGGTGTCGTAGAGGATGTGGCTGCCGGGGTGCTTCATCTCCGGGGTACCCCAGCAGGGCCAGGGCAGACCGTACACTTCGCCGCTGACCGGGCCGCCCTCGGCCTTGAGGTTGGTCTTGTGGAAGGTGTGCCAGTTCTGCTGGTGCGCCTTGAGCCGCTCCGGGCTCTGGCCGGTGTAGCCCACGCTCCACATGCCGCGGTTGTACTCGCGGGTGATGTCTTCCAGCAGTGGCTCGTTGTTCTCGACCTTGATGTGCTTGAACAGCTCATCGGCAAAGCCAAGCTTCTTGCTCAAGAGATACATGATCTCGTGGTCCACCTTGGATTCGAACAGCGGCTCAACCACCTTGTCGCGCCACTGCATGGAGCGGTTGGTGGCGGTGACGGAACCATAGGTCTCGAACTGGGTGGTGGCCGGCAGCAGGTAGACACCGTCGGTGCGATCGTTCATGACGGCAGCGACCGTGGGGTACGGGTCGACAATCACCATCATGTCGAGCTTTTGCATCGCCTTCTTCATCTCGGGACCGCGGGTCTGGGAGTTGACCGCATGGCCCCAGTAGAACATGGCGCGGATGTTGGAGCCCTGCTCGATGAGATCGGCGTTCTCCAGCACCCCGTCCACCCAGCGGGAGACCGGAATGCCGTTGTTGTTCATCGGCAGCTTGCCGTTGTAGGCCTTGTTGTCAAAACGCGCCTTGATCCACTCGTAATCCACGTCCCACACTCGGGCCCAGTGCTTCCAGGAGCCCTCTTCTAACCCGTAGTAACCGGGCAGGGAGTCGGAGGTGACGCCAAAGTCGGTGGCACCCTGCACGTTGTCGTGACCGCGGAAGATGTTGGTGCCTGCCCCGCTTTTGCCCACGTTGCCGAGGGCCAGTTCGAGGATGCAGTAAGCACGGGTGTTGTTGTTGCCGGTGGTGTGCTGGGTGCCGCCCATGCACCAGACCACGCAGCCGGGGCGGTTGTCGGCCAGCAGCTTGGCGGCGCCATGAACCTGCTGTTCGTTGAGGCCGGTCACCCGCTCCACTTCGGCCGGGGTCCAGCGCGCCACCTCTTTTTGCACCTCGTCCATGCCGTAGACGCGGGTGCGGATGAACTCCTTGTCTTCCCAGCCGTTCTTGAAGATGTGCCAGAGCATGCCCCAGATAAAGGCGACGTCGGTGCCCGGACGCAGGGAGAGGTACATGTCTGCCTTGGCGGCGGTGCGGGTGCGGCGCGGGTCGACCACCAGGATCTTGCAGCCGTTGCGCTCTTTGGCCAGCAGAATGTGCTGCATGGCGACCGGGTGGGCCTCCGCCGGGTTGGAGCCGATGAACATGATCGACTTGCTGTTGTGCATGTCGTTCAGGCTGTTGGTCATGGCGCCGTAGCCCCAGGTGTTGGCGACCCCGGCGACCGTGGTGGAGTGGCAGATGCGCGCCTGGTGATCCACGTTGTTGGTGCCCCACAGGGACGCCATCTTGCGAAACAGGTAGGCCTGCTCGTTGGAGTGCTTGGCGGAGCCGAGCCAGTAGACGCTGTCAGGGCCGGACTCCTTGCGAAGGCGCAACACTTCATTGCCCACCTCTTCGATGGCCTGCTCCCAGCTCAGGCGCTGCCACTTGCCACCCACCAGCTTCATCGGGTACTTGAGGCGACGCTCGCCGTGGCCGTGCTCGCGCAGGGCCGCTCCCTTGGCGCAGTGACCGCCCAAGTTGAAGGGGTGATCGAAGGCCGGCTCCTGCCCGGTCCAGACGCCGTTTTGCACCTCGGCATAGACGCCGCAACCCACCGAGCAGTGGGAGCAGATGGTGCGCTTCACCTCGACCGGCACGTCAGCAGCCACCGCTTTGGCCTCGGCCCGTTGCATCATGGCAGGCGCCAGCCAGCCGGCGGCCACGGCGCCACCGGCCACCAGACTTGAGTTGACCATAAAGGCGCGACGGGTCAGCCCCTGACCGCGAGCGGCCGCATTGCCTTGCTCGCTCGCGTTGACCGGTTCGGCTCGTTTTGTCAGTTTCATGAGTTCTCCTTCACTGAGCCGGCTCAGTCGGTGCCGCGCAGGGTGCGATAAAAGTCGTGAACGTGGGGGGTCTCCCGATAGCCCTTGTCGGGTTCAGTGTCGTGGGTCAGTACCTCCTTGCCCACCACCCGGCCAGTGGCACCGGCCAGTACGCCTATGGTGGCAACCACCCCCACCCCCTTGATCAGATTGCGGCGGGACGGGTCTTTCAGCTGTTCATCGCTCATCTTTCTGTGACCTCTGTTGTTATGGTCGGCTGCGGTGAGCCGGTTTTGCTATGAGTGGGTGGCGCAGCGTCATGGTTGCGTCACCACCGGGCTGCCAAAGGGCAGGCGCAATTCGTTTTCCAGCTTGAAGAAATCTTCGGCAAGCGCCCCGACCGCCCGGTAGAAGCTGCCCCCTTTCGCTTGTTGCTGATCGCGGCAGCAGGCGAGTACCCAGGGGGCAAGGTGGCGTTCATAGAAGCGGTTACGCTCCGGGTGCTGCTCGGCAATCAACACCGCCATCACCTCACAGAGGGCAGCCAGGTGATCTTCCGGCTCGCACACTCCGCTCTGGCGCTCGAAACCGAGCGACTGCAGATCTGCGCGCAGTACCGCCAGTGGCAGCTCCATCAGGGAGCCTGTGAGATACCAGGAGGCAAACGGCACGATCTCCCCGCGCCCCAGCCCGATAAAGAGATCCTGATACTCCTCGGCAAGCTCGTTTTCGTGGTGGCTGCTGGCCGCCAGTTGCACCAGCCCCAGCCCTCTGGCAAAGGAGCCGGGCATGGCCTGCAACCCTTGCAGCCAGGCGAGCTGTTCGCCTCGGGGGGCGGCGCGCCAGAGGCTCGCCAGCAGGGCGTACATGTCGGCGCTATTGCGATCCAGGTCGGTCATTGCCGGCGCCTCCGGGTAGTCATTGCGTTGTTCAGTCATCAGAGCCCCCTCACACCTTGAGCTGGGAGACGGGATCCGCCGCCAGCGCCGCAAACACATCCTTGACCCGGCAGTCCTCGCACATCAGCAGCCGCTGGGCGGCTTCGTTCTGAAAGTGGGAGTGACCGGCCAGTTTTTGCTGGATGCGGCGGATAAGAGAGGCCGGCGCGAACGGCTTGCCGCAGCGAATGCAGCAGGCCGCCTCTTCGGCTTTGAGGCTCTGCACGGCGCGGCGCGCCTCGGGCACCGGTTGCAGGCGGGGCATCAGCACGATGGCCTGCTCGGGGCACGCCTTTTCGCACATGCCGCACTGGATGCAATCCTGCTCGATAAAGTTGAGGCCGGGGACATGGCCCACCGCATGCAGGGCGCGGCTCGGGCAGACCGCCACGCAACCCATGCAGAGGGTGCAGTCAGCGTCTTTGAGCTCCACGCTGCCGTAAGGGGCGCCGTGGGGCACAACCAGCGGCTCGCGGCCGCCATTGTTGGCTTGCCAGAGGGCGTCGAAGGCGGCAAACAGATTCTCCCGTTTGTCTCCTTTGAGCGGCTTCTCCAGCAGAGCAAGGGCCGGCTCACAGGAGAGCGGCTTATCTTGTTCGGCATCCGGGTTAAACAGGGCGATGCGATCGGCAGCAAGACCGGCGCCGGCCAAGAGCACAGCGGCGCTCGCCAGCTCCCGTTCCACCAGCGCGCGGACGCTGGCGGGGGCATCGTCACCGAGCGCAATGCGCACCGCGCTGGCGCCATAGGCCAGTGCGGCCAGCCAGCTCTCGATGCCCAAACTCGCGCTCTCCTCCACCCAGACCGGCAGCCAGCTGGCGGGCAAGCGGATGAGTTCGGCCTCCACCCATTCGCGCTCGCTTTCACCAGCGATCAGCAACTGAGGCGCTTCGCCACCCGCCTCCCGGTAGTGCTTGAGCAATCGGAACAAGTAGTCGCCGCTGGTGTTGGCATCGGGCTGGTGATAGGCAATCGCCCCGGTCGGACAGGCCGAGGCACAGCTGCCAAAGCCCTGACAGAGATGGGGATCGATCTGGATGCGACCATTGACGGGCTTGAGCGCATCGGTCGGGCAGACATCGAGACAGCGGCTGCAACCGGGCACACCGCGGGCGGTAAAGGCGCAGGCCTCGGGGTCTAAGCGAAAATAGCGCGGCTTGTCGAAGATGCCGGTCAGCGCACAAAGTTCGGCGAGCCGTTCGGCCAGCCCATCGTCATCAAAGAGATGCAGATATCCCACCGGCGGGCGCTCCAGCGCAAACAGCTGGGTCGTACCCAGATCGGCCACCAGATCGAAGCGCGGTTCGCGTAGCTGTTCACTGACAGCAGTCGCTTGTTGTGGAAAACAGAGCGCAGCCAGGTTAACCCGCTCACCCTGACCGTTAAGGCCGGTGAGCTGAAACTGGCCGAGATACCCTGTCAGGCTCGGCTCGCGCAGGGTCAGGGCATCCAGGGCGGCGGTAGCCTCGAAGATGGCCTCGAGATCCGCAGCCTCGGCGTCATGCACCGACTCGGTCACCAGCAGGGTCGGCATCACGCTTTGGGGCAGCAGGCTGGCGGCGCGGCGAATGCTGTCTTCCGGGCCGACCAGCAGCAGACTCCCCTGACTCTGGTAAGAGACAGTGGCCGGGATCAGGTTGTCGGTCTTGACCGTATGCTGCAGGGCATAGGCGCGAGCACGTTCGTTGCGCGCGGCCACGCCATCGGCGGTTAGAGTTGCGACGGATGTTGTTATGGGTTGTTCGATGCTCACATGCACTCCTGTGCGCGCCACCTCGTGGGATGGCGCGCTTGTTGGTCAGCTGGGAGAGCAAGAGCCGAGCCAACTCCCCCAGGAAAAAAGTGACTGGTAGGGAGTCAGGATCCCAAATGCTCCATTCCCCCACCCTTGGTTGGGACATTTTGTCCATCATGGTCAACCAAAATGTCCCGATCGTCGGTGTGGGTTTGAGAATGGTTATCAGCCAACCCTTGCGGTTCACTGGTTATGACCGTGACGGCCACCGTCGCCGGTTCGGGTGCGGCAGCGGTTGAGTGAGGGGCTTCCCCATCGGGCGCCGTCGCCTGCTCCACCAGCCAGTTGCGCAGCCCGGCGCTCAGGGCTGCGGGCAGCAATTCGGGTCGGCTGAAATCCTGGGTGTAGTCGTCAAGCCCATCCGGCTTGTGGCTGCGAAACATGGCCCGCAGCGCCTCCCTGTCGGGGAGTTTGGCCTTGCCCGGCTGGGCCGTTTTCAGCAGCGGCTCGCTACTCCCTGCCCCCTCAACGGCAAGGGTTTCACTACTCCCCTTGTCAGTGCTGACTACGGGGCTATCCAGCGCAATATCTGGCATTTCACCTTCGCCACTGCCTTCTACTGGGGCTGCAACCACCTCGGGGGTGGCCTCTTCCCTCGGCTGCAATACCTGATGCTTGCGCGCCTCACTCTTGCGAGACGACCAGCGTTTGAGGAACTCACTCATGGGCGCGATTTCCGCTGTCGCTGCCACGCTCGCGGCCATCGGGGCCGGTGGCCTTGACGGCGCCGCAACTGGCTTGATCTAACGTATCTCTTGATGTCGCTACAGCCGTATCGAGGCCCAGCTGATCCTGCGCCCGTCCCTTGCCCTTCTTGCCCTTGCGGCGGGCCTCCAGCAGCTCGCCGTGACGACCGATAAAGGCCTCCACCCAGGCTTGCAGCGCTTCGGGCAGCGGGCAGGAGAGCACCTGCCGCTCGCCATCCATATAGGCGGCGGCCACGGTCTGACTCAGGGTGAGGCCATCGGCCACAAAGCCATTGTCCACGCGGCTTCCGGTGACAAAGAGGCGGGGCGAGCCGGAGCTCAAATTGAAGCGATAATCCCCCCGCTCGTCGCGAAACAGGGTAAGGGGCAAGGCGCCGGCAGCCTCGGGCTCGGCGGGATGGAGCGCCGCAATCTCGAAACGGCGGCTCTGCCAGCGGCCAACCTGGCTGTCGATGGCCTTTAACTCCAGTTGCAGCCAGCGCTGCGGGGAGAGGGGTTTGGTTGTCTCTTGCACTGTCACGGCTCCCATCAGAAGGTCTCTGCCGGGCCGCCCTTCCCCGTAATCCACCTCGGTCGGGGCGGATCAAGGCAGGAGATTTATGGCGGCCACGGCCATCAATGGGATAAGACATAGCAAGAGTGGGGCCAAGGCCGGTCTGGTGGCCGATGGGGGCTTTGATGCAGGTTGGCGCGAGCGTAGGTTGGTGCAGAGCGCAGCGAAGCCCAACATGCCGCGTAAAACCAATCCGCCAGAGCCTAATCAAAAGGGATGGCAATAATCGAATAACACCAAATTATCCGATTATTGCTTTTGAAATATTCTGTGGTAAACGTTGGGCTTCACTTCGTTCAGCACCAACCTACAATTCATCCCAACATACGAGATGCTCGCCGCAGTAACCTATAGCATTTTCCATAAAGTCAGCATAATCGCCAAACTTCCAATCACATATGGGCCAATAAGATCCAAATTCTCTCGATACTTAAAAAATGCTGAAGATTGATATTTTAATTCATATGAAAGTAACTTAATATATTTTTTACGCGTCCATTTATCATTAAACTTTGTTAATTTAATCAACTCTTCAAATTGATGTGTCTCGCCATCTTCATCTATGTGATAGGAGGGGAATATTAGTGCCCTTTTAAATATTCCAGATACGTAATACTTAGATTCTTGTATACCAGGCTCATCGCTCCCAGAAAACTCCACAGCAGGCCCTAATAAACCACGCACATCTTCCATAACAACGTCATAGTAAAACACATTTCGGTCTTCAAGCATTCGACCAGACCATAGATTGTAAAGCTCTTCATGATAACTATGTGCATATGCGTAGTAACGAATTAGAAGGTACACAACCGATAAAAGTAAAAAAACATTCAAGCCAGACTGATTTTCAAATTCAATTTTAAATATAAATGTATTTGCTTCTTTGAATGTCGCACCAGTAAAGTCAATGGCTAACATCAAAACAGATAGTAAAACCAATAGTTTCCTTTTACTCTGTAAGCCTGTATCTTCATCAATCCTCTTCCTATAACTCAATAAATTTTCGCTTAACATTACGAACCTATCACCCTTGCTTTTGTAAAATCAAACACAAACAAATTAAATATTTATACCTAATGAATAAACTTTATCATACGAACTCATACAGAACCCAATAAAAAGTGATATTTTGATCGCTTTTTGCAAAACACAATATGTTTACCTACAACGATAATTTTCTTTTAACAATCTGGAACAAAACTTGCTGTATCCCTCCCCTTAGATCCCGGCAACCGGTCGCGAGGGGCCCATGACACCGACCTTTATCAAAAGCAATGCAGCAGCCCAGCTCACCATGGCCGTCGAGGTGATGGATGAGCAGGGGCAGTTGCAAACCCGCCAAATCGCCTGCGAGCGGCCACTGACGGTCTACCTCAACTGGAAGGAGATCGTAACCCTGATGACGCTGGGGGCCCGCCCCGAGGCGCTGGTGCTGGGTTATCTGAAAAATCAGGGCTTTGTCGAGGATATTACGGCCATCGAGTCGGTGATTGTCGACTGGGAGAGCGAGGCCGCCGCCGTGGTGAGCAGCCAGCAGGCCGAAGATCTCGACAAGTCGCTGGAGAAGAAGACGGTCACCTCCGGCTGCGGTCAGGGCACCATGTATGGCAGCGTGATGAAGAAGCTCGAAGGGGTGGTCTTGGCAGCGCCCGAGCTTAAACAGAGCACCCTCTACGCCCTGCTCAAGGCGCTGTCGGCCCATAACGAAACCTACAAGATGGCGGGCGCTGTGCATGGCTGCGCCATCTGTCGCGGCGCCGAAATCCTCTCCTTTGTCGAGGATGTGGGGCGCCACAATGCGGTGGATACCCTGGCGGGCGAGCTCTGGATGCGCGGCGAGGCTGGCCACGACAAGATCTTCTACACCACCGGGCGACTCACCTCGGAGATGGTGATCAAGGTGGCGCAGATGGGCATTCCGGTGCTGCTGTCGCGCTCCGGCGTCACCCAGATGGGGCTGGATCTCGCCCGTCAGCTCGGCATCACCATGATCGCCCGCGCCAAGGGGCGCCACTTCGAGGTATTCAGCGGCCACGACCATATCGTGCTGGACGAGAAGCCGCCGGTGCTGGCGCCCGGTTCAACCGGTCGCGGGATGCGGGATTAAGTCATGAACGAGTTGATGAGTACCCAGCAGATCGCCCTGTATCTCGATCAGACCAGCCAGAGGGCCAAACGCAAGCCATGAACGAGTTTATGAATGTGAAGCAGGTGGCCGAATACCTCGATCTCAACGAGAAGAAGGTCTACCAGCTCGCCAACGAGGCGCGCATCCCAGCCACCAAGGCGACCGGCAAGTGGCTGTTTCCACGCTCCCTGCTCGATCGCTGGCTGCTCGGCAGTTGCCACGAGGGGGTGATGAACGACCGCCTGCTGCTGGCGGGCTCGGACGACGTGTTGCTCCACTACGCCAGCAGTCGTTTGGCCCAGCAGCTCGGCACCCAGGCACTGGTGGGTTACACCCCGTGCGGCACAAGGCAGGGGTTGGCAATGCTGGCGCGCGGCCATGTGGATCTGTGCGCCATCCACTGGGGGCAGGCCGAGGAGGCCCACCTGCGCCATCCGGCGCTGGTGCAGCAATATCAGGGCCACCGGCAATGGGTGATCGTTCATGGATTTCGGCGGGTGCAGGGGCTGGTGCTGCGCCGGGGCTTGCAACCGAAAGAGGCGAGACAGGCGCTCGACTGGCGCTGGGCCATGCGCCAGGAGGGGGCCGGCAGCCAGCGCGCCCTGCAGGAGTGGCTGCAAACCCAGGGGGAGTCGCTGACCCGGCTGGAGCGCACTATCGAGGTCAACAGCGAGCGGGAGCTGGCCGCCGCCATCAGCCGCGGCGATGCCGATGTCGGGCCCGGCGCCCAGAGCACCGCCACCGAGTTCGGCCTCGACTTCATGCCGCTCTCCCAGGAGTGCTTCGATCTGGTGATGCCGCAGGGGGTCTTCTTTCGCACCCTGCTGCAGCAGCTGATCGGCTGGCTGCAATCCCCCGAGGGGCGCGAGCTGGCGGCCCGCCTCGGCGGCTATGACCTGACCCAGAGCGGCAAGCTGGTGTGGAGTCCGCAGTAAGTATCCCCTCACTCGCCTGTAAAAAAGCCCGCCAGTATTGGCGGGCTTTTTTGTGCCTGAAGTGGTTAAGACAGCTTGTCGTCACCGGCCTCACGCCCCTCCTCATTGAGGGCAATGCACGCCCTTCAAATCAATTGGATTGGCAGGCTTTTTTGTGACTGGCGTGGTTAAGACGGGTGATCACCACCGGCATCACGCCCCTCGGCGTTGAGGGCGATGCGCCACCCCTCCAGCCGGTCGCGCTCGCCGCCGCTGGCCAGCCGGGCGTGGCTGCGCAGGCGGATGGTAAAGCAGCTGCCCTGCCCCGGGGTTGAATCCACCAGCAGCTCCCCGCCCCAGCGGCTGATGATGCGGTGGCTCAGGGCCAGCCCCAGCCCAGTGCCGGTGGCGCGGGTGGTGAAGAAGGGGTCGAAGATCTTGTCGATGATGGCCGCCTCGATGCCGCTGCCATTGTCGATGACCCGCACCTCGGCCCCTTGCAACTGGCCGGCGTCATCCAGCCAGTCGCGGCTCTCGACCCGGATCTCCCCCTGCTCCCCCAGCGCATGGCTGGCGTTGACCAGCAAGTTGATCAGCACCTGCAGCAGCTGCTGGCGATCCGCCTCGATGGGCTGCTGGGCCCTGAGATCGGCCACCAGGTTCACTTGCTGCTGGCGCAGGGCGGAGCGCACCAGGGTCAGGCTCTCCTCGATGATGGGGGTGAGGTGCTGCCACACCGGCGCCGTCTCGTAGTCGCCGGGACGGGAATATTGCAACAGGCTGCGGGTGATGGCGCGAATGCGCTCGATCTGGGCCAGCACCAGCGCCAGCTCTTCGCTGACCGGCGCGGCCGCCTCCCCCAGCTCCAGCTTCATCAGCTCCACATTGCCGAGGATCACCGCCAGCGGGTTGTTGATCTCGTGGGCCACCCCGGCGCAGAGCTCGCCGAGGGCCGCCAGCTTCTCGCTGATCAGCAGCTGCTGGCGGGCCTGGGTCAGCATGTGGATGTGGTGCTCGAGCTCGGCGGTCTTCTGCTCAAGGCTCTGGGTACGCTCGGCCACCTTCTGCTCCAGCTCGTCGGCGCTGCGGGCCAGCTGCTGCTGGTGCGCCGCCTGCTGATCCAGCATGGCGTCGAACTGGCGACCGAGCTGGGCCAGCTCGTGATCGGGGTCGAGGGCCAGCACGCCGATGCGGGCCGGTTGACCCGCCTGCACCTGGCGCACCACCTTGTGCATCCGTTCGATGGGGGTGAACAAGTCCCGCGCGCCGCGATAGACCAGCAGGCCGGAGAGCAACAGCAACACCACCACGCCGGAGCCCAGCTCCAGCAGGTTGGTGAGGTAGGTGCGGATGATGGGCCACTCGAGAAAACCGACGTAGAGCATGCCGATGCGCTCGCCATTCGCGCCCAAGAGCGGCTCGTAGCCCGACACATACCAGGCATCGTGGACGAAGGCGCGATCAATCCAGAGCTCACCGCGCCCCAGCACCTGCTCGCGCACCGGCGCCGACACCCGGGTGCCCACCGCCCGCCCCAGCTGGCGACTGCTGCTTGCGGGCACGTTGGTGCTCACCCGCAGATCGCCGAGAAACAGGGTGACGGTGCCGATGCTGCCGGCCGGCAGGGTGTTCTTGGCAAACACCTGGCCCTTGAGCTCGTCCACCAGCCGGGTGCTGCCGTTGATGAGCTCGCCCCCCTCCAGCACGCCCCAGAGGCTGCCGTCCCGCCCCATCACCGGGGTCAGCGAGAGGCTGACCAGGCCGCGGGTCTCCTGCCCCGCCACCGGATCATATTCCCGCTCCAGCACGGCGCGGCTGGCCAGCGCCGGCGAGAGCGCCAGCAGTTGCTCCCGCGACCAGACCACGAAGTGGCTGATGCTGCGCCCGGCGGCGAGGGCCGCACGATCCTGCGCTGGCAGCAGATCCAGCTCGCTGCCGCTGCGCAGGCGCAAAAAATCGAGGCCATAGTTGGCGGCCAGCGGCATCACCCATTGGCGCAAGCGGGCGGGAGATTCGCGCAGTTGCAGCTGGAAGGCCCAGGCATCGCGCAGGTGTTCGAGGTGCTCGGCCTGGCGCTGCTGCTGCACGCTCACCGCGTGGTGGGCGACGCCCAGGTCGCTGCGCACCGTGGTGAGCAGGTTCTGCCAGCTGTAGGTGAGGGTCCAGTAGAGGGTGAGCCCTATCATGCCGGCCAGGGTCAGCATGATGGGCACCGAGGTGAGCAGCAGCAGCCGCCAGCGCACCTTGGTTCTGAGCAACCCCGGGATCTGCGCCAGCCTCATGACTCACTCCGGCGGCAACGGGCGAGCCGGCTCATTCGATGGCCCACTCCTTGAACTTGCGCTCCAGGGTCTTGCGCGCCACCCCGAGCACCCGGGAGGCGGCCGACTTGTTGCCATCATGGCTCGCCACCACCTGCAGGATGTGGGCCTTCTCCACCTCGGCCAGCGCCCACTCCAGCGGATAGCCCTCCTCGCCCCGTGCCGACTCAGCCGGCTTGGCGCTCTGCCAGTATTCTGCGGGCGGCTTGCCCAGCAGCAGGCAGCGCTCGATGAGGTTGCGCAGCTCGCGCACGTTGCCGGGCCAAGGGTAGGCCTGCATGGCCACTACATCCTCGTGGGTCCAGTGCAGGGCACCCATGCCCATCTCGGCGGTGAGCTGGCGGGTGAAATGGTGCACCAGGGCGGGGATGTCGTCGATCCGCTCGCGCAGGGGGGCCACCGGCAGCGCCACCACGTTGAGGCGATAGAAGAGGTCTTCACGAAAACGGCCCGCCTCCACCTCCGCCTTCAGGTTGCGGTTGGTGGCGGCGACGATGCGCACGTCCACCGAAAGCTCCCGCTCGGCGCCGACCGGGCGGATGGCTTTTTGCTCCAGCGCCCGCAGCAGGGAGGCCTGCATGGCGAGCGGCATCTCGCCGATCTCGTCCAGAAACAGCGTGCCCTGGTGGGCGACCCGGAACAGGCCGTCGCGCCCCTTGCGGGCGCCGGTAAAGGCCCCCTGCACGTGGCCGAACAGCTCGCTTTCCAGCAGCTCGGGAGCGATGGAGGCGCAGTTGAGCGGCACGAAGGCCCCCATCCGGCCCGAGAGCTGGTGCAGGGCGCGGGCCACCAGCTCCTTGCCAGTGCCGGACTCCCCCTCCACCAGCACGGCGGCGTTGGAGGGGGCGACCCGGGCGATCAGGGTTTTAAGCTCGCGGGTCTTGGCGCTGTCGCCGATCAGGGTGGGCGGGAACAGCTTGCTCACCTCCCGGCGCAGCAGCAGGTTCTCCCGCTCCATCTGGCGACGCTCGATGACCCGATCCACCGCCTGCACCATCTGATCCAGGTTGAAGGGTTTGAGAATGAAGTCGCTGGCGCCGAGCCGCAGCGCCTTGAGGGCGGTCTCCATGTCGCCGAAACCGGTCATGAAGATGATGTCGCTGCGTCGGGTGGCGGGGTCGATGGCCTCGTGCCACTCGATACCGGAGCGCCCCGGCAGGCGGATGTCGGCGATGATGAGATCAAAATGCAGGCGGCAGCGCAGGGCTTCGGCCTCCTCCACGCTGGCGGCCGTCTCTATCTGGGCGAAGCGGCGAGCCAGCGCCTTGGCGAGGAAGCTGCGCATGCCGGGTTCGTCGTCGACGATGAGCAAGGAGAGGGCGGACCAGCGGCTGGCGGGTGCAGTCATGAAAAAAGTACCTCAGATTCGACAAGGTTCCGGGATTGTCCCACCGACCTTATAAACTGTGGGACATTTTGTCGCTAACCGGCCCCAAGTGCCAACTCCGTTTATTAAAAGCGACGGTGCCATCACGCAATTAGTGCGCTTAACCGACTGTTTTCACATTAAAAACCGGGCCGAACAAGGCATGCGGTCAGCTTGGCACCCTGCTTGCTTAGTCCTGCCCTCTCTCCATCACCGGGAACCCTGACATCATGATCACAGCCACAGTGCGCAAACGCCTCGCCCTTGCCCTCTCCTCCGCCCTGCTGCTCAGCCTGCCGCTCTGGAGCGCTGCCAGCCATGCCGAGACCAAGGCGCCCATCCGCCTCGCCACCACCACCAGCACCGAACAGTCCGGCCTGCTGGGCTGGCTGCTGCCCCAATTCACCAAGGAGACCGGCTACCCGGTGCAGGTGATGGCGGCCGGTACCGGCCAGAGCCTGAAGATGGGCGAGAACGGCGACGCGGATCTGGTGATGACCCATGCCCCCTCTGCCGAGAAGGCCTTCGTCGAGGCGGGCTTTGGCATCGAACCGGAGCACCTGATGTACAACGACTTCGTCATCGTCGGCCCGGCGAAAGATCCGGCCGGTCTTGGCAAGCTGCACGACGCCGCCAAGGCGCTGGAAGCCATCAAGGAGAAGGGGCAGACCTTTATCTCCCGCGGGGACGAGTCCGGCACCCACATCAAGGAGAAGACCCTGTGGCAGGCGGCCGACGTCAAGCCCGAGTTCGCCGGCTACAAGTCCATCGGCCAGGGCATGGGGCCGACCCTGACCATGGCTTCGGAGCTGGGGGCCTACACCCTGACCGACCGCGGCACCTGGCTCGCCTACCAGAGCAAGCTGGATCTCGCCGTGCTGCTGGAGGGGGACAAGCGGTTGTTCAACCCCTATCAGGTGATCCTGGTCAACCCCAAGCGCTACCCGGATCTCAACACCGAAGGGGCCCGCACCCTGAAGAACTGGCTGGTCTCCCAGCATGGTCAGCAGCTGATCGGTGACTTCAAGGTGGCCGGCCAGGCGCTGTTCGTGGCCGACGCCAAGCCGCAGTGATGTCACGGCCGACCCTGCTCGACCTGCCCCTGGCGCCCCTCGCCACCTTGAGTGACGGAGGCGCCCGGTGCCGACCCTGATCGAAACCACACTGGCGGCCCTGGCGCTGCTGTTCAGCGGTGACAGCGAGCTGTGGCAGGTGGTGGGGGTCTCCTTCTCGGTGTCGGGCCTCGCGCTCGGGCTGGTGCTGCTGCCGGCCCTGCTGCTCGGCTTCGCGCTGGCCTATCTGCCGATCCCGGCGCGCTGGCTCTGGCTCTCCTGCATCAATACCCTGCAGTCGGTACCGACCGTGGTGATTGGCCTCTTGCTCTACATGCTGCTATCGCGGGCCGGCCCCTTCGGCGACTGGAAGATGCTGTTCACCCAGCAGGCCATGGTGGTGGGGCAGATGCTGATCGCCTTTCCGGTGATCGCCACCATGGCCCACGCCGCGTTCGTGCAGAGCGATCGGCGCGCCTGGGAGACCGCCCGCACCCTGGGGCTCTCCTGGCCCAGGGCGCTGCTCGGGCTGATGCGCGAGTGCCGCTTCGGCCTGCTGGCGGCGGTGATCGGCGCCTTCAGCCGCATCGTCACCGAGGTGGGCTGCTCCATGATGGTGGGGGGCAACATTTTGCACTTCACCCGCAACATCCCCACCGCCATCGCGCTGGAGACCCAGAAAGGGGCCTTCACCCAGGGGGTGGCGCTCGGCATAGTGCTGCTGGCCCTGGCCCTGCTGCTCAACCTGTTGCTGACCGCGTGCCGTGGTCACAGCTATCTGAAGAACTGACCATGGCGCAGCGCACGATTATCCATAACCAAATGCTGCGGACCCCACCGCTGTCGCGGTCACGGTTATGTGAAGAACCGACCATGCCCCCACCGTCCATCCACCGGAGTACGCCATGGCCCTGACCGCCCACCAGCTGATGATGCGCTTTGGCGAGCGCGACCTGTTCCAGATTGAGCAGCTCTCCATCGCGGCCGGCGACGCCATCTGGCTGCGCGGCGCGAACGGGGTGGGCAAGACCACATTGCTCAAGATCCTGGCCGGCCTGCTCACCCCGACCCGGGGCCACACCAACCTCCCCTCTGGCTGGCGTGGCAAGCTCGGCCAGTGGCTCAAGCGCGATCCGGGGCCAGGCCGGGTCACCTACCTACACCAGACCCCCTACCTGTTTGATCGCAGCGTGCACGACAACGTGGCCTGGGCCCTCGGCCATCGCGCCGCCGACGAGGTGCGGGTGTTCGAGGCGCTGCGCCGGGTCGAACTGGAGAGCCTGGCACGCGAGCACATCAGCATTTTGTCTGGCGGCGAACGCCAGCGGCTGGCCATGGCCCGCGCCTGGGCACTGCAGCCCGCCTTTTTGCTGATGGACGAGCCCACCGCCAATCTGGATGCACATTCGGTTGCCCTGATGGCCGCCATGGCGCAAGATCTGCGGGAACAGGGCAGCGGCCTGGTCATCATCAGCCACCAGAGCAACGATCTGACCGACCTGTGCGAGCGGCAATGGACCCTCGCCCGGGGCCGGCTGCATGAACCCACTCCTTTGAAAATCATCGAGCGACATGACCTCAAACAGCGAACCTCGTACTGACCGCTTTCCCGTCTCCGCCGTGGTGCTGGCCGGCGGCCGTGCCACCCGCATGGGGGGTGCCGACAAGGGCTGGGTCGAGTTGGCGGGCCGCCCGCTCATCGACCACGTGCTTGACCGACTGAGGCCCCAGGTGGACGAGATCCTGATCAACGCCAACCGCAGCCAGGCCCGCTACCAGGCGTTGGCCCCGGTCATCGGCGACGACAACCCCGACTATCTCGGCCCGCTGGCGGGCATGCAGGCAGGCCTTGCCGCCGCCCGTCACGACTGGGTACTGTTCGTGCCCTGTGACGGCCCCGCCCTGCCCCGCGATCTGATGGCGCGCTTTCGCGCCGCCCTGACCCCGGCGACCGAGCTGGTGGTAGCCCACGACGGCGACTGGCTGCAACCCGTGGTGGCCCTGCTGCACAAATCCCTGCTCCCCTCCCTGTCCGCCGCGCTGGCCGAGGGAGAGCGCAAAATCGATATCTGGTTTGCCCGCCACCAGATGGCGGTGGTGAGCTTTGCCGACCAGCCGGATGCCTTCATCAATCTCAACAGCCCGGACGAGCTGGCCGCCTACGAGGCGCGCCTGCCAGACACCGCGACCGGACAAGGAGCCACCTCATGACCCCGGCCCCCACCCTGCCCCTGCTCGGCTTTGCCGCCTGGAGCGGCACCGGCAAGACCACCTTGCTCGAGCAGCTCATCCCCCTGCTGGTGAGCCGCGGCCTGCGCCTCGGGGTGCTCAAGCACGCCCACCACGACTTTGACATCGACCAGCCGGGCAAAGACAGCCACCGCCTGCGTCAGGCCGGCGCCAGCCAGATGATGGTGGCCTCCCGCCGCCGTCACGCCCGCATCGTTGAGACCGATCTGGGTGAGGCCGATTTTCGCGAGCTGCTGGCCAGCTTCGATCAGCGCAGCCTCGACCTGCTGCTGGTGGAAGGGTTCAAGCACGAGCACTTCCCGAAAATCGAGCTGCACCGCGCCGCCATCGGCAAGCCGCTGCTGTTCCCGAGTGATCGCGACATCATCGCCGTGGCCAGCGATCAGCCCCAGCAGACCACCCTGCCCCGGCTCGACATCAATGATCTGGAGGCCATCGCCGACTTCGTCTGTGCCTACCTGGCGCAGAGCCGGCAGCAGGAGCAGGCACCGGGGGCCGGTTTCCTGTCGGTCGAGGGGGCGCGCCAGGCCATCCTCGACACTCTCGAGCCCACCACCCGCAGCATCGACCTGCCGCTCGCCCGCTGCCACGGCGCCGTGCTGGCGGGGGATCTCGTCAGCCCCATCAATGTGCCGCCCCACGCCAACTCGGCGATGGACGGCATTGGCCTGCGTAGCGACGATCTCGCCGCCGGCCGCTGGCAGCTGGTGGGAGAAGTGCTGGCGGGCCAGCCGCGCAGCGAGCCGGTGCTGGCGGGACAGGCGGTGCAGATCATGACCGGCGCCCCGCTCCCCCCCGGCGTCGACACCGTGGTGATGCGCGAAGAGACCCAGCTTGACGGTGAGTGGGTCAGCGTCAGCGCCCCCGTCAAGGCGGGGCAGAACGTGCGCCAGGCCGGGGAAGATCTGGCGCTGGGCGCGGTCGCTATCCCAGCCGGCACCCGCCTCGGCGCCCCTCAGCTCGGGCTTGCTGCTTCTCTGGGGCAGGCAACGCTGACGGTGCGCGCACCGCTCAAGGTGGCGCTGTTCAGTACCGGCGACGAGGTGCAGGCACCGGGCGAGACGCTCGCCCCCGGCCACATCTTCGACAGCAACCGCTTCACCCTGATGGCCCTCATCGCCGGGGCCGGCTGCGAGGTGATGGACCTTGGCATCATCCCCGATGATCCCGTCATCCTGCGCCAACAGCTGGCACAGGCCGCGGCCGACGCAGACCTGGTGCTGAGCTCGGGCGGGGTGTCGGTGGGCAATGCCGACTTCATCAAGCAGGTGCTCGCCGAGCTTGGCCAGATCGCCTTCTGGCGCATCCAGATGCGGCCGGGCCGTCCGCTCGCCTTCGGCAAGCTGGGGCAGACCCCCTTCTTCGGCCTGCCCGGCAACCCGGTGGCGGCCATGATCTGCTTCCTGCAATTCGTCGAGCCCGCCATCGCCCGCCTGCAGGGCCGGGTGTGGCAGCCGCTGCGCCTGTCGGCGCTGGCCGAGCAGCAGATGAAGAGCCGGCCGGGACGCACCGAGTTCCTGCGCGGCATCTTCCATCAGGATGCCAGTGGCGTGCTGCGGGTTCGCACCACCGGGCCGCAGGGCTCCGGCATCCTCAGCTCCATGAGCGATGCCAACTGCCTGATTGAAATCGTCCCCGCCCAGCCAGCCATCGCGGTCGGCGAGCGGGTCTGGATCCACCCACTCCAGGGACGAGTGGCCTGATACCGGTGTCCACCCCGCCGGGCGTGGCGGGGTGGCTGCCCCCATGAAATCCGAGGCTTGTCCCTTGCGCCTGAATGCCCCCCTCTCCCGACTCGATCTGTTGATCTACGGTCACTACCGCATCGTCCACGGCCTGCGCATCGCGCTCGCCTTCATGCTCACCTTTCTGCTGACCCGCGAGCTCAAGCTGCCGGAAAGCACCTGGCCCCTCATCACCCTGGTGGTGGTGATGGGCCCCATCTCGTTCTGGGGCAATGTGCTGTCGCGCGCCCTGCAGCGGGTGGTCGGCACCATCTTCGGCGCCAGCTGCGGGGTGGTGGCGCTCTATCTCGAGCTCTACTCCCTGCCGCTGATGCTGCTGTGGTGCGGCTGCATCATGTTTCTGTGCGGCTATCTGGCACTCGGCAAGCGCCCTTACGTGGGGCTGCTCATCGGCATCACCCTCGGCGTCACCATGGGGGCCATGCCCGGCGACATCGAAACCGCCCTGTGGCGCAGTGCCGACGTGATCCTGGGCTCATTGCTGGCGCTGCTGTTTTGCAGCATCTATCCCCAGCGCGCCTACAGCCACTGGCGGCTGCAGATGCACGACACCCTGCAGCAGGCCCAGCGGCTCTATCATACCCACCTCTCCCCCAACGTGCTGGAACGGCCACGGCTCGCCCACAGCCACGCCAGATTGCTCTCCAAGATGGTGAGTCTGCGCCCCCTGCTGACCCCGGCGGTCAAGGAGACTCGCCTTGGCAGCGCCCTGTTCGAAGCGATCCAGACCACCATGCGCAACACCTTCTGCACCCTGGAGATGCTGGCCAACACCTACTGGCGCGATCGCCAGAGCCACTTTTTGATGCAGAGCACCCCGGAGCTGCGCGCCTGCCAGCAGGCGACCGAGGCGCTGATGAGCGAGCTGGCGCTGATGCTCAAGAGCGGCGAGCTGCAGGGCTCGGAGCTGGCCATCAGCCGTTTGCAGGAGGCGGCCGGCCGGGTGCGCATCGACGCCGGCGGCGAAGCCGCCATCAGCGGCTATCTGTGGCTCAACCTGCAGCTCACCGAGCAGCTCATCCACCTGCGCCGGCTGCTGGGCCTGGTGATGCACCCGCCCCGCAGTCAGAGCCACCCATAACAAAACGCCCCGCAAAGCGGGGCGTTGTCGTTAAAAGGCCAATGACTTGAGGCCCGATATGGCGCCAACATTAACTGGCGTTTGCCAGCGGCTGCTCGAGCGGGAGGTAGAGGGAAAAATCCTGGATCCCCGCCTGCAGGGCAGTAAAGCAGTCCGGATCAATGGCCGACCCCAGCGTCTCAGCCATCATCTCCAGCGCCTGGGGCACCGGGATGGCGCCTCGATAGGGCCGTTTGGCCGTGATGGCATCAAAAATGTCGGCCGTGGTGATGATGCGGGTCTCCAAGGCTATCTCGTCCCCTTTCAATCCTTTGGGGTAACCCTTGCCATCGAGGCGCTCATGATGCGCCCCCGCCACTTGCGCCAGCTCCTCGAACGCCCCGATGCGACTCAGGATCTCCTCGGTATAGGCGGCATGCATCTGCACGGCGGCCCACTCCTGCGCATCCAGCTTGCCCGGCTTGTCGAGAATGGCGTTGCTCACCCCCAGCTTACCCACGTCGTGGAGCAGAGCGCCGCGCTTGAGCCAGCGTCGTCGCTGCTCGGACAAGCCCATCTGGGTGGCGAGGATGTCGGTATAGAGCGCCACCCGGCCACTATGACCGGCGGTGTAGGGACTTTTGGAGTCCACCACCTGGCCGAACGCCGCCGCGATCTCATCCAGATAGTCTTCATCCAGAGCGACTTCCCCCTGCCCGGCCGGGTGAACGAACACCCACTCAGCCAACCTGGGATCCGCCAGTCCTTGCCAGAAGTCGTCATCCGCCAACGCCTCAAACTCGCTAACCAATTGAGGATCAAACCAGCTGCCGCTGCGCTCGCGCAGCTCTTTGAGGGCTGCATCCGGGCCAGCTGCGGCGTGAAACACATCCACCACCTGGCAGAGCAGGGCAATACGGGAGAAGAGCGGAATCGCGTCACCGGCCAGTTGCAACGGTCGACCTTTGCCGTTCCAGTGCTCGTCCAGAGAGAGGATGCCGGCGGCGACTTCTTCACTGAACCGCAACTGGCGAGCAATGTCCGCCCCCCGATGACAACGGGTCTGGATCAATTCGTTGGCTATCTGATCGCCGTTGCGAAAGATGTGAAACAGGCTGCGAAAACGCCCCAGCAGGTCCGCCTGCAGGCCGGTATGGCCCAGCACGAAGTTGACCACCTCGGAGAGGGAGCCATCCACCAGCTTGAAGTCGCGTTTGAAGTGAAGATCGTCGGTGAGATAGAGCTCGCAGATACGGGCCGCATTGCTGCTGCACCCCAGATCCTTGAGCAGCAGCATGTAATAGAGATCATGGCGCTGCCGGGCATCCAGCGCCAACCGTTCGGCCAGCCGGGAACCTATCCAGCAACAGCGAATGCAGTGCCCTCTTGGTTGCCCCTCGGTCATGTCGAGTGCATGACTGAGGGAACCAATCAACTCTGCCAACCGCAATCCATTCACCGTCATAGCCTGCTCCCTTGGACATCATGGCGATCTTGCCTGCTGACTAGGTATACCTTATCCAGAGAGGAATAGATCTGGATTCAGATGAATTTACGCCTCGGCGCTGCCAGTCCGGGCTTTTTCTTCCAGCTGGGCCGGCGTCAGGGTCGACACCAGCCGGCCGTCGAAATAGATGTCCAGCAGCTCGCCGCGCTTTTCGCCACGCATCAGGCTGCTGCGCCCGTCCAGGTAGTGCACCTCCATCTGGGCGGTGCGCTCGTCCGGGTAGCTCACCTCCACCTCGCGCACCCCTTGCGGCAGCATGGCCAGCGGCACCTTGTTGAGGGACGGGTCCAGGTGCTGATTGACCTTGATCAGGGCATCCAGCTTCTGATCCACCAGCGCAGGCGACTTGCCGGTGATGGGGTTCTTGCCAGACCAGAATTCGATGGTGTTGAACACGAACAGATCGGCGGTGGCCGCCAGGCCGTAGACCGGCGAGAGCAGGACGAAGACCCCGGCCCGACCGTAACGGTTGTCCACCACGCTGAGGTTGCCCTTGGTCACCATGGAGGAGAGCCCCATCTGCCCCATGCAGCCGCTCAGCCCCACGCTTGCCACCATGCCCGCCAGCAGCGCCAGTGCCCTGCCCTTTCTTCTCATTGCCATCGTCTTCGCTTGCTCCAGAAATAATGAGGCGGCAAGCCTAAACAGGCCGCCGCCAGCGGGCAATTCACAAGCAGGGAGCGATACAGCGGGGGTTCAGACTGGGATATCGACTGCTCACCATTCATACAGCCTGTCGAAATAACGGTCAGGGTGACAGCCCGTTTCTGGCGAGACAGGCACCCTGACCGGTATCAGATGGAGAGGCTGGAGACGGTCGCCGAGACGTTGTTGGCCTCCTCCCGGATCTCCGCCATCACCTCGTTGACCTTGTCGATCTGCTGCTTGCCGAGCTCGGCGCTGCCGGCCACCCTGGCCATGTCATCGGTCACCCTAGCGGTCAGCTCACGGTTCTTCTGCACCACCTTGGCTATCTCGTCGGTAGAGAGCGACGTACGCGCCGCCAGCTGGCGTACCTCATCGGCCACCACTGCGAAACCGCGCCCCTGATCCCCGGCCCGGGCCGCCTCGATGGCCGCATTGAGGGCAAGTAGATTGGTCTGATCGGCGATGCTGCTGATGGTGGAGACGATGGCCTCGATGTTTTTGGACTGCTCGTTGAGCTGGTTGATGAGCAGTATGGTCTTGTCAACCTGCTCGCTGATGAGCGACGAGGTGTCCACCACAGAGCGCAGCAGATCCGCCCCCTGCTCGGCACTGCGCAGGGTCTCCTGCGCCGTGGCATGAGCCACTTGGGCGGCATCGCGCACCGCGTGGCTCTTGGTGACCCGCTCGGTGATGTCGCTGGCAAACTTGATGACCCGGCTCACCTTGCCGCTCTCGTCCCGGATCGGGTTGTAGGTGGCCTCCAGCCAGATCGCCTCGCCGTGGCTGTTGCGCCGCAAGAAGAGCCCGGACTTGAACTGGCCCTGAGCCAGCTCCTCCCAGAAGCGGGGGTGCTCCTCATAGAAGGCGTCATCGCAGAACATGCGGTGATTGCGTCCCTTGAGATCGCTCAAGGTATATCCGACACAGCTCAGGAAGTTGGCGTTGGCCGAGATGATGTCGCCATTCGGGGTGAACTCGATCATCGCCAGCGAACGTTCCAGCGCCTTGGTGACCGCTTCCTGACGCAGCAATTGCTGATGCTTGGCGGTGACGTCGCTGGCGATCTTGATCACCTGAGTCACCCGCCCCTGCGACTTGACCGGGAAGTAGCTCGCCTCCAGCCAGAGCACCTCGCCCCGCTTGTTGAGGCGCGAGAAGATGCCGGACTTGACCCGGCCCTGCTTGAGCTGGGCCCAGAACTGCTGGTAATCGGCAGAACGGGTCAGCTCCTGGCTGCAAAACATCCGGTGGTGCTGCCCCTGCAACTCCATCGCGCTGTAACCCATCAGGTTCAAGAATGGCTGGTTGGCCTCCAGGATCTCGCCATCCGGGGTGAACATGATGGTCGCGATTCCTTCCTTGACCGCCTCCACGAAGCCCTGGGATTCGGCCAGCTGTGCCTGGCAGGCCTGCAACTGCGCCTTCAGCTTGTTGTTGAACATGGATGTCATACCTCTGTACTGACAAGGTGGATACGGGCACAAGACTCGGCGCTAGGGTGAACCGGCACAAGCCTGTTGAGGCTGATCTTAGTAGAGCACCGGGGTGCGATCAGAATTCGGCCGATATTTTGCCACAGCCGACGAGGGGCTCGCAGTGCAGCCTGCGCCTGATACGTGCAAGGTCCGGCGAGGGATCACCCGGGCTGCCACTCCAGATAAGCGGGATTGGCCACAAAACCGATCCGCTCATAGAGCGGGCGCCCCTCGTCGCTGGCATGCAGCCAGACCCGGCCCAGTTGCTGCGCTCTGGCATAATCCGCCATCTGATCCAGCAGGGCGCCCGCCAACCCCTGCCGGCGGTGGGCCGGCAGGGTATACATGTTGAGCAGATAGCCCTCCTTCCCCGCCAGGTTGCCGGGATAGGGCGGGCGCACGAAGAGGGCCAGGGTCGCACTCGCCACCACCTCGCCATCCACTTCCGCCACCCAGGAGCGGGCGCTCTCCTCGGCCTGCGCCGTGCTGAAGTAGCGGCTGGTTGCCTGCCAGAGATCGAGGTCAGCCAGCGGTTCGCTCAGCTCCCCCACCTCGCAAAACAGTGCCATGCGCAGGGTCACCAGCGCGGGAATGTCTGCCTGCGTTGCCTGACGGATGATCATCGGCGCTTCTCCTTGTGACGCTCGTTGAGGTGAATAGGCCCCCCGCGGGCGCCTGAACAAAGCGCCAGTGTGGAGACTTCACGCCCGCCTGGCAAGGCGCCACTGGTCCCAGGCCAGCGGCCCCGCGCCCCAGACGACCAGGGTCAGCAGCATCCAGCCCCACAGCTGGTGATCGTAAAAACCGCCGGCCCAGAGGGTGGGATAGGAGATCACCGCCACCATGTTGAAGGCAAACAACAGGGCGGCGACCGGCCGGGTAAAGAGCCCGACCAGCAGCAACACCGGCAGCAGCAGCTCGGTGGCCGTGCCAAGCCAGGCCGCCCACTGCCAGGGCAGCAGGGGCACCTGATACTCGAACTCGAACAGATAGAGGGTGCTGTCCCAGGCGCTCAGCTTGAGCCAGCCGGAACGAAAGAAGGCCGCCGCCACCCAACATCTGGCCAGCAGCAACAGGGCACCGCTCAGCCACCAGGGAACGGTGGGGCCCACCGGTTGCATCAGTGTCCACTTGTGATTTGTCATCGAATTTACTCCAGCATTGAGGTCACATCGACCAACAGGCCCAGGGTGACGAGGCGGGACAGAGACTCTGCAGCCTGCGAGTCCCGCGCCAGCAGGGCCGACAGGGAAATGCCCTGGCGACAGCCATCCAGCAGGCGCCACTCTCCTTCGTTCAGGCTCAGCGGCAACACCCGGCAATCGGGCTGTTTCTTGAGGACGAGCCAGGCGGGAGCCGCCAGATCCTGCACTGTCTCGCCTTCGTGCAGAGCCATCTGCCAGAGGGCATCAACCGGGCGCGGGCTGTCAAACAGAGACAGATCGCAGGCCGGGATCAGCACCAGCGTCTGCCAGGCTGCTGGCGACAGGGCGGCTACCCGCTCGGCCGGCCAGTGGCGTCCCTCGGCAGCCAGCAAACTGGTGCGCTCCAGTGCCCACTCGAAGCGGGCCAGCTCCCCCAGCCAGGGCAGATTTGCGGTGGTCGGCAGCCGGGCAAGCCACTCGCCAAAGCCGGCGCCGTAATGCATCACGCTCCCTTCGCAGAGCGGCTCTGCCAGCACGAAGCCGCGCGCCGCAGCGTCGAAAAACGCCTCCCCCACCAAGGCTTTGACGGCCGGGTAGCTGCCCGCCAGCACCTCGCCAAGGCTCAGGATGAAGTGGTTGCGATAAACCTGCAGCACGGCATCCGCCGTAAAGAGACGGGAGTGGATGTGGGGCAGGATGGCCTCGCTCTGGCCAAGCAGCCCCTCGGCAAACTGCTGCTGCCGGCGAGCCAGTTCAGACATGGGCGGCCTCCGGCACAAGATCAGCGGCCATGGCGGCGTCCAGCATGGCGCTCGCGCGCTCGGCCTCCGCCAACAGCACGGGGAGCGGCGGTATCTCGAGGTCCCACTCGATCAGGGTGGGAATGGCGCGCTGGCGGCAGATCTCCTCATAGAGGGCCCACACCGGTTCGCTCACCGGCGCGCTGTGGGTATCGATATAGAGGTGCCCCTGCGGCAGGGACTGATCGGTAAAACCGGCCAGGTGAATTTCACCCACCGTGGCGATGTCGATGGCAGCAAGATAGTCGCGGCATGCAAAGCCGTGGTTGAAGGCACTGACGTAGAGGTTGTTGAGATCGAGCAGGATGGCGCAGTCGCTGCGCCGCTGCAGCTCCGCCAGAAACTCCCACTCCGGCATCTCCCCCGCCAGTTGCAGGTATGAAGAGGGGTTCTCGATCAGCAGCCGGCAGCCGAGCGCCTCCTGCACCTGCATGATCTTGTCGCTCATGTTGAGCAGGCTCTCCCGGGTATAAGGGACCGGCAGCAGATCGTTGAAGTGGCGCCCCCCAATGCTGCCCCAGCTGAGGTGCTCCGAAATGCGCACCGGTTTGATGGCGCGGGCCAGCGCCGAGAGGCTGGCGAGGTGATCAAGGTCGAGTGCATCGGCCGAGCCCAGCGACATGCCAACACCGTGCAGGCTGACGGGATAGTGCCGGGCCAGCTCGCTCAGCACCTGAAAACCCCGGCTGTGACGTTCAAAGTAATTTTCGCTGTGCACCTCCAGCCAGCCAACCGCCGGCAGGGTGCGCAATATCTCGTCGTAATGGGGCGTGCGCAATCCAATACCAATCAAGGGGTTCATCGCAAAGCCTCGCTGAAAACCAGCCAAAAGAAGGCCACGGTGCCCCTAAGGCAACACCGTGGCACCCAGCCTTACTTGGGTTGCAGCGAGCCGCCTGCCAGCTTCTCGCACAGCCCCTTTGGCACCACTACGAAGGCGTCACCCTGGGCATCCATCTTGGCGGTACCGGCACAGGAGCTGGTCTTGGTCGCGCAATCGTTCTTGCTCGCCTTCACCACCCCGTAGCACTTCTCCTTCTCATCAGCCGCCATGGCCGGGGCGGCGACGAACTGGGCGCCGAGGGCCAGCAGACCGGTCATGGCGGAGGCAATGGCAGTGCTCTTTTTAACGTTCATTCTCTGTTCCTTCTGATTGTGTGTGGTGTGCCCGATCGGTCACGACCGGATGCCCTCCATAGAACCGGAGCGCCGACGAATTGATTTCAAAAAAAATGCAAAATCGACACATCTATAAAAAACACAATTGGCAAAATATTGTTTTTAAAGGGTTATTCCATTCCCCTTTCAAATGTTCTTTCGCCATGAAAATGTGCACTGCGCCACCCTGCCGCCGCCAATCCCCGGGTTGCAGGCAATAAAAAACCCCGCCAGAGGGCGGGGTCTGATTGGCACGATACCACCGTGCGGGCATCGGCGGTCGATACTTAATGACAAAAAAGACAGCCGCAGCTGTCTTTTTCAATTGAAACCTGACTTAGTAGAAGATCCGCTCGCCACGCTCGCTCATCTTGAGCCATACCGGCTTGGTGCTGGTCTTGTTCCAGATCCGGTGCAGATAGCTGTAGAAACGGGCCCGATCGCTGCGAAACAGCATCACGGGGAAGGCCAGCATACCCACCAGCAGCACATAGATGCGACGAAGAATTATCTGAGTCAGGGAATAGGGATGAAACATGATAGAACTCCTTACTGGTAAGACCACTGAGCAAAGATTACTCCACAATTTGTAGGATTACTACACCAAGATTCCCATTTTTTTGCAAAAAGATCCCTTAAAAGCCTTAAAGTGAAATTGGGTTACATCCATTAACTTACAAGCAACAAAAGCTGGCAAAGCAGCTCCCGTCGACCAGATTTAATGAGTTGGCACTCAAGATGGAGTCGGTGCGATGAAACCCGCAGAAATGGCGATCATAGGGATACTGGGCCTGCTGCTCTGGTCGGAATGGCAGGATTGGCAGCTCAACCAGGCCGACAGCATCACGCTGGCCTACAAGGGAGCACCGATCGTCAGCATGTGGCAATGCGGCCAGTTGAAACAGAAGATGATGGATGTGACCGAACACTCGGCCGAAGTGCAGTTTCAATACCGGGGACAGGACCTGACGCAGGTCAACCGCTATCTGGAACGGGAGTGGCAGCAGCAGGGCTGTGAGCAGCTGTTGTTGCAGCAAGGATATTGAGCAGAGTGATCCGCACCGGGCTGGTGTGATGAAAATACTTTATGGGATGAGACTAGGAGAAGATGGAGGCACGTTCCGGAGTCGAACCGGACTAAACGGATTTGCAATCCGCTGCATAACCGCTTTGCTAACGCGCCAT
>NZ_JAPDCM010000008.1:0-247662 GCF_027706125.1 Aeromonas sp. Y318-1
CACCACGGGAATTTCTGCGCAGTCGGGTATCACAACCCTAAGCGGGAAAAGTGTCTGGACCTATGGGGTCAAATCCAAAAGGACTGGCGATAACCCCGCCCGTGATCGGGCGGGTCTGCATCGGCAAGCTGGTGCAAAAACAAGATAAGTGGGTACCGGAGAAGGACGACAGTTTCACCCTCACCACCCAGATACAACAAAAAGGGGGATGGTTGCTCCATCCCCTGCATCAACACTACTCATCGCAAAAAAGTAGCCAAGGGCAGGAGCAGACCAAGATCCGCGCCATTCCGGTACGGGTGCTGTTCAACGATAGCGACTTGAATCTGCGGGCGGAATATAGCGCCTTTGACCGTCAAACCGGCAGGCCGTTGTGTGTCGGGAATGGGGAGGTGGCGAGACGAGTGGGGGCGCAAGGCATGGAGGAAGTCAGCTGCCCTGGACCAGAGCGCTGCGCCTTTGCAGGGCAACAGGGCTGCAAGCTGTACGGTCGACTGAACCTGTTTGTGGAGGGGCAAGGGGATGAGCTGGGTAGCTTTATCTTCCGCACCACCGGCTACAACTCGGTGCGCACTCTGGCGGCTCGACTGAAGTACCTGGAGGCTGTGAGCGGGGGCCATACCCGCTATCTGCCGCTCACTCTACGGCTGCGGGCCAAGAGCACCACCCAGTCCTACCGCACCCCGGTCTACTACGTGGATTTAACCTTGCGGGAGGAAACCAACCTAACCGAGGCAGTCAGGCTCGCACAGGAGGCGGCCCAGCGTGACCAGGAGGCAGGCCTTGCAATCGACCAGATGGAGCAAGCCGCTCGTGAGCTGCTGCGTAACGGCCAGTTTGAGGATATTGATGAAGAGGTACCGATGCTGCTGGAGGAGTTCTATCCCGAAACCAACAGCGACGAGACGGCGAATGGTAACGCTGGTGTGGAGGCGACTACTTCGCATGCCGCACCGCAAAGCCAAGCAACCAGAACGCCGCAGAGGCCGCAACCAAGAAGGAGTCCACTCACCAACAAATTGGGGAAAGGGAACCCATCCCCTCCCCAGTGAATGGCGGGTGATCAGCGGGGACGCGCCAACCGCTCCACCAACCGTTCTACCGTTTCCAGCAACAGGGTTCGGTCAGCATCATCGAGCCGAGCCAGTTGCTGGCTCAGCACAATGCCCTGCTCGGTCGGGCGGTTACTGGTCTCACGCAGAAAGTCGGCTAGCTCACAACCAAACAGTTGAGCGAGCTCCGCCAGCCGCACCACGGTCGGCACCACAATTCCCCGCTCCATTCGAGAGACGGCTTCCATCCCGATATTGAGGTGTTCAGCCACATGCTCTTGCGTGAATCCGGCTTGAGTACGCTTGTGGCTGATCGCCTTGCCAACGCTCTTGGCTAACAGCTCAAGGTTGATATCTGTCATGGGTCCTCCAGTCAACCTCTATGGTTGACCATGGACCCATTGACGATAAGGACTCAAAAGGTAGACTAAAGACTTAATGAGTCCACAAACGGCAATTGATGCTGATTTGACACAGATGCGAGGCCCTCAACCAATAAACCATCGTGACCAACTCGCAACAGCTGGGCTCCATAAGACGCTTTTACTACACGACCAAGGACACAAAACATGGAAAGACTGACTTATGAAGATCTGGGTACTGACAAGCTGACCTCACTGATCCGTGCTCGAAAATCTTTCGAAGTCGTGGGGCTATCTGGGCGTATGAGCGCCGCTGTGACAAAACTTGAAAACAGCATCGAACCTGCCGGGCTGAAATGCCGGGTGTATACCAAGGGCCGGATCGCCGCAGCAGGGGCCAGCGTCTTTGGCGGTATTACCGGTCTAGCCGGGATCGCATCTGCCGTCACCATCGCGGCACATAATCTCGCCACTTACAATCCAGACTATGAAATCGTTAAGCACTTGGTGGATAACTCACTCAGCGTGCTTTACAAAAAATAACCACGTTAATGGCTCATCTAAATCCTTGAGCCTTTAGGAGTCACAGGGATGAAAAAACTCTTCATTACCTCAACAGCACTGCTGCTGTGCGGCAACGCCATGGCGTATGGCGAGGCCGGACGCTGGAGCAGCGGCTGGGGTCAGGGCACCAGCGAATACACGGCGGTGGTCAACGAGCAAAACAACCTCTATATCGCCTGTAATGACACCCGCAAGGTCAGCATGACGGCCACCGTGCAGGGCAAGGAGTACGGCTCTTATGCTGGGCAGGCTTTCTCCATCGTCGTCGATGGCAGCCAATACGATGCGCCCTATGAGACCGAGTCCCGTGTCAGTGAGAACAATTTCTTCGACATGTGGGGCAAGCTACGCAAGGCCAAGTCGATCAGAATTTTGACGGCTGACGGCAAGCAGCTCGCACTGCCGACCCAAGAGGTGGCATCAGTTCTGCCCGCCACCAATACCCCCGAGTTTGACTGCTTGATGTGGGACCAATAGGTCACACCCATTCCCATCCAAGAGGAGGCATTTGCCTCCTCTTTTTATTTCTGCCATTCACCCACTCTTGAAGGAGACGCACTATGCCCCCCTGCATTCCCCCTGAATGCGAGCCGTTCGATCACCAAGGCTTTTGGCACAAACTCTGGGCCTTTGCCAAACGTGCCGGTCGGCCCTTTATCGAGACCTCCCTGTTGCTCTACTACACCAGCCAAAAGGATGATCTGCCGCTTTGGGCCAAGCTCCTGGTTTACAGTGCGCTGGCCTACTTTATATCGCCCATTGATGCGATCCCGGATGTGCTGCCGATGGGACTCACCGATGACATCGCGGTACTGAGTGCAGCTCTCGCCAGCATTGCCGCCTTTATTGATGAACAGATCCGTGCCCGTGTGGCCAAAAAAATGCGCGAGCTGTTCGACCAAGATTAACCCCCACAAGGAGTACACCATGGCCATTCCCTTTTTCCGGGACGGCTTTGCCTTGCCCGTTGCCCAAGCATTGCTGATTCTACTCAACCAGGAAGTCGCTAAAACCGAGCTCAATATCGATCGCTTAACCCAACTGACCTTCAACTTTCGCAATCCCGGCTACAGCGCCGAGCAAGGCGGCGTACACCCGGTCGAGATCCGCCTGATCCGTGGGCTAGATGGCTGGCTGTTCGATTACGTCACCGACTTCAGCTACCAGGGGCAGGGCCAAGATGCTGAGCTCTGCAAGGAGCTCGATTTCAACTTCCTCGATGGGGGGAATACACCATGTTGGGCTGGGGACCGCTGCGGCTGGCTGAGGCGCGGGAGTTGTTCGACATCTGGCAAAGTAACTTCATTGCCTACTGCCGGTTGGAATGCTTCAGCGTCACGGTCGCAGGAGATTAGGAGGTAACGATGAGCCAAGAATTAGCGATCTCCCACTATACACGTCAGTGGCTGGGACGAGTCGCCACAAGCTCCAAGCTAACCCCCACTCGCAGTGGTCAGCGTTGGCTGCTGCACCTAACACCGGATAGCCCACCAGCCCGCACAGTCACCTTACAAGTGCGCTGGTCTGGCGTGCAGTGGCAACTGCTCTCTCTCACCAATGCCGAGGACTGGCGCACCATGAGCCAGCCGGTCGATGAGCTCTGCATTGACCCCAAGCGCCGTTGTTTCTGGCATTGCCAAGCTGGCCCCGTGCCGCTCAGCGAGCAGCCCCGCGTGCTGGCCAACTTTCTGAACGATCTGCAGCGCACCTGCATACATCGCGGCTATCGCGTGGAGAGTGACCCCATCCCCGACAAGGAGAACAAAGATGATTAACGCCATGATCGCCATCGAACTGGAGGCTTATCTTGAGCGCGATGGTCAAATTGAAGTGGTGCATGACCAAGGCCAGCCCGTGAACGGTTATGGCCTCTACCTGCGCTATGAAAACGAACGGGGCGACGCACTGGCGCAATGGCTATGCGACCACCCGGATCACCGCTGGCTAACCCAGTTCGGCACCCTACTAGCCACCAGTTACCACATTCCGTTGCACGACTACACACCGCACACCTTGGCGGCATGAACACCGCCAACCAAGCCTGCGGTCACACCCCATGCAGTAACCTATTACCCAACTACTTCGCCTACCCTGCGCGTCCAATGCGGTGGGGCAATGGCGTATGGAGCCTAATCATGTTGCATCACAAACTGATCGCCGGGGAGATCCCCGGCACCTATCTCGTCACCGAGCTGATTAACGAAGAGGATCTGTTGAGCATCGCCAACCAAATTGCCTATCAGAAACGAGCAAAGGAAAATTTACGTTTAGGACCGATGCCAAGCCCCGCCTTATTGAATACCACGCATGAAATCGAAATCAAAAAACCAAAACCGTAAAAACACCATGAAAACTTAGAATTACGTTCCATATTAACACCGAAACAACACTGACCCCCTCCCCCAAAAAAAATACAAAAAAAAACACAAGAAAATCAAAAGCAAAAAGATTAAAGGCAAAGGAGGCAAGTAATCATCAACGTCCAGCCAAAAATGAATAGAAGTTGTTTTGTGATATACCACACAAACTTTGATAATTACGGTGGATAAGCATTGCTTTGGAAATCGATTTCAAGAAAATGGGCGCAGTGTGATTTGCCTTGGCATCGATTGCATGGTGGCAGTTTGAGTCTCGACAATTCATCGTGATGGACATTTTCCCATTGATTGGAGTGGTCAGTATGAATGCAACAAAAAAAGGACTTTTAGCAACATTGATCGCCGCAGCCTTGCTCGGTGGATGTGGCGGTGAAGAGAACATTTCTTCTAGCAACGGCAGTGAAACCCATCCGGGTGAAACGCTTCCTGGTGAAACACCTCCAGGCGGTGAAGATGGCGTATTGTTGCTGTTTGGTGTTGGAGCGAACGCAAAAGTCACCCCCAATATTCAGTCGGAGAAGGATAACTGGAACCTGCAGCCAGTCACGTCTA
Source organism: Aeromonas sp. Y318-1 (assembly GCF_027706125.1). Lineage (NCBI taxonomy): Bacteria > Pseudomonadati > Pseudomonadota > Gammaproteobacteria > Aeromonadales > Aeromonadaceae > Aeromonas > Aeromonas sp. Y318-1. Next base: position 4,909 of record NZ_JAPDCM010000008.1, read on the forward strand.
CTCCTGTCGCCATGACCAGCATCAATGCTGTGCTCATCAACAATGCTGGTACCGATGACACAGCCGATGTGCAGGTAGCCGGTGACGGAGATGGCACCTTTATGCTCAAATCCGCCACCCCTCTGAACCTGAGCAAATACGCTTCCGGTTTCATCGAGTTCCAGCTGCGAACCAAGAGCAAGGTGCCGGAAGTGCTCAATGCCTCCATCGACAACGAGTATCCCAACCGCAGCAGCCTGCCCATTGCAAGCGCCCTGACCGGTTCCGGCAACTGGGAAACGCTCACTCTGCCCATCAACTGCATGAAGCCCTTCCCCGGTGCCAAGGCCGTCAACCTCGCCACTGTGGGCACACCGTTCCACCTGGCCACCAAGGAAGCCTTCAACTACGAAATCACCAACATCAAGTACCTGCTCACCACCTCAGCCAAGCCCGTTGTCGACCCGGTCACCTGTGAAGCGCCTGGCGGCGCTACCGACCCTGGAACCGATCCTGACACCAATCCAGACACAGGCTCCGGCGTCAACAATGCCCCCGCGCTGGTGGCCACCGATGCCGCACTCTACTACTCCGGTGACAAGAGCCAGGCCCAAGACCGCAGCGCTGATTACCCGGCAGCCAGCTTCGGCGGCACCCTGACCGATGAAAACCAGGTCATCACCATGGACCTGCCAGGCAATGGCGCCGCCTTCCTCGGGACCGACAGCGCCAATGGGGATCTCTCCGCCTATCAGGACGGCGTCATGCTGCTCGACCTGAAAGTCTCCAGTTACGGTGACTCCCCCAACATCCAGATCCGCATGGACGGTACCGCAGGCCCAGACTTTGGCACCTTCTTTACCATGGACAGCAACATCGTGCCCGATGACGACACCTGGTACCGCTGCATCCTGCCGGTTGCATCTCTCATTCCGGCGGCCAACACAGGCTCAGTACAAAAGGCGCTCTACCTGAGCGGGGCCTGGGACTCCATGGCCGGTCTGCGCTTCGCCTTCACCAACGTAGCCCTGAAAACAGCCATCCCGGCAGACTTTGACAGCAATCAGCCCTGCCAGCAGATCAAGTGATAAGGCATTGAATCTTCGAGAAATCGATTGAAAATAATTTTCTACGGATTGGAGCAATAAGATGAAATTGAAGTCACTCGCCTTGTTTGTCGGGGCATGTTACGGGCTAGCAGTGCCCGCCGTATCGAATGCCGCCGAGAGTTTTGGCTTCCACGGTTATATTCGTGCTGGTTCAATGTTTGACGCCAAGGACAACTTCGCCAAGGCGGGGTACGAATATGAGATGGACAAGACCATGGGGCGCCTGGGCTCCGAGCTGGACAACAGCTGGGAAGCGGGTCTGAACAAGTTGTGGGATCTGGGCAACAACAAGTCGGTCAACATTCACTTCAAGGTGGAGTCCGATGCCGATGGCCTGCAAACCCGTGCAGCACCTCGCGAAAGCGGTGTGTCAGAAACCTATGTGGAGCTGGGTGGCATCACCCCGACCGGGACCATGTGGGGTGGTCTGCGCTATTACGACCGCGAGAACTACATCTGGACAACCGACTATTTCTACACGGACTACTCGGGGACCGGCGTCGGCATCAAAGCCATGGAGATGGCGGGTGGCAAGTGGGACTTTGCCTATATCAACAGCAACGACACCAGCCACTCCGACCGCGCCAATGGCACTGAAGCCACCATGCACACCCTCCACACCAGCGCCCTCTACGGCGCCTGGGACATGGAGATCGCACTCAAGCAGATGCCCAGCAACGAATTCACCGGCGACAACAAGCAATATGCGACCAAGGGGGCAGAAGGAACCGTCATTTATTCCCGCGACGACTTCTTCTTCATGCCGGGCGGCTTCTCCAAGTTCATCGCCCAGGCAGGACGTGGACTGGGTTCAGGCGACTTGCTGGGGGCCAACCTGACCAATACCGCCATGTATCGCAAGGGCTCCCTGTATCAGAAGACACTGCAGGACAAGGCGGATGGCTATAAACCCTACCAGTCCAAGGTGATGGAAGGCGATCAATCCTATCGCGTCTTCCTCTGGGGTGGCTGGTATGGCGCCAATATTCATCTGCTGCCGACCCTCTCCTACCAGTACAACGACTACGAGCTGGGTGGCCATGACTCCTGGTATGCCGCATCTCTGCGCCCGGTATTCCCGATCAATGAGTTCTTCTCCATCCAGACGGAAGTCGGATATGTGAAAAACAACCTGATCATCGATAACGTCGAACGGGGTGGCACCTCTCACAAGGTCAGCATAGTGCCGACCTTCACCGTCAATACCGGCATGGGGCCCTCACCGGAGATCCGCATTCTGACGACCTATGTCGATCACAACAACGAGACCCCCTGGCAGGAAGACCGGGAAGATTTCCTAGTCGGTGTGCAGGCGGACATGTGGTGGTAGGTTAGGTCGCGATACTTATTTGCACTATAATCTCGGGTCCCTTGGGGGACCCGCATTGCATACGAGGAAACACGATGAAGGGAACGAAACAGTGTCTGCCTTTCCTGGTCAGTCTGTTGATGGCCGGGTGCGTCAGTAAAGGCCCGGAGCATCCGCCAAGATCGGCAGCCTCCGACTTGCAGCTGCAGCTTCAACATGACCGAGAACAATTGTCGGGCAAAATGGCGATCGAGGCATTCAAGGATCTTCGCTTCCAGCCCTTCGGGCAAGAAAGCCGTTGGGTAAATGTGGGCACTGACAGCCCAGTTTACGCATTCGATTCGGGCAAAAGCTATGTGATGGCATTCTCATTGCCCTCTTTCCCCCAAGCTGCCCGCATCAAAGTAACCATCCCGATCGACTATACCATTTTTCTGCCCAGCATCCTGTTACTGGACGAGAATCACCACCCCGTTCAAACCATTCCCAGCACCACTTTCAGTTATAACGGCCGTTCATTAATTTCAGGACAGAACATCCAGGGAGAATTTACCATTCCGGCCCCCATCGGCAGCGTCCGAGCTGCCTATATGGTGATCTATTCTACTACGCTGGATATGCAAGGCAGCACCAGGCTCAATCCCGATGATCTCCAGCGCGCAATGCAATATGATCGCGCCACGGATGTCGCCCGTCTCATTAATGTGGAAGTGCCCCATTCGGCCACCGGACGATTATATTTGGCACTGGACGCAGAGGCTGCTGTAAATGCGACACCGAACGCAAAAACCATATCGCCCGTGATGATCACAGCAGATAAAATGCTAGGTGAACTGGATTATTATCAACATATTCGCACTGCGGTTGTGAGCAAAAACTACGAGCAGGCTCTCGCCTGGGTCAAGGCCGCCGAACAGGCCGGTTTTACCAAAGCAAGAGAGGTTTTTTTTGCCGCCCAGCAGTAGTGGGCACCTCAATCTGAGGCGAAGCATCATTGCTTGTCACCACCAAGGGAAAGGGTTATCCTAACCCGCTGATTTATTGAGAATATATTCTTGTAATATTGGTTATAGCCAAGGGTTTTCACAGTCGAGTACGGAGGGCGGATGTCGAAGTCAGCTCAGGAGAAAAAAGCCACTGTCTATGATATCGCCAGACGAGCCGGTGTCTCGGCAAGCACTGTATCCCGGATATTAAACGGCTCGGCCAAAGTGGCTGCAGATAAACGCCAAGCGGTTGAAGATGCAATTCAGGAATTGAATTTTCGTCCCAACCTTATGGCACAATATCTGAAAACGGGTCAATCCATGACCCTTGGGGTATTGACTCAACATGTAGAGAGTCCATTTTCCAACGAAATGTTGCGTGGTGTTGAACATACCCTTCAGGGCATGGAGTATGTGCCGCTGATTGTCAGCGGTCACTGGAATGCGGAAGAAGAAGTCGAACGGTTGCGCCTGCTGGTAGCTCGTCGGGTCGATGGTCTTATTATTTTGACCGGCCACGTAAATCAACAAACGCTGCTCGAGTTTTCACAGCAAATACCCATTGTTGCCACTGGCCACAATATCATGACCGAGCGGGTACATTCCTTCAGCATCAATAATCGGCTGGGTGGCTACATGGCAACTCGCTATTTATTGGATCTGGGTCATCATGACATCGCCCACATTGTCGGCTTACCGGATCAAAACGATGCCATCGAACGTCATCATGGTTATCGTCAGGCCTTAGTCAGCGCGGGAATCGAATATGATCCATCCTTGGTCATCCAAGGGGATTTCGCCGAGGCTGGTGGCCTGAATGCAGTGAAGAAACTGGTGCAGAGTGGCCGGAAATTCTCAGCCATATTCTGCGCCAACGATCAGACCTGCTACGGGGCTATTTTGGGGCTCAAGCAGTGCGGCTTAAGGGTACCAGAGGATGTTTCACTCATTGGTTTTGATGACCTGCCATTCTCTACCTATTCCAACCCACCATTGACCACGGTACGCCAGCCCATCTACGAGATGGGGGTCAAAATGGTCAAGACTCTGTTGGGTTTGATCGAGGGCACGGAGCCAAACTCGGACGAACTGCCCGAATTGAGCATTGTGGTGCGTGATACTACACTGCCGTACAAAGGATGAATGTCGACTGGGGATTTTTCCCTGCGCAGCATCCGCTCAAAGCGGCCTTCGGGCCGTTTTTCTTTTGTCAGCCGCCTGTCCAGCGAGCGACTTGTCCTTGTCGCATCTTCCACCTTGTCTCTCTGACGTAGCACAGACTCCACACACAACCCGGCGTACCTCTTCTACCGGCCCCTCAATCCGGCTGGCTCCATAAAACCAGCCAGAGCCTGGCAATGACAACCCGATGACATCTGCCTACAAACCGGCCCTGATGGAAAAAGGCGCCTGAAGGCGCCTTGAAGAGTCTGCTGATCGCTGCGGGGGATTGCCCTGTGGGCGTGTCCACCGTCAAGGCGCAGCGAAGGGAGACTCCGTCCCGATAGCTGTGCTGGTTGCCAGCGTGGGAAGATGCTCGTCCGCCTCACAGAGACGGGCTCTTTTTGCCGTCTTCTGGGGGAGATACCAGCTTGCCAACCCCTGCTGGATGCGCGCGGCGGCGGCTTCCGGCGTCATGGTGCCGAGCACCACGGATTGCGATACCTCCGCAAGCTCTGTGGTAAGCAATGGCTCACCCCGGATGAGGAACTGCGCCCCCAGACGCAAGGTGGAATCGCAGGTATCCCGCCAGCCCATCATGGTGCTCGCCACCGGTTCCTTGAGCTCGAAGAAGTGGTTGGAGAGGGAGAAAAAACCGGGTACCGAATTGGAGAAACGCTCTGCAAAGTCGGCGCTTGCCATCCACTCCACCAGTTTCAGGGCGGCCTCCTTGTTCGGGCTGGCGGCATTGATGCCGATCCCCATGTCGGTGTGATCGGTGAAATAGCAGGTGTCCCCCTCCCGCGCGACGGGGGGCGGGAAGGCACCAAAATTGACCTTGCCGGTGAACTGGGCCAGCGACCAGGAGCCCGCCACTATCATGGCGGCCTTGCCCGCAGCAAAGGCATCCACCGCCTGTGCTTCGGTGGCATCGGCAGGATGGTCCCCTATGTAGGGCCGCCAGCTCGCCAGCTCACGAAACGCCGCCACATAAGGGGCATCGGTCACTCGCGCCTGACCGTTGATCAGCGCCAGGCGGCCATCTTCCCCATGCCAGTAATTGGGACCGATATTCTGATAACCAAGCTCGGAGACCACCCAGCTGTCGTGAGCCGCCAGTGCCAGCGGCAGATAGCGGCCATCCTGCTTCACCTTCTCCAGCACGGCGAAGAAGTCGGCACGGGTTCGCGGCAGTGTCAGCCCAAGGGCGTTGAAGATATCGACATTGAAGTAGAAACCCTGGATCACGGAGGCAATGGGCAGGCAGAAGGTCTGGGCCCCGGAGTCGGTCTGCCAGGCGGCCTTGGCAAAGCTCGGGAAGTTCTCCATCCCGGGCAGGTCCGTCAGATCCAGCAGATGCCCCTGCTGGAACAGCCGCAGGGACTGATCATAAGGGCGGCAAGTGATGAGATCCCCCGCCTTCCCCGCCGCCAGCCGCTCGGCAAGCTCCCGATCGTAATCCGCCGAGCGCTGCGAATGCAGCTTAAGGGTGATCTCGGGATGGATCGCCTGAAAACGGGGCAGAAACTGCTCCTTCCAGAGCGCCTCGTCATCCACGCGCCAGGTTTCCAGCACCAGCTCCTGGGATACCGCCGCCGTACTCAGCCCCCAGACCAGCAGGGCACTCACAGATTTCCACATCGCCTCTCTCCTACACCTTGAAACGGGCCACCAGACTCTGCTGCTGGCTGGCCAGCCCCGACAACACCTCACCACTGCTCGCCGATACCCGGGACGCCTGCTCGGTCTCGTGAGCCACGTCTGCGATGGCCGCCACATGCTGGGCCACTCCCTGACTCACCGAAATCTGCTCCGCTGCGGCATAAGCCATGTGATCCGCAATCTCCTTGATTGCCTCCATACGCGAGGCAATCCGCGTGAGGGCACTCTCAACATCCCGAGTCTGCTGCACACTCAGCTCAGTCTGCTCATGGCTCTGGGCCATCACGTTCGCCACATCGCGGGCGCATCCCTGCAGGTTATCGATCATCACTTGGATCTCCTGAGTCGCCCCTTGTGAACGGGTAGCCAGCGCCCGCACCTCCTCGGCCACCACGGCAAAACCCCGCCCGGCCTCCCCGGCACGGGCCGCTTCGATGGCCGCATTGAGGGCCAGCAGGTTGGTCTGTTCAGCCATGCCACGGATCACCTCAAGAATGTTGCCAATGTTGCTGCTGTAGCCTTCGAGCTTGCGGGTGATCGCCGTGGCCCCGGCGATGTCGGTCGCCAGTTGCTCGATGCCATCCCGATTGGCCTGCATCAGATGACGTCCGCGCCGGCTCTCGTCATTGGCCTCCCCCACCTCCCGACGGACATGATCGCTCGAGCGCGCCACTTCGGTGGCACTGGTCTCCAGCTCGAAGATGGCGGCCGCCACCTGATCGGTCTGGGCCTTCTGCGCCTGCACCTGCGACATCACCTGCTCGCCGATCTCCGCGGTCTTGCGCGTCTCGCTCACTAGGTACTCAGAGCCGGCCTGGACCTCCATCAGAAGCTCCTTGGTGTGGTGGGCCAGCTGGTCGATGGAGTTCGCGACCTCACCAAGCTCGTTCCTGGCGGGGTAACGAACCCGCAGCGTCATGTCCCCTTGTGCCATTAGACCGAGAACCCGATTGATCCGCACCAGCGGCACCTGGATGCTGCGGGCCGTACTCCAGGCAACAATGAGGGCGATGAGCACGGAACACAGGGCCACTATCACGATCCAGGTGCGGGCGCTGTCAACCGCGACGTCGGCACTCAGCCTGTCCTCCTGCATGCTCTGGTTGCTGATGGCGATAAGCCTGTCCAGGACCTCCCCCAGTTGCTGGCTCTGCCCCTCCTGCTGTTCACGCAAGCCATGGAGTTGCTGGCTGATTTGCTGACGGCGCACCAGGGTGGCAATCAGCCCCTTGTCGCCAAATACCAGCTGGGGAATGCGCGCCACATGGCGGGTGAACCTGGCCTTGACGTCATCGGGGACAACAATCCGCTCCAGCCGCTGGTTCGCAATGTCGATGTCTTTGGCCAGCCCCCCCTGTAGCGCCACCAGGTCAGTGTTGCCGTCGGCACGCAGGATCAGCTTGAGATCTCGTGCAATACCGCTGGTGATGAGCTCCGCCTTGTTCTGCAAAGAGCGCCGCCCCGCCGTGTAACGCACCAGCAGGTCCGCCGCCGAACGGTAGTTGTCGTCCAGGTGCAGCAGCTCGCCCCGCATCCGTGAGAGCACCCGCTCCAGCTCGACCGACTCTTCGTGCAGGCTCATCAACTGCTCAGAGATGGTAAACAGCCGGGGGGCCTGGTCGGTGACCCGGGCGAGTTGCCGCTCACTCTCGGTATCGAGCGTCAGGGCCGCGAATGCCTTGATGTGCTGCTCATAGCGGACCTTGTCATGGGCAACACGCTGACGGGACTCGGGAAACGCCGACGCCTCCCGGATGGCGAGATGCGCCAGGCTGTCCCTGTCAGCCATCAGCAACGCGGCGCGCAACCGGCTGGCGGTCAGGGCCTGAGGCGTCGCCTCCTCGGTCACCTGCTGGAAACGACCGTGAATGGAGGTCGTCTTCAGGTAACTGATGGCCCCGAGCAATAGCAACAGGACCAGCAGCAGCGCAAAGCCCAATCTGATCCGCTGTACGATCGACATCCTTTTCTCCCACCTCTCCCTCCGCATCGGGGCGGAGCCGGTTATCAAGGCACCAGGAGCCCGACAGGCATCCTGGTGCATCTGGCTGACGGCTTATCGACTCAACCTGCCCTGGCAATCGAGCCTGACCACTTCCCCTGAGGCCCCCAGCAGAGAAGCCGGTACCCAGCGTACGGTCGCCATGTCGATGCGCGCCTGTCCACTGGTGCCCAGGATGAAGGGGGTATTGACCTTCGCGAAGTCCATGCCCTCTTCGAGGCAGCGCAGGGGCAGACTCAGGGTCACCCACTTCTGCGGGGGCAACTGGCGCAAGGCCGGAGCAATCTCGATGGACTTGCCGCAGGGCCAGCCACACTGCAGCCCCAGCGTCATGTCCCCCGCTGGTGCCTGCTGCACCCGCAGCGTCACCTGCAGCTCGCTTTCGCCCTTCAGGTAGGTGCGACGATCCGCCCCCTTGACCTGGGTGGTCTGCAACTGGATCGTTGCCCCGGAGTCGACACCCGGCTTGTCCGCCCCGAGGAAGGTGACCGCTCGCGCATCCTGCTGGCGCAGGTAGTCGATGGGCTGAACCTTGATGAAGGTCATCTCGGTCACGCTGTTGCCGGAGACTTCAGTCCCCGTCCAGTTGCTGGCATCCCCCATGCGCAGACGGTGTTCTTCACCCGCCTTTGGCCCAAACAGCTCGAGCACCTTGTCAGCGGCGCTCAGTTTAGCGGGGTCGCTCTCGTTGCAACCGAAGGTTCGTTTATCCAGGGTCAGGGTATTGAGGTTGCTGACCCGGGCCGCCACAGGGGAAGGCTTGCCGTAGCTGAGCCCGTAGCCATAGGGGAAGAGCGGTGCGTACTCACCCGCTGGATCCTGCTCGAAGGTTGGGCGCTGCCAGCCCGGGATATGGGTGGGCGTGCGATTGATGGTGGTGGCGCACTTGCTGAAGGGCCACGAGAAGGAGAGGCGTCCCTGGAAGTCATGGGCCACCTTGCCCTTGGCATCCTTGAACAGCAGATCGGTGATCCCCTCCCCCTCGGTGCCCGGCAACCAGGCGGCGACAAAGGCGGAAGAGAGATTGATCTCCTCATTGACGTAGAGCGGACGTCCGGAGAAAAGCACGGTCACCACGGGGATGCCGGCCGCCTTCAGTCGCTTGAGGGTCAAAAGATCCTCGTGATAGCTGCTCTTGAGATCTCCATAGGCAAGGGTCTTGTTGTCAGGAATGTCACCGAACCACTCGGCATAGGGATCCTCCCCCATGACCAGGATGGCGACATCGGGCTTGGCTCCCGCAAGCTCACCAGATCCCGTGCTCACCTGTACATGATCCGCACCGACGGTGGCGGTCACCGCATCCAGTACGCTCTGGGCACCGGGGAAATCACCGCGCCCGTTCTCGCTGCCTTGCCAGGTCAGGCTCCAGCCCCCCACCTGCTTGCCCAGATTGTTGGCGGCGCTCCCAGCCACCAGCACCCGGCTCTGCCGGCTCAGGGGCAGGATCCTGCCCTCGTTCTTGAGCAGCACCAGCGACTTGCGTACCGCCTCCCGGGCCAGCGCCTTGTGCGTCACTGCACCAAGTTCACTCTGTTTGCCCGCCAGCTCACGGGCCGACGGCATGGGTTTCTCCCACAGCCCGGCCCGCATCTTGACCCGCAGGATACGCGTCACGGCATCGTCGATCCGGCTTATCGGGATCTGCCGACTCGCCACGCCATCGAGCAGGCTCTGGCGAAACTCCATCCAGTCCTTGCGCGCCGTGACCATGAAGATGTCGACCCCGGCCAACACCGCAGGCAGGCAGCTCCCCATGGTGCAGCCGGCGATCTCGCTGTGACCGTTCCAATCAGAGACGACAAGACCATCAAAGCCCATCTTGCCCTTGAGCACGTCGGTCAGCAGATAGCGGCTGCCGTGCAGCTTGCCGTTGTACTCCACCCCGTCTTCTGGCAGCACGTCGCGGTTGAGCTCGTTGTGCCAGCTGTTGAACGAAGCCATGACCACCTGGGCACCGGCATCCAGCCCCGAGAAGTAGCCCACCGCGTGCAGGTTGCGCAGATCCTCTTCCGAATAGAAGTTCTGACCCCGGTCGACCCCGTTCAGGGTACCACCGTCCCCCACGAAGTGTTTCACGTTCGAGATGACATGGCGCTGGCCGCGTAGATCCGTCGCGGAACCTTGCAGGCCACGCACCATCTCGCCAGCATAGTGATAGACGATGGCGGGATCTTCGGAATAGCCCTCATAGGTCCGGCCCCAGCGATCATCTCTGGGCACCGCCACCGTCGGGGCGAAGGTCCAGTCCAGCCCGGTGGCGGCCACTTCCCGCGCCGTCACCTGGCCGATACGGTAGATGAGCCCCGGATCCCGCGCAGCACCAAGGCCGATGTTGTGCGGGAACAGGGTCGCCGCAAAGACGTTGTTGTGGCCGTGCACCGCATCGGTCGCCCACATGAATGGAATGCGATAGCCCCTGCCCTCAAAGCCCGCTTCCGCCGCTTGCCAGTAAGTGTCGGCCTGGCGTGCCCAGTCCGCTGCTGAGGCGTGTTTGTTGTTGCCTGGCCAACCGCCACCCCCGTTGAGGACGGAACCAATCTTGTAGCGAGTGACCTCCTCTGGGGTCACTTCACGAAAGTCGGGCTGGATCATCTGGCCGACCTTCTCCTCCAGGGTCATCCGGGAGAGCAGGGACTGGATCTGGCGCTCCATCCCCTCGTCCTTGGCAATGGCGCTATGGATCTGCGGCCAAGTGACAAAATAGGGCATGGTCGACAGCTCATCCGCCATCCCGGCACTCCAGATGCCGCACCCCACGAATAGGCAGGTCATAGACCTGGTGAGACCTGTAGTTTTACGCATTTTCCTTATGACTCTCCGGATATTCTCATTCATCGCCTGACGCATCGATCATGGGGGTCCGCCTTGAAAAACAACCCAGCCATGAAATCGATTGCAAGAATATTTAATGGTAAACAGAAATCTCCTCACCATTCCAGCAGTATCTTTACCCTGCCACGGTAAAAATCCCACCGAGAGAGTAAATAGTGATGTAGCTCACAAAGATCAGACTGTTTCTCGCCAGCAAAATATCCAGGAGGGGATGGAGCACACGGAAAAGCAACATGATAGAAAAAGCAATAAAATTATAAACATATAGTGTATTTTTCATCTCATGCCACTGCATATTTTACCGAGAATGGCACCCATTTGGTTAAACTGGCGGGAAATAAAGAGAGGATGATAAGGATTCAATAGAATTCAAATCACGTAGATCTACATATCAATAAACGAAAATTTGTAGCCCACATCACAGTTCATAAAGGCAAACTTGATTTGCCACAAACTTTACTATTACCTAATTCATGAAATCGATTTCCACTCAAGGGTTGTATGTAAGTCTTGACAGTGAAATGCGGGTAGCAGGATGACTCGGTCATTTTCAGCGCGAGTGCGAAAATCGACGCCATTATTTCCGTCTGTGATCAAAGGGGTAACAATGAAAATATCTCGGCTTAGTGCCCTGACGCTTGCCATGTCTTGCGTCATTGGCTTGCATGGCTGTTCCCTGCCCAGCGCAGGGGCATCAGGCTCCGGTGCCTCCTCGGCATCTGCCGGACCTGTGGGTGAATTGCTAACCAACGGGGGCTTCCAGGGAACCGATGGCTGGTGGACGGCTGGGGGCACCCTGAACGCCGAGAACCAGATGGGCTGTATCACCTTCACCGAGTCGGGATCCAATCCCTGGGATGTCATCCTGGGCCAGTCCAACCTCGGCCTAGTTCAGGGGCAAACCTACAAGCTCCATTTCACTGCCATGGCCAAGAGCGACATCAACGTCAAGGCCCTGATCCAGCATGATGGCGCCCCCTACACCAACCATATGGTGCAGGACCTCGCCCTCAGCAGCACACCCAAACCTTTCGACATCCAGTTCACGCCCTCCTCCACGGACGAGAAGACCCAGTTTCAACTCCAGATGGGCACCCAGACACCGACCACCGTCTGCATCGGTGAAGCAACGCTCTCGGGTCCATCCCTGGTCAAGAAATCTGATCTGGCCAGCGTGCGCGTCAACCAAGTCGGCTACCTGAGCAAGGCATTGAAACGTGCGACCATCGCCACCGACAGTAAGGACTCGCTCCCCTGGACCCTGCGCAATGCCCAGGGTGAGGCCATCGCCGAAGGCAAGACCACACCCTTTGGCCTGAATGCAGCATCCGGCGAGAACGTACAGATTGCCGACTTCAGTCAGGTCACCACCCCGGGCACCGGCCTGGTACTGGAGGTCGCCGGCCAGAAGAGTCATCCATTCAGCATCGGCGATGACATCTATCACACCATGAAATTCGATGCCCTCTCCTTCTTCTATCAGCAGCGTAGCGGCATCGACATCGAGGCCAAATATGTCCAGCGCCCCGATCTCGCTCGCCCGGCAGGACACAAGCCCGAGAAAGTGACCTGCTTCAACAAACAGGATGCCAAGGGCAACCAGTGGCCAGGTTGTGACTTCACGCTGGATGTGACCGGCGGCTGGTACGACGCTGGCGATCAGGGCAAGTACGTGGTCAACGGCGGCATCTCGGTATGGACCTTGATGAACCTCTATGAGCGAGAGCAACTGGCGCAAGAGGGTGACAAGAGCGCCTTTGCCGACGGCAAGGCTAAAATCCCGGAACAGCACAACGGCCACAACGATCTGCTGGACGAATCCCGCTGGATGATGGAGTTCTTCCTCGCCATGCAGGTACCCGAAGGCAAGAAGGCCTGGGTACCGGTAGGAGATCAGTCCAAGCAGCTCGACAGCCTGAAACTGACCGAGATCGATGCCTCAGGCATGGTCTTCCACAAGGTCGCCGATGAAGCCTGGACCGGGATGCCGCTCCCGCCCCACAAGGATCCACAACCCCGTTTCCTGAGCCACCCCAGCACGGCTGCGACCCTGAACCTGGCTGCCACCGCAGCCCAGTCTGCTCGCGTATGGAAAGATCTGGATCCGGCCTTCGCACAGCGCAGCCTACAGGCAGCCGAACGAGCCTGGAAGGCGGCAAAACGCCATCCGGACGTCTATGCCTATGACAACTTTGTGGGATCCGGTCCCTACGATGACACCAACCTGAAGGACGAATTCTACTGGGCTGCCGCCGAGCTATTTACCACCACCGGCAAATCCGAGTACAAGCAGGCCGTCCAGCAGTCCCCTCTCTATATGGCCGCCCCCAAGGGGGATCGCAGCGCAAGCGGTGATCTCTACTGGCAGGATCTCAGCAGCGCAGGGACCATCACGCTGGCCATGGTGCCTAACAAACTGGGCAAACAGGAAGTGGAGAAGGCGCGCGCCGCTATCATCGCCGCCGCCGACGGCTACCAGAAGAGCGTGGCGACAGAGGGTTACCTTATCCCCTATCAGGCCACCGAATACCCCTGGGGCTCCAACTCCAACCTGATGAATCGCAGCATCTTCCTCGGGCTGGCGCATGACTTCACGGGGGAGCGCAAATACCTGCAGGCCATGTCCGATGCCATGGACTATGTGCTGGGCCGCAACCCCCTCGACCAGTCCTATGTGTCGGGCTACGGCAGTCGTCCGCTGAAGAATCCGCACCACAGGTTCTGGGCACACCCAGCTGATCACGCGTCCCCCCTAGTTCCGCCAGGAGTAATGTCTGGGGGCCCCAACTCCATCAACTTCAGCGATCCCGTTGCATCCACTATGAAAGGGAAGTGCACCGGCCAGACCTGCTGGAAAGACGAGATAGGAGCCTGGACCCTGAACGAAGTTACCATCAACTGGAATGCTCCCTTCTTCTGGGCTGTCAGCGTGCTGGATGAAGGCGGATTAACCCGTTAAGTGCGCTCCCGATGCTCCGTCACCATGGCGGAGCATTTTCCCCTCCCGACCTTGTCCCTATGCAGATATCGGGCCTGTGTCTATCTTTTTCCCCATCTCCCATCAATGCAAACGCCACAGGGCGAATAGATAAGTGGCCCCGCAAACTCTTGCGTCCCTCCCTTATCCACAGCCTTTACGACAAAGTTATGCCTTCTGAGTGCTTCTCATCCACCTTTGGGCGCTGCTGATTTTCTACCGTAATACCGTGCCCTTAGGCCTCCTGACGCAATACGGCAGCCGCGCAGAGCAATCTCTCCTGCGATGCAATACAGTGCTACATACAGGTAGATGAGCCCGTGCCAGTACCTGGAGTCGATACTGTCATCATCCCTTCGGGCTTACGGCAAGGTTAGGTCAACGCCTCCATCGGCGCAGGGCTTTGCCCTAGGTCTGCGAGCTTCTGCAATGAAATCTTGCAACCATCTCACATCTGAAAGGTCTCCCTATCCCCAACATGGTCCAGAAAAGGCCCCTAGGCCATGACGAGACCTGCCATCAGGGCGGAGTAACCATCAGCAGAGAGCGGTAAAGCACAGGACATCATGGAGGCGGGTATCTGTTGGGGCTTTCAACATCAATGCACCGCGGGAAGAGTACGCTCTGCATCTTGTGGAGCCTGCCCAGCAGGTGTTGGGTAGGCATAAAAAACCAATAAGCATGAAATCGATATTTCAAAATAAAAGCCCAGCAAAAACTCGATTAAACTCATCAACAAAAAAACAAAAAACACTTCATTTTCAATAGAATGAGCGCCATGATTGCTCACAAACACAACTCAACAAGTGATCGACATCACAATTGCAAAAGCTCAAATGTGAAATCGATTTCCCAAATTATTAGGTCGATCTATAGTGAGTTCAATTTAATAACTGAGGAATGATCATGAAAAAAATCATGCTGTGCTGCTCTGCCGGGATGTCCACCAGCCTGCTGGTGAAAAAAATGCTGGTAGAAGCCGAAAAACGGGGCCTGGCTGCCGAGATCAAGGCTTTTGGCGCATCAGAGTTCGATGATCAGATGCCGCTCTACCAGGTGGTCTTGCTAGGGCCACAGATCAAGTACATGCAACCTGAATTACAAGCCAAGGCAGCCGTTCATGGTGTCAAGGTACAACCCATCGACATGATGGATTACGGCATGCAGCGCGGTGACAAGGTGTTGGATTACGCCCTGTCCCTGATTGGTTAAGCGTGCTCACAAGGAAGGACACACACAATGAGTTCACTCTATGGGATGCTGGTCAAGTTGATCGAACAACGGATCGGCCCATTGGCAGGAAAACTGGGCCAGCAACGCTATGTTCTGGCCATCCGTGACGGCTTCATTGCCGCGCTGCCGTTCATGATCGTCGGCAGCTTTATGCTAGTCTTTATCTTCCCCCCCATCTCCAGCGAAACCACCTGGGGCTTTGCCAGAGCTTGGCTAGATTTTTCCAACACCTATCGTGCCGAACTCATGTTGCCCTTCAACATGAGCATGGGACTGATGACGGTCTTCATCTCGGTGGGCGTCGCATCCAGCCTGGCCAAGCAATACTCCCTGGACCCCATCACCACGGGCCTGCTCTCCCTGATGTCGTTCATGCTGGTGGCGGCGCAATATAAAGACGGCACCATCTCCACCCAGTATTTCTCCGGTCAGGGCATCTTTACCGCTCTCATTTGTGCCATCTATTCGACCGAGGTCTACGCCTGGCTCAAGCGCAACAACATCACCATCCGTCTGCCCGAGCAGGTCCCGATGGGGGTGGCGCGCTCCTTCGAGGTACTGATCCCGGTCCTGGCGATCATCCTGACCTTACACCCCTTCAACATGCTGCTGCAGGAAACCACAGGCATGATCCTGCCCGAGGCGATCATGGCCATGCTCAAACCGCTAGTGGCGGCTTCCGACAGCCTGCCTGCCGTCTTGCTGGCGGTGCTGTTGTGCCAGATCCTATGGTTTGCCGGCATCCACGGCACCATGATCGTCACCGGCATCATGAACCCCTTCTGGATGGCAAACCTGGCCAGCAACCAGGCCGCACTAGCCGCAGGTCAGGCCATTCCTCACACCTTCCTGCCCGGTTTCTGGGATCACTTCCTGTTCATCGGCGGCGTGGGATCCACCTTGCCACTGGCATTCCTGCTGATGCGCAGCCGTGCCGTGCACCTGCGCACCATAGGACGAATGGGCGTGGTCCCCGGGTTCTTTAACATCAACGAACCGATCCTGTTTGGTGCCCCCATCATCATGAACCCGGTCTTCTTCCTGCCCTTCATCCTGGTGCCGGTGATCAACGCCATCCTGGCCTGGTTTGCCGTGGATCTGGGTCTGGTTGAGAAGGTCGTGATGCTGACCGCATGGACCACGCCGGCCCCCATCGGCGCCTCCTGGGCGACCAACTGGGCCTTCAGTCCGGTCATCATGTGCTTCATCTGCATGGGGATCTCCGCCCTGATGTATTACCCCTTCGTGCGGGCTTACGAACGCACCCTGCTCAAGCAGGAAGCCGAGACGGCTGAAGCGGAAGAAGCCGCCAGATCAGAAAAAGCAGACACAATCACACCGATTCAGAGTCAGGCGTAAGCACCCGGCGTGCGGGCGCCACGCCGCCTGCACGCCGGTCATCAAGAGGAAACTGCAATGCAATATACATTCCCCGAAGGCTTCTGGTGGGGTAGCGCCTCGTCGGCCGCACAATCGGAAGGGGCTGCCAACGTGGGCGGCAAGGCACCGACCATCTGGGATCACTGGTTCGAGACGGAGCCACATCGCTTCCACGGTCAGGTAGGCCCAGCCAACACCTCCACCTTCTACGATCGTTATCGTGAAGACATCGCATTGATGGAACAGATTGGCCACAACAGCTTCCGCACATCCATCTCCTGGGCCCGGTTGCTGCCGGATGGCCACACCGTCAACCAGGAGGCCGTCGACTTCTACAACAAGGTTATCGATGAGCTGCTGGCCAAGGGGATCAAACCCTTCATCGGCCTGTTCCACTTCGACATGCCGATGTACTGGCAGGAGCAGGGGGGCTGGGAGAGCCGCGAAACCGTGGCGGCTTATGCCGAGTACGCAGAGCTCTGCTTCAAACTGTTCGGTGATCGCGTCGCCTGCTGGATGACCTTCAATGAACCAGTGGTGGTGGTGGAAGGTGGTTATCTGTATGACTTCCATTACCCGAACCAGATGGACTTCAGACGGGCAGCCCAGGTGGCTTATCACATGATGCTGGCCCACAGCCTGGCGGTGAAGCGTTATCGAACACTATCCCTGCCCGGCCAGATCGGCATTGTCCTGAACCTGACCCCCTCATATCCGCGCTCTTCAAACCCGGCGGACTTGAAGGCCTCGTTCATTGCTGACCTGTTCTTCAACCGCGCCTTCCTCGATCCTGCGGTGAAGGGAGTTTATCCCCAGGAGCTGATCGATATCCTGCGCGAACACGATCAGATGCCCGTGGTGCAAAGCGGCGACTGCGAACTGCTGGCCGCCGGCAAGATCGATCTGCTCGGCATCAACTATTACCAGCCGCGGCGAGTGAAGGCACGCATGACGGCCATCAACCCGGACTCCCCTTTCCTGCCTGACTGGTTCTTCGAGAATTACGAGATGCCAGGCCGCAAAATGAACCCTTATCGTGGCTGGGAAATATATGAGCGCGGTATTTATGACATATTGATCAACCTGCGCGACAACTATGGAAATATTCCAAGCTATATCTCCGAAAATGGCATGGGTGTCGAAGGGGAACACAGATTCATTGGTGAAGATGGTCAGGTAAAAGACGACTATCGTATCGACTTCATTCGTGGCCACCTCCAGTGGATTCATACCGCCATTGCTGAAGGAAGTAATTGCCGTGGTTATCACCTGTGGACCTTTATTGACAACTGGTCCTGGATGAATGCCTACAAGAACCGCTATGGATTCATCAGCCTTGATTTGGAAAGCCAGCAGCGCACCGTCAAGAAAAGTGGTGAATGGTTCGCCAACGTCTCTCGTAATAATGGATTTTAAGGAGTCATAAATGATGGATCTTGAAGAAGCAGTCATGGGCATCATCGTCAATGCCGGTCAATCTCGCAGTCTCTGTTTCGAAGCCCTGCGTCAGGCTCGTGCTGGCCAGTTCAGCGAAGCGGATGCCTTGCTGCTCCAGGCCACCGACGCAGGGAAGGCTGCCCATGCCGTACAAACCAAACTGATTGAAGCCGATGAGGGCGAAGGCAAGACCAAGATGACACTGGTCATGGTACATGCTCAGGATCACCTGATGACATCCATTCTGTGCCGCGAACTGGCCACCGAACTGGTCGAGATCTATCGCCGCCAAGCAAGCTGATTTTAACTCATCGGATCGGGAGTCCGTGCTTTTGCCACCGTTATATACGGTGGCTTTTTTTATTCTGGTTATACCAACCAGCCGTCATGTATTTCATACCTTTTCAGGCAATTTCAAAAATATGAAACTGTCATGACGCGATACCAGTATAAGTTTCAATATCTGTTTATGGCTATTCTTATGCTGCTTGTAGTCATCAATAAAACACCCATTAATAAACACACAGGAATGTGGATAATATGCGTAAACTTGGACTGATGTCAGTATTGCTGATGGCGGGAGGATTATATTCCACTCAGGCATCGGCATGGTGGTGGAGCAATCAGGATTGGCAGGTCTCTGATGGTTGGCGTAATGGAGGGGCAGAATTCGACTGCACCTGGCGCGCCGCCAACGTCTGGATGGAGTCCGGCATGGCCATCCTCCATGCGAAATCCGACAAAGGAAACAAGAGCTGCGCTGAGCTGCGAACCTACAACTACACCCGCAAGGGTCGTTATGAGGTGCAGATGCAGGCAGGATCGGTGCCCGGCACCATCAGCTCCTTCTTTACCTATACCGGAGATGCAGGCACCAGCTCTCACTATGAAGTCGACATCGAGCTGATGGGGGGCACCAACCTGCTCCATACCAACATCTGGATCCAGGGGCGTCAGTATCCTCAAGACATCGATTTAGGCAAGTACGGCATGTCAATCTGGAATATGGAGCGCTACGCCTTTAATATCGATGCAGCGGGTGTCACTTGGCAGGTGTTCAGCCGCACCCAGAACAAATGGGTGAGCGTGCGCCGAGAGAGCCGCCCCGTCACCAGTTGGATGCAGGTTTTTGTGAACAACTGGATCAGCGCCAATCCCAGCTTCCCACCCAGTACCTACAACAGCCAACCTGTCTACGCCAAATACAAGTACGTCAACGTAACTCCATGGGAATGATAGTAGGCTATGTAATGATCAACTAAATTCGGACACTTGGTAAGGTCAGTCTTCGGCTTTTTCTGGCGACAATCACAAGATTGTAACGATGTGGATGCCGCCAGTTGTAGTAATCCATCAGGTAATAACTGATATCCCGCTTTGTGTATATATATGATTATCAACTGACACCGACTTAAGGTCGGTGTTTTTTGTTGTTTTAGTACGAAATTCCTTCAGTATCAATTTAGCACTTTTCTTGAACATAGCGTTGTTGCCCAAATCAGCCAGCAAATCATGACTTCCCCAGCCCCAAGCGACCGTTACACTCGGGCCTTTCTGACAGGTAGGCCAATGGTCGTCCCGGTTTGCCAAGCCTTCAATCGATGACGGTAAGTTAGGTTGAGATTGCAGCCATAGATCCGGACTGTGATCGAGGCTACTGCCTCGGTCCCTGATGGGATTCGATTACGCGCTCCTCTATCAGTTTGTCGCTCTCGAAAGTGCTTTGAATACCTCGGGTTTTGCCAGTCACGGTCTGACCTGTCTCGCCATCACGTCACATCCCTGTTTATCGCCATGCCGGAAAAGCTGCGTCGCCACTACCGACGAGCCAAAACCATCACGCTGATCCTCGATAACTACATCATTCACTAGAGCCAAGGAGGCATGGATGCATGGATGCATGGATGCATGGATGCATGGATGCATGGATGGTGCGGATCCGGTTCTCTCGACGCAACATAAGAACCTGAGAGCTCTGAGCAAACCGCTACAGCCCCAGCAACTCAGCGATATCCGCCACTCGACTCAACATGGCATGGGTCATGGGTGAAGGAAGGGGAATAGGCTGCCATGGGTTACTCCAACTGATGCGATAACAAATGAGGAATTAGCTTAACAGATCCGGGAGTAGAAACTCCCAAGTTGAATTTGAATGGCCAAGCATCCCCGCTAGAGCCCATGAATTAAGTGTAAACATTACCTTATCAGTTGACTACGCCCAAAATTACGGCTGTTTCGTACTTTCGTGCGTAATTTAAATAAATACGCAGTCCTCTCCAAGAAGTTATAGAATCTCTCATTGTGTAGATCTGCATCTCGGCGATCAAATCGATACTCTGCGTCATCAGGGAAATGTACCAAAGACGCATAATCAGGGTATGCGAGCCTCAATGCACTACACCAAGCTTTACGGATGCGTGTAGCCATGTTATCCGCATCAAAATTAGAGTAATCACCAAGATGACCGTAGTCATCTCGGTTAAACAGTAGCACCAAGTGGTAATGAGGATGTTGGCTTGCTACTTGCTCCTTCACCCAGATATAACCCAAAAAGAATGGTTTACCGGTCTTCCCCTTACGGTGACGTGCGGCTTTTATCTGGCTTTTTAGTGAAGCAATAAAGCGCGTAATAACCTTTTCCTCTTCTACCTCCGGTGGAAAGCCTGTCGGCATGTCCGGATTATCCATAACTGGTATATGAGGGAAACGCAGATCAACACGTACAGCAAACACTCGCGGATGTTTATTCAAAAAGTTAGCGATCACCTCCACGGATGTTTTCAGCTGTTCAAAGGATATTTCACCATACTTGGCTTCAGCCACAACTCGCAAGTTTTCTTGCTCGTTGCCTATTAAACAATACCCAAGTTTTGATTTCATATACGGTCCTATTGTTCGAATGGAATATCCACGCCTGCTGGTGAGATGCACTTGCTGTCATTAATGAGAGGTGCTACGTAAAGCTTTACAGTCAACTGATACCCTGCTCTCTTATCAAACCAGTAGGTTGATATACCAACCTGCATTTAGCACTCTGTGCTTTGCATATGCTGCACTATGCCGATGTATACGGCTAATGGCTTGTATCTGACGTACAAGCCCGATGTGTATCTGATTGGCATACACTTCGTGTGTATATCACATGTTCTCTTTGGTATACCCTGTGATACACTCTGATGGTGTATCACTCTCATCCTCGATATATTTCCTACACCCTCTACCTGGGTATACACCTTGGTGTGTATATCCTCTACGCCGCATTTACCTTGTTATACACTTCGCGTGTATAGTAATACTATTACCGAACTTAGCGACCTCCTAAATCACCGGGGAATACGTGATCACTTTAAATAAAACTCCAGCAGCACCGGATGTTAAGGCAAGAACGTCACTCTGAACTTAGCTTCAACGTACAAGCAACTACTCCATGCCAAGAAATTAACTAGCAAAGAAAATTGACGACCAACATTTACCTCCCCTAAATAGATAAAATTAAACCACCAAGCTAAAAAAGGCTCCCCAAAGGGGAGCCCAGTAAATTGTTAGTTGTTAGCCTTCTCGCTCCATTATCAATTTGCGAATCCAGCCCTCTATTTCTGATTTTTCCCATGCCACAGTCTTGGGCGATGTTTTGAGTTGTGAAGGGAACTTTCCAGCCTTGATTAGCCGGTAGATTGTAGGGCGAGACAGCTTAGTCATTGCTATCAATTCATTTATTTTAATGAGACCCATCTTACTCTCCTTAGATTTTTTCATACCTAAGGTTCGTTGTGTTCATTTTTACATATCCCAGACGCCATCATCACAGTAGGATCCATTACCCCACAATTTAAACTCACTGATCCACAGCAAATACCAAATCACCAACGCCTCACCGATGCTACTACAGGCATTCACATACCAGCTCTCTCTAAAAACCAGTGATGAGCAAGCTCACGCCAACCACGAGAACCAAAACTCTCCCCCCCATAAGAAGCTAATGAAAATCAATGAAAAAGCACAAGGAATGGAGATAACAGTCCAAACGTAGATACTATAAATCGACTACAAAAACTCAATAAAAACCCTATGATGACACTTGACTAGCACTATAAAAACTCTAGTATTAAATTTAAATTATTTTTAAATGGAATGAATTTATATGAAAACATCCAGCTATGAACAACCAATAGCAAGTGATTCAAAATACCCATGGGGTGATCGTTTCAATAGATTGAAAGCCACAGAGGAAATGAGAAGATTTGCAGAGTATATTTTGCATCAACTACAATTTGACACCATAAACACTGATTTTGACTCAATTTTATCAATTTTTAATGACCATTTTAAAACCAAGCAAGATTATATTTTCGCAAACTACATTCGAAAGATAGATAGCTCAATCCAGCTAGATAACACCGATGCTATCGCAGAATTTCTATTCAAACAGTTCAGTAGAAACTGCCTAGAGATGGAGCACTTTTATTGGATACAGGTAGCGAACCAAAGAGTGTGTAATTTTGTATTCGCTATAACTAATAATTGGAGTTATTTTTTTGACAAAGACAGTGACCTTTACAAGAAAATCATCCCAAATCTTAGTCAACCAGGGCTAGCTTATTTTAGAAGTAATTCTTTTGAAGACACAATCTCATTAAGCCACATGCGTTTTACCAATAGTCACCCCAGAGCCAAAACTTCTCGTCAAAAAAAAGAAAGGATAATTGAGTATTTTGATCGCTTAGAAGATGGTATCGCTATAAAATCCAAACAACTTCAGCTTATTGAATTGCTTTGGGGTAAAATAATTAAAAGACAAAAACCTAAAAGCTGGTTGAACTTTAAAGAATTAGATGATGAAGATGTGCTATGGATAAAAGACCAGATAGATCAAGAGGACATTTTTTTAAAAATAATTGACGGCAATAGCAATGAAGATATTTCTGAAGCCATTACAACTTACTTTGATTTACTATTCGTATTTAAAGAAAGTGACTGCATAATCAAAGTTGATAAAATCAAAAAATCCCTAACCCAAAAAAATTACAGAAAAAACAACCCACACAACAAGCAATATAACTTTGTCATGAATATAGATATTGAAAGGAAATTAAAAGCAATAACAAAAGCAAAGGGACTAAAAAGAAATGCAGTCTTAGAAGAACTAATTAACGATGCATACTGCAGCATCAATCCCTATGAGAAATAGCATCAACCGTTAAGATCTAACTATAAAAATAACATGTTACATGGGGGCTATTACGCCCCCAGGAAAACTATATTTAATCGAGGAAAACCATCTATATCGCAGTTAACCTGTCTAAATGATCCGCCCACTTTTGCAACCACTCTTTGCACTCATCATTGTATCTGTGGAGGTTATATGTTCCTTCTATGCCCTTTGGAGCATGACCTAGTATTGCCTCCGCAATATCACTTGGGCATTTCAGCTTTGCAAGCCCTGTTCTAACGGTACGCCTAAGGTCATGTGGTGTCCACGAAGGTATATCAATCATTACATTGTCTTTGCGCAATCGCCACGCAGTTTCAGTTAACAACTTTTGAGGTATCGGCTTTTTAGTCAAAAGAGAGGGGAATAAACAATCACCTGTGATTAATTTCAGTGAATGAAGAAAGTCGATAGCTTGTCTTGGCAGCTGAACATATCGCTCGGTATCAGTTTTCGTTTCTTTTAAATGGAATGTACCATTACTTAGATCAATATCTCGCCAATAAGCACCACAGATTTCTCCGGTTCGACACCCTGTCCATAGCGTCATTCTGAGCACGTTTTTCTGTGGAATAGTAAAACCAGAACTTGGTAACCAGAGAAGAAATTTTTTTAGCTCTTCATCACTAAGAATTCGAGTTCCTTTTTGACATGTTAAACGCACTTTCGCTAATTTTAATCTTTTCTTTGCGTTCGTAACTGGGTTTACAAAGTGCTCATCCAGTTTACCCGTTCCAATTGCATAATCGAAAGCAGCTGATAGCTCACGAAGAACACTACCAGCTTGAACATTCGCTCCCCGCGCAACAATCTCCATGACCAAAGCCACGATATCGTTAGCTAGCACCTCCGTGGCTAACCTCTCTCCGAATACACGCACAGGATCGTTATAGAGAGTCCTTCGAGTTTCTGCTTGCCCTTTGGGTTTACGGGCTCCAGGTAAAATCCCTCCTTCCTTGGCGTGCCGATCTTCGATGTGCTCAGTCAGGTAAAGCTCGATCATGTCAGTGATGGTAAACGGTGCAACGACTTCAGGTTCCTGCTCGAGCTTGACTTTAACTGCGCTCAGCTCTGTAGCCGGACAGACACCTTGATGCCTCATGAGCTTCAATTCCTTGAACTTGGTCCTTGCCTCCTCCAATGACATGGCAGGAAAGACACCTAAGGTGACTTGCTTTTGTTTACGCGGATTCAAAGGGTCATTGTAGCGGTAGTAAAAGCTTTTCTTTCCCGTTTTCCCGCACGCTACTCGCAATCCTCGGTAATCACCGATGTCGACTTTATCTTTGTCTCCTGGCTTCATCGACTCAATTGCCTTGTAAGAAAGCGGTTTGCTATTCTGGGGCGCAGCCATCACTTACATCCTTTCATATCGTTTTTTATGAGAGAAAAGCGTAGGTTTTCATTCTAATCACGTTCATCATCACACAAACCTACGCTTTAGCCTACGCTTAGAAGCAAGATTCAGTGAGCTTAGGTGAGACAAACTGAACCATGCTGAGCTTTAACAAAGAATAAAGACAGTTTAAGAACAGCAACTTAACGGCGATCAGACATTGATAACAATAGAAAATCTACAACAACACACACCTATGATGCAGCAGTATCTGACCCTCAAGGCCGAGAATCCGGAGATCCTGCTGTTCTACCGGATGGGCGACTTCTACGAGCTGTTCTATGACGATGCCCGCAAGGCCTCCCAGCTGCTCGACATCTCTCTGACCAAGCGCGGCCAGTCGGCCGGCAGCCCCATCCCGATGGCGGGCGTTCCCTATCACGCCATCGAAGGCTATCTGGCCAAGCTGGTGCAGCTCGGCGAGTCGGCTGCCATCTGCGAGCAGGTAGGGGATCCCGCTACCAGCAAGGGGCCGGTGGAGCGCAAGGTCATTCGCATCATCACCCCGGGCACCGTCTCCGACGAGGCGCTGCTCAGCGAGCGACAAGACAACCTGATCGCCGCCGTTTATCACGATGGCCGCCGCTTCGGCTACGGCACCATGGACATCGGCTCCGGCCGCTTCTTCATCAACCAGTTCGAGAAAGAAGAGACCCTGCTGGCGGAGCTGCAGCGCACCAACCCGGCCGAGCTGCTCTACCCCGAATCCTTCGCCTTCCTGCACCACGTCGAGGGTCGCCGCGGTCTGCGCCGCCGCCCCGAGTGGGAGTTTGAGCTCGGCACCGCCCGCAAGCTGTTGTGCCAACAGTTCGGCACCCAGGATCTGGTGGGCTTTGGCGTCGAGCAGAGCGAGACCGCCCTGTGCGCCGCCGGCTGCCTCATGCAATACGTGAAAGACACCCAGCGCACCGCCCTGCCCCACATTCGCAGCGTGCGCCTCGAACAGCCGGATCACGCGGTCATCATGGATGCTGCCACCCGCCGCAATCTGGAGCTGACCCAGAATCTGGCCAGCGGTCACGACAACACCCTCTCCGCCGTACTGGACTGCACCGCCACCCCCATGGGCAGCCGCTTGCTCAAGCGCTGGATCCACCAGCCGATCCGCGACCGGGTGATCCTCAAAGGCCGCCAGAGCACCATCAAGGAGCTCATCGAGCAGAACCTCTATGACGAGCTGGGCGGCTTGCTGCGCCAGGTCGGCGACGTGGAGCGGGTGCTGGCGCGCCTGGCCCTGCGCTCGGCCCGTCCGCGCGATCTCACCCGGCTGCGGCAGGCCTTCGCCCAGTTGCCCGAATTGCAGCGTCTGCTGGCGGAGAGCGAGCACGAGGCGGTGCAGCAGTTGCGCGATCGCGCCAGCACCTTCCCCGAACTGCTGGCTCTGCTGGAGCGCGCCGTGATGGAGGTGCCACCGGTGCTGATCCGCGATGGCGGCGTCATCCGCGACGGCTTCAACCAGGAGCTGGACGAGCTGCGGGATCTGGCCAACGGCGCCACCGCCAGCCTGGCCCGCATCGAGGAGCGCGAGCGGCTGCTGACCGGCATCAACACCCTCAAGGTGGGCTACAACAAGGTGCACGGCTTCTACATCGAGGTGAGCCGAGCCAACAGCCACCTGGTGCCGGCCCACTACATCCGCCGCCAGACTCTCAAGAACAACGAACGCTACATCATCGACGAGCTTAAAAAGTACGAGGACAAGGTGCTCACCGCCCAGGCCCAGGCGCTGGCGCTGGAAAAACGCCTCTACGAAGAGCTGCTCGATGCTCTGCTGCCGCATCTGGGCGATCTGCAGGAGTCCGCCGCCGCGCTGGCGGAGCTGGACGTGCTGGCCAACCTGGCCGAGCGGGCCGAGACCCTCGACTACCGCTGCCCGACGCTCATCGACGAGGATCAGATCCTGATCGAGGCGGGCCGCCATCCGGTGGTGGAGCAGGTGATGACCGACCCCTTTATCGCCAACCCGATCCACCTCGACCGTGATCGCCGCATGCTGATCATCACCGGCCCCAACATGGGCGGTAAATCGACCTACATGCGCCAGACCGCGCTGATCGTGCTGCTGGCCCACATCGGCGCCTTCGTGCCGGCCGACAGCGCCCGCATCGGTCCCATCGACCGCATCTTCACCCGCATCGGGGCATCGGATGATCTGGCATCGGGAAGATCCACCTTTATGGTGGAGATGACCGAGACAGCCAATATCCTCAACAACGCCACCGCCCGCAGCCTGGTGCTGATGGACGAGATCGGTCGCGGCACCAGTACCTATGACGGTCTCTCGCTGGCATGGGCCTGCGCCGAACAGCTGGCAAGCAAGATCGGCGCCTACACCCTGTTCGCTACCCACTACTTCGAGCTGACCCGTCTGCCGGAGCTGATGAAAGGGCTGGCCAACGTCCACCTCGATGCGGTGGAGCACGGCGACACCATCGCCTTTATGCACGCGGTGCAGGAGGGAGCGGCCAGCCGCTCCTACGGGCTGCAGGTGGCGGCGCTGGCGGGGGTGCCCAAATCGGTGATCCAGCAGGCCCGTCACAAACTGCACGAGCTGGAAAGCGCCACCCCGGTAGCCGCTGGTGAAAGCCGCCCGGCCCCGGTGGCCATGGCGCTCCAGAGCCATCCGGTGGTCGATGAGCTGGAAGCGGTGCGCCCGGACGAGCTCACCCCGCGGCAGGCGCTGGATCTGCTCTATCGCCTCAAACAGATGCTCTGACCAGCGGCAACTGATCAGCCATGAAAAAGGGGAACCGCGAGGTTCCCCTTTTGTTTGGCTGCTTGATGGCACCCTGAACAGGATGTAGCCAGGTCAGGCCGGCCCGATCCGCTCCAGCAGGCTCATGTGGGTTGAACCGTCGTGACGCTTGAGCTTTTGTCGGTATTCTAACTGGTGCTGGCTCTCCTGCTTGAGGCCCAGCATCAGCGAGTAGCACATGGCCAGCATGATCACCGAGAAGGGCAGCGCCGCTATGATGCTGGCGGCCTGCAGGGCGGCCAGCCCGCCGGAGACCAGCAGGATGGCGGCCACCAGCCCCTGACCCAGTCCCCAGATGGCACGGTGCAACACGGGAGGATCCTGATCGCCGATGGAGAGCAGGGTCGTGATCACGAGAGTGCCCGAGTCGCTGGAGGTGATGAAGTAGGTACAGATCAGCAGGGTCAGCACGCCTTTGGCGATCCAGCCGAAGGTCTCCCAGTGCAGCAGTTCCACCGTCTGGTAGAGCGCCAGGGTCACGTCCTGATTGACCGCGGCCACCACGCCGCCACCGCCGAACAGCTCCAGATTCATGGCGGTACCGCCGAATACGGTGAGCCAGAACATGCCGAGCAGCGAGGGCACCAGCAGCACGCCGAGCACGAATTCACGGATGGTACGCCCCTTGGAGATGCGGGCGATGAACATGCCGACAAACGGCGCCCACGCAATCCACCAGCCCCAGTAAAACGCCGTCCAGCTCGACTGCCAGGCCGAGGTGCCGTTGGCCTCGGTGTTGGTCCAGAAGCTCAGCTTGACGATGTTTTGCAGGTAATCACCGATGTTCTGTACATAAGCGTTGAGGATGTAGGTGGTCGGCCCCAGCACCAGAAAGAGGCCCAGCACAAACACGCTCAGCCAGATATTGAGCTCGGAGAGCAGCTTGACCCCCCGTCCGACCCCGGAGACCGCCGACAAGGTGGCGATCAGGCTGATGCCGCCGATGAGCCAGAGCTGGTTCGCTTGCGATACTTCCATGCCGAACATCTGGTTGAGGCCTGTGTTCATCTGGGAGACCCCCAGGCCAAGGGAGGTGGCCACCCCGAACACGGTACCGAACACCGCCAGCACGTCGGCGGCATGGCCCCAGAAGCCGTAGATGCGATCGCCGAGCAGCGGATAGAGCACGGAGCGGATGGCCAGCGGCAGCTTGCGCCGATAGCTGAAGAAGGCGAGCGACAGGCCGACGATCACATAGATGGCCCAGGGGTGCAGGCCCCAGTGGAAGAAGGTGAGGCGCATGGCGATCTGGGCCGCCTCCGGAGTCATCCCTTCGGTGATGAAGGGATTGCCCTGCAGGTGGTTCATCGGCTCGGCAATGCTCCAGAACACCAGGCCTATGCCCATGCCGGCACTGAACAGCATGGCAAACCAGGCGAAGTAGCCGAACTCCGGTACCTGGTCGTCGTCACCCAGCCGGATGCTGCCAAAGCGGCTGAACATCAGGTAGACAGCGAAGAACAGGAACAGGGCGACCACCAGAATGTAGTACCACTTGAACCCGGCAATGATCTGATCCTTGGCGCCGACAAACCAGCTGGCGGCGGTTTCGGGAACGAACACCCCGAACAGCAGGAACAGGGTGATGACGGTGAGCGCCGTCATGGCCATGGTCGGGTTGAGGCCTTTGAATAGTCCTTTGCTTGCTCTCATCTGGCCTCCTTAATCGTTGTTGAAAAAGTCTTCACCCACGTGATCGCCGGCACCACCGATGGCGCGGTAGACCAGCTTGCCAGCCGTCTGCACCCGGTGGTCCACCAGGCTGACCGAAGGCTGGCCATTCACCGCATGACGCTTGCCGAGGAAGATGGCCATGGGCACGCCCAGGTTGGAGATGCCGCTGGTGATCCAGAGCCGGTTGAAGTCGTAGGAGCCGCCGATGAACTCCAGCTGGGCCAGACCGGTATCAAGGCCGGTCAGATAGAAGTTCATCGCGCTCTCGTCCGGGAAGAGGTGCACCAGCACATAGGCGTAACGCAATTCATTCACCAACTCCTTTAGGTTGAAAGAACCAGTCTCACTACAGGAGAGGGGCAGCTCACCATCGTAGTGGTGCACCTTGAGGTTGTTGGGGTCTTCGTCATAGGTAGGCTGGTAACGCACGAAAGCAGAGGTATCAGGCAGTTCATAACGCACTCTGACCACCCGAAGGTCGGCCGCCAGCGACTTGATGTCCAGTTCGTCACTCATCATCTTGCTCCTCAAATGTCGGGTCAAAATTCGGAAAATGCCCGCTAACCTAACACAGAAATGATTAGAGCAGAAATCATTACAGTAAAAACCATATTGACCTTGTGACGAATTAGGCGGAGAATTTTGCGCCTCTCAACAGCCCCTCGACGATTCGTTCCCCATGGAAAAACATGATGAAGTGCTGGTAGCCCTGCGCCAGATAATTCGTGCCATCGACATGCACTCCAAGCGCTTGATCAAGGAGGCCGGCCTGACCTCGCCCCAGCTCTTGCTGCTCAAGGGGATCGACGAGCTGGGCCAGATCTCCATGCGCCAGCTGGCGGATCACACCAACATGAGCCAGGCCACCGCCACCACCATCATGGACCGCCTCGAGAGCCGCCAGCTGGTGCAGCGCATCCGCAGCGAAACCGACAAGCGCAAGGTGCATGCGACGCTGACTGACGCAGGCCGTGCCCTGCTGGCCCAGGCGCCCACCCCGCTGCAGGAGCGCTTCATCCAGCGCTTTCAGGCACTTGAGGTCTGGGAGCAGACCCTGTTGCTCTCTTCCCTGCAGCGCATCTCGGCCATGATGAATGCTGACGAGATAGACGCGGCCCCGGTGCTGAGCGTCCGGCCCCTCACCGAAGAGCGGGCATAAAAAAAGCTCCCGAACGGGAGCTTTTTTTATGGGCCGGGGAGAGTGCGATCACTCTTCCAGGCTGATGCCGATATTGGAGACGCCATCCTGGGCCGCAAAGGTACGGATAGCCAGAATGCGGTCGCTGTCGCGCTCATGGGAAACCCGCTTGAGCAGCTCGACCTGAAACTCCAGCTCGGCTTCCATGTATTCGTGCTCGTAGAGCTCCTCGTCGGTGAGGTCGCGCTCTTCCAGCATCTCGATGAAACCGGCGACCGTACCGACCGATGCATGGCTGGCATCGTTGGCCTCTTCACCCACCCGGCAGATCACCGAGTTGTAGGCACAGCCCAGCGCCACGCAGGCATCCAGCGCCGGATAGGCACCGTAGGACTCGAATTTGCCAGGTTCGGGAATATAGACTTCAAACGCCTCCAGGATCGCCCCCAGATTGACGCGGGATCCCTTCACCGTCAGGTAATTCCACATCTGATCCAGGGCGTGGCGAAATGCCTTCGCATCCCCGAAACCGGAGGCCTGGGAAAACAGCGCATAGTTGGGGTACATGCGCTCTGCCAGCGCCAGGGTGTAGACGGTCTGTTGCCAAGGCTGTAGCTCGGCCAGTCGCTTATAAAACTTGTCACCAAACACTGGAGTCGGATCCTTTGCAAAATGTGGGGCAGATTGTAGCCCACGAGGGGCCGCGCGAAAACGAAAAAGCGGCCTGGTCGGCTATGTTGGCCGGTCAACTCGGGTAAGATGAGGACAGAGCGGCCTCTCTCCCGCGCCGCAAATCTGATAAGGAACAAGAGTATGAGTCAACGTACCCTTCTTTTGCTCAGCCAGGACAATGCTCACTACGAGCGCCTGCTCAAGGCGGCCCACCTCCCCCATTTGCACATTCTGCGGGCCGACAACCAGGGCGAGGCCGAAAAATTGATCGGCGAAGCCCACATCCTGATGGCAGAGCCGGCGCGGGCCAAGCCGCTGCTGGCCAAGGCCGGCAAGCTCAGCTGGCTGCAGTCCACCTACGCCGGGGTCGACGTGCTGCTGGATGCCAGCTGCCGCCGCGACTATCAGCTCACCAACGTGCGCGGCATCTTCGGCCCGCTGATGAGCGAATATGTGTTCGGCCATCTGCTCAGCCTGATGCGCCAGCTGCCGCTCTATCGGGAGCAACAGAAGCAGCGGTTGTGGCAAAGCCACCCCTATCACGGCCTCAAGGGACGCACCCTGCTGATCTTGGGCACCGGCAGCATAGGCCAGCACATTGCCCACACCGGCAAGCACTTCGGCATGAAGGTGCTTGGCATCAGCCGCAGCGGCCGCGAGCGGGCTGGTTTCGATCAGGTGTATCAGCTGCCGGCCCTCAACAAGGTGCTGGCGCAGGCCGACGTCATCGTCAGCGTCCTGCCCGCCACCCGCGAGACACATCACCTCTTCACCGCTCCCCGTTTCGAACACTGCAAAGCGGGCGCCATCCTGTTCAACGTGGGGCGCGGCAACGCCATCCACGAAGGTGACCTGCTCACGGCGCTGCGCACCGGCAAGCTGGGCATGGCGGTGCTGGACGTGTTCGCACAGGAGCCGCTGCCCGCCGACAGCCCGCTCTGGGGCCAGCCCAATCTCATCATCACGCCGCACAACAGCGCCTACAGCTTCCCCGAGGATGTGGCCCAGATCTTCGTGCGCAACTACATCCGCTTCATCGACGGCCAGCCGCTGGACGGCAAGATAGACTTCGACAAGGGCTATTGATGGCCATCAGCCAATAAAAAGGCCCCGCCAGAGTGGCGGGGCCTTCTTGTTTCGGCGACAGAGGCATCAACCGGCCTCCATCTCCTTGCGATAGCTCTTCACTTTGGCGAGGAACTGGCGCTTCTCCTTGCCGGAGAGCGGTTCCGCCATCGGCAGCTTGACCTTCATAGCATCGACCGGACGGTTGTTGATCCGCACCTCGTAGTGCAGGTGGGCACCGGTGGAACGACCTGTGTTGCCGGAAAGCGCAATCTTGTCACCCATCTTCACCTTCTGGCCCGGCTTGACCAGCAGCTTGCTCAGGTGCAGGTAGCGGGTCATCAGGGTACGACCGTGCTTGATCACCACATAGGTGCCGGCCAGCGGGTGGCTGGTCGCCTTCAGCACGACCCCGTCGCCGGTTGCCATCACGGGAGTGCCGACCGGCAGGGCAAAGTCGGTGCCTTCGTGGGGACGCACCTGGCCGGTGATCGGGTGGCGGCGGTTCGGGTTGAAGCTGGAGCTGACTCGGTAGCGGCTGTGGGTCGGATAACGGCGGAAACCGCGCTCCAGGCTGTTGCCCTGGCCATCGTAGTAGTTGCCATCTTCAGACAACCAGGCAGACACGCTCTGGCCCTGGCTGAACACTTCCACCCCCAGCAGCTGGGTATTGCCGGTGCTCTTGCCCTCAACCGTCTCCTGGCGCACCAGCACCTTGAACTTGTCGCCCTTTTTCAGATCCTTGGCGAAGTTGAGTCGCCACTGGAACAGGTTGGCAATCTTCTGGATGTGGTTGGCCGGGATCCCCGCATTGCGGGCACTGACGTAAAAACTGCCGTTGATGACCCCGTCATACCCCTTCTTCTGCCACTCCACCTCTTCATTGAGCATGTTGGCGCTGTAGGTGTCGTCGGTCCGCTCCAGGATCAGAGTCTGCTTGATGTTCAGACGAATCTTCATCTGCTGCAGTATGTTGTCCTGATCGATCAGCAGCTCGATGGTTTGACCGGGCTTGAGACGTGCCAGATTGTTCTTGGTATCGGCATCCAGCACCTTGTAGAGGGTAGTGGTGGAGAGACCCAGGTTGTTGAAGATGGTGGTCAGGTTTTCGCCGTTTCGTACCCGATAATCCTGCCACTGGGGGGTGGCATCGGTCGGGATGTCATCTTCCGGGGTCGCAGCTTCCACCAGCTCGTGATCCGGGATGTCGTTGAAGTCCGTATTGTCTTCGTTGGTTGCGGTGCCGTTGGTGGCGATCGGCAACTCCAGACGCAATGGCCGCTCCAGGATGTCACCCGGTGCTGGCAATATGGCTACCGCTGACAGCGTCATCGCGGTCAGCAATAGCATGGCGTAAAAGTGTTTGCGGGGAACCGGGGGTTCCCAATTGGCGGCCTGCGCTACCAAGGGACGGAGACGTTTCATCCGCTATCCTGTCATTAGATCTAAGGGTGTTAGTGGTCAGTTTGTTTGTTATGAAACCGTATAAAACTGATTGTTTGACCTAAATACTCACAATTAGTTCATAGCAATCTGCATGAACCTCACATTTTATGCATAACATTCCTTTATGGGCAGAAATGATCGTCTTTTTTAACCATTTTTTTCCTATTTTTAAGAGCCGGGTCCGCTCGCATCAGACCCAAGGTTTCAGCATGTTGCGATAACTTTTCCATGGAGTGGATATGTCGTTAGCGAAACTGTTAAATCGAATCATCCTGATCTTGTTCCTGGCCGGGGCCATCCTGCTGTTCATGCTGGAGGTCACCACGGTACGCCAGTCCATCCTTGATCAGATGTCAGCCAATCTGGAAACCGCCATCACAGCCCTCGGACTGGTGCTGCAGGGCACCCTGCTCAACGATGACAAGGTACTGGCCGAAACCATCGTCAACGCCATGTTCGACGGCGGCTTCGTCAGCGCGGTCACTCTGCTGGATCCCGATGGCCAGGTGCTGTTTCAGAAGGTCTTCCACACGGCGCAGCAAAACGTGCCGACCTGGCTTCCCTCTGTTATCGACATGCCGCCGGTAAAAATTGAGCAGGAGCTGACCGATGGCTGGCGCATGCTGGGCACCCTCACCCTGGAAGGGCACACGGGTTATGCCTACCAGCACCTGTGGAATGCCATCAGCCGTACCGGCACGGCGTTGCTGGCCGGTCTGCTGGTATTCACCCTGGTGATCTCCTGGGTCTGCAACCGACTGCTGCGCCCGCTCGAGCAGATCAACCAGCAGTTGGTGAAGATCCGCAAGCGCCAGTTCAGCGGCAATCTGGCCTCCCCCTGGCTGCAGGATCTCAAAGAGCTGGTTGCCTCGGTCAACCAGCTGGTGTCCGAACGCAAACGGGACCTGCTGCAACAGCGGCTCAAGATAAGCCAGCTCAGCAAACAGGTCGCCATATCAAATCAGCCGCTGCAAACCCTGACTGAGGCGGGAGAAGGCCTGCTGCAACAACACTTCTTCTCGACCCAGGGCAGTATTCGCCTCTACAGCCGCCTCATTCCAGAGGTCACGCCCTCGCTGGACAGCTCACCGGACGAGATCCGGCACCTGCTCGATCTCTGGTTGCACCACACGGTCGAGGGGCTGCAACTACCGCTCAGCCTGCTCGGCCACGCTGACTGGACGCAATTTTCTGCCCTGTTTGCCAAGGGCAGAGGCAAGACCCTCGACTGGCGCTGGGATCAGGAACATGTGCCGCCCCTTGCCCAGGAGCGGCTGGCCGCCTTGCAGGAACAGGGCGTGGAGATGGCCTTCAGCGCCATCCCGATGACCAACGAGACCTTCAATCAGCTCGACCCCATCAACCCTGTCTTCATCAGCTGCCAGCCAACCCAGGCCCCGCTCTACTGGAATCTGGTGGCCCAATGCCTGCACAGCGCGGGCTACACCCTGCTGGCGGAGGCCGGCGAAATTCAGGAGATCGATACCCTGCGCAACTGGGGCATCGATGGCTACGCCAGCAAGGAGGCATGATGAACAAGACCGGATTGTTGCTCGCTCTGCTGTGCCCACTGCCACTGCTGGCCGACACCATGACCATCGCCACCGGCGGTGAGCAGGGGATCTATCACCAGATCGCCAAAGAGTTCTGCCGGCTGGCCAACAAGAGCGATGCCGGATTGCAGTGCAAGCTGCAGGCGACCTCGGGCTCCATCGAAAATCTGCGTCAGCTGAAAAGTGGTGAGACCCGCTATGCGCTGGTGCAGTCGGACTGGCTTTATCAGGCCAGTCACGGCCTGGGTCCATATGCCAGTCAGCCGCAGCCAGAGCTCAGAGCCATCTTCGCCACCCACGCTGAGCCTTTCACCATAGTGGTAAGGGCTGATGGCGATATCACCAGCCTGGAGCAGCTCAAGCTGGCCCCCATCGACATGGGGCTCAAGAGCTCAGGCACCCGCCAGACAGCGCTCGCCCTGTTCAACGTGCTGGGTGCCAAGGAGCAGGATCTCGATCTCAAGAGCGTGGCCAATCTGGCCGAGTCGCTGTGCAGCAAGCAGATCGATGCCTATGGCCTGGTGATGGGTCACCCCAACCGCATCGTGCTGGATACAGCCAAACGCTGCGCCGTGCGTTTTCTGCCGATCGAGGGAGCGACCCGGGATCAGCTGCTCAAGGGGGTGAAGTATTACCAGCGCAGCCAGGTGCCTGCGCGCATCTACCCGGGCAACCTCAAGGCGACGCCGACCTTTGCCATCGCAGCCACCCTGGTGACCACCGCCAGCACGCCGGAAGCCGATGTGTACCGCCTGACCAAGGCCATGCTGACCCAGCAAACCAAGTTCAATGAGCAGACCTACGGCTACGCCAACCTGTTCCATCAGGCACGCAATAAAACCGGCCCGGTGCTGAGCATCGAGCAGCATCCGGGCGCGGCCAAATATTTCGAGGAGTTGAAAACCGCGGGCAAGCTATAGCTCGCGGCGGGGGGAGCGCAGTTGCTCGCTGGAGAATCGGGTCTTCATCGACGTCCACTGCGCCAACCGGTCGGCACTGCCTGCCAGCGTCCCTTCACGGCGGGACTTCATGATCCAGATGCTCTTGGCATCAAAGCTGTAGACGGGGATAAGGTCGGTCCGCTTGCTGCCTGGCAGAATCCGGCTGTTGATGTTGTCGAGTACCAGTGGATCCGACTTGGGAGTCGAAAAGTAGAGCGTCACCATGTGGAACTGGTTGTAACGCACCGCCTTGACGTAGGCCAGCCTCAACTTTTTCTCGTCCACCCCAAGTTCCATCAGGGTGTAGTACTTGGAGATGCTGTAATCCTCGCAGTCGCCACCGCGGGCGCCGATAAACTCCAGCGGATTGGCCCAGTAATCCGCTTCTCCCCACAACCTGGGATCATCGCTATAGGTCAGGTTGTTGAAATAGTTGTTCACCAGCTCGATCTTCTGCTGATCCGTGGTACCGGCCCTGGGCGTGAGCAGGCGCGAAAATGCCTCGGCCCGCTGAATGGCACGACCACCATACACTTCCTGCAATTTTGCCCGCAACTCGGGACTGGCGATGTATTCGGAGAGGCGGGATGCCTGCACGCTGGCGCAGCATAGCGCCAACGTGCAGGTGGAAACGAGCAGCCATTTCATACAAGACACTCCCTGTCAGATGCTGGAGGTCAGTATAGTTGGCTGTGCTCACCCTATCGATGAGCACGGCGGCTCGGCGGGTCTGTCAGCGGCACTCGGCGAAAGCGTCCGCCAGCTGCTGCATGAACCGGGGATAGCCATCCGGGCCGAGCGGCACCTGCTCACCCACTTCGTCCAGCAGCAGCACCTTGGCACCGGTATTGCGGGCCACCGACTCGATCACCGCTGGCGAGAATTGCGGCTCGGCATAGATGCAGCTCGCCTTTTTCTCTTCCAGCGCCTTGCGGATCTCCACCAGGGTCTTGGCGCCGGGGCGCCGCTCCGGGCTCACGGTAAAGTGGCCCTTGGAGCTCATGCCGTAGTGGCGCTCCCAGTAGCCATAGGCCTCGTGGAACACGAAGTAGCCCTTCTGGTTCACCGCCTTCATCTGCTCGGCAATTACCTTGTCCTTGGCCTCCACCTTGGCCTTGAACGCCAGCAGGTTGGCGCGATAACGCTCGGCGTTGGCAGGATCCTGAGCGCTCAGGGTTTCGCTCAGGGCATTGGCGATGACCAGCGCCTGCGTCGGTCCCAGCCAGATGTGGGGATCGACGCCCTCGTGGTGGTGCCCCTCATGACCGTCGTGATCATGACCTTCATGCCCCTCGTCAGCATGTTCTTCGTGACCAGCCTGCTTGCTGTAATCGAACAGCGGCATCCCTTCGACCCGGGTCAGGGTCAACACATGGGGATGCTTGGCCAGCGGTTTGGCCATGAAGCCTTCCAGCTCGGGACCGACCCAGACCACCAGGTCGGCCTCATTGATGTTGCGAATATCGGAGGGGCGCAGGGAGAAATCATGGGGCGAGGCGCCGGTCGGCAGCAGCACCTTGGGCTCGCTTACGCCGTCGGTGATGGCGGCCGCGATGAAACCCAGCGGCTTGATGGTGGTCAGCACCTCGAGGGCACGGACAGGCAGACTCACCGCCAGCAGGGCAGTGATCAGGGCAAGAATTCGCATAGAGATCTCGTCAGGAAGTGTGTGTGTGATAATATAACAAACCAACGTTATTGTTATATTATAACTCTCACAGGCTGTAAACCCCGGAGCTGTCATGACCCAACTGGTGGAGCTGAAAGAGGTCTGTCTTTCATTTGATGGGCGATCCGTGCTCGACAAGGTCTCCTTTACCCTGAACAAAGGCAAAATCACGACCCTGGTCGGCCCCAACGGGGCAGGCAAGAGTACCCTGAGCAAGCTGGTACTGGGCCTGCTCACGCCGGATTCGGGCCAAATCACCCGCAGCCGCGACCTGCGGGTCGGCTATGTGCCCCAGCGCCTCTATCTGGATCCCACCCTGCCGCTGACGGTGCGCCGCTTCTTGCAGCTCGGCAAGAATGGCCGCCTCTCCATCGAGGAGGCGCTGAACCGGGTCGGTGCGGAAGATCTTTTGGACAACCGGATGCAGAAACTCTCCGGCGGCGAGATGCAGCGGGTGCTGCTGGCCCGCGCCCTGCTGGTCAAGCCCGAGCTGCTGGTGCTGGACGAGCCGGTGCAAGGGGTGGACATCAACGGCCAGATCGAGCTCTACGCCCTCATCAGCCAGCTGGCCGCCGAGTTCAACTGTGCCGTGCTGATGGTCTCCCACGATCTGCACCTGGTGATGGCCAGCACCCACGAGGTGATCTGCCTCAACCGCCACGTCTGCTGTCACGGCGAACCGGAAAGCGTGGCCCGCCACCCCGAATTTGCCCGTCTGTTCGGCCGACCGGAGCAGGAGGTGCTGGCGGTCTACACCCATCATCACCACTGCGACGGTGAACACCATCATCATGAACCGCAGGCCCCCGTCATCCGCCTGCCCTCCCGCAATCAATAACGAACCAGA
Source organism: Aeromonas sp. Y318-1 (assembly GCF_027706125.1). Taxonomy (NCBI): domain Bacteria; kingdom Pseudomonadati; phylum Pseudomonadota; class Gammaproteobacteria; order Aeromonadales; family Aeromonadaceae; genus Aeromonas; species Aeromonas sp. Y318-1. The sequence goes on from NZ_JAPDCM010000008.1 coordinate 43,344, forward strand.
CAGGATCATCAAGTGGACAGCTTTCTGTTATACGCCCTCGCGGCCGGCCTCGGCATCGCCCTGCTGGCCGGCCCCCTCGGCAGCTTCGTGGTGTGGCGCAAGATGGCCTATTTTGGCGACACCCTCTCCCACGCCTGCCTGTTCGGCATCGCGCTCGGCATCCTGCTGCAGGTGGATCTCACCCTGGCGGTGGTGGTCTGCTGCCTCGCCATGGCCATGCTGCTGGTGATCATGAGTCGCAACCAGCAGGTGGCCACCGATACCCTGCTCGGCATCCTGGCCCACAGCGCCCTGTCGCTGGGTCTGGTCACCTTGAGCTTCATGGACAACGTGCGGGTGGATCTGATGGCCTACCTGTTCGGCGACCTGCTCTCGGTGCAGCCGATGGACCTGCTCTGGATCTATGGCGGCGGCGCCCTGGTGCTGCTCACCCTGTGGCGGCTGTGGGATCCCCTGCTCTCCATGACCATCTCCGAAGAGCTGGCGCGAGTGGAAGGGGTAAGGGTCGATGTGCTGCGCTGCGTGCTGATGCTGCTGATTGGCTTGGTGATCGCCGTGGCGATGAAGTTTGTCGGGGCGCTGATCATCACCTCCTTGCTGATCATCCCTGCGGCAACGGCCCGCCGCTTCAGCCAGACGCCGGAACAAATGGCCGGCTTTGCCGCCCTCATCGGCTGCCTTGCCGTGCTCGGCGGACTGCTGCTCTCCTGGTATCAGGACACCCCGGCCGGCCCTTCGGTGGTGGTCTGCGCCACCAGCCTGTTTATCCTGAGCCAGTTCAAAAAAGCCTGAACCCAAGTGGCCTGAGCCTTGCTGTCAGGCCACTCCATATCTCGTCTCTTCGCTGGATCTCCGCCACCAACTGCTCGTGCTGAGCCTATTCAAACGCGCCTGAGCGGTTCATTCTCGCCGGGGCGCAGGCTGACTTGCGCCTCCTGCCAGAGCCATTGGCGCAGCCGGCTGATGGCGGGTTCATGGACACGCGAGCGCTTGCAGACGAAATAGAAGTTGTCTCCGGTCTCGAGTGCATGCAGCGGCAGTCGCACCAGACCGGGATCCTCCGGCTGCAGCATATAGTCGTTGATGAGCGCCACCCCCTGATCCCAGTTGGCCGCCTCCAGTGCCAGCAGAATGTGGCTGAAATGGTGCATCCTCGCCTCGGGGGCGATCGTCAGCCCACCCACGTCGGCCCAGCGCCGCCAATCCTCCCCCTTCTCCTTGTAGATCGCCTGAATGGAGAGCAGCGGCAGTTGCCACAGGGCCGCGGGCCACTCCCCCTCCACCTGCTGCCACAGCCGCCGGCTGCACACCGGCATCAGCCGCTCCCGATAGAGCAGATCGTGCATATAACCGGGCCCTTTGGGGGAGACGGTGATGAAGCAGTCCGCCACCCGATCGGAGAGTTCGGGATCCTCCGCCACCATCTCCAGGCTGAGATCCAGCTCGGGATAGAGCTGGCGCAGCCCCGCCAGGCGCGGGATCAGCCACTTCACCGCAAACGAGCTGTAGACCGCGAGCCGGATCCGCATTTCGCCGCCGCCACGCAGCTGCTCGCTGCTCTGGGCAATCTGGCCGAGCCCGGCGGAGATCCCCTCGAAATAGACCTCCCCCTGCGCCGTCAACGACAGCAGCCGGCCCTGGCGCAGCAACAACCGCTCCCCTAGAAAATCCTCCAGCAGGCGGATCTGGTGGCTGACCGCACTCTGGCTGACGTTCAGCTCAATCGCGGCGCGAGAAAAGCTGAGCAGGCGGGCAACCACTTCGAAGTATTGAACGGCACGCAGGGGGGGCAGCTTCATTATCCAAAATTCTCATGCATGGTGATTTTTTATCATTTTACTGGATAACGGCACGCGGGCTACCCTTCCCTCATCAAACATGGGAGGTGGTATGAATGCAGTGGGGATCGGCATCCTTTATCTGGTGCTGGGCAATATGGTGGCGGTCTTTTCCGACGCGCTGGTCAAGGTGCTGGAGCCGGACCAGCCGGTGTTCCAGTTCGTCTTCTTCCGCCAGCTCTCCGCCGCCATCCTGCTGGCCCCCTGGCTGCTCTGGTCATGGCGTCGCAACCCGCCGGTGGCGCTCAAGTGGCATCTGCTGCGGGCCCATATCTGGGCGGTCGGCGTCTGCCTGATGGTGATCGCCCTCACCCGGCTGCCGCTGGCCACCGCCAACGCCCTCTTCTATGCGGCGCCGCTGATGATGGTGCCGCTGGCGGTGTGGCTGGCGGGGGAAGCGATCTCGCGCCAGAAGGTGCTGACCGCCTTCATCGGCTTTGTCGGGGTGCTGATCGTGCTGCGCCCCACCGAGGTGAACTGGGCGGCGCTGGCGGCGCTCGGGGTGGCGCTCTCCATGGCGCTCAACAATCTGCTGATCAAGCGGATCCCGCTCCAGCAGCCCATCGCCCAGACCCTGTTCTTTACCAACGTGTTGAGCATGCCCTTCATCATGGCGCTGGCCTGGTGGGAAGGGGGCGACTGGCAGTGGCAGATGTGGTGGCCCGCCTTCGGCTCTTCGGCGCTGATCATGGTCTATGCGGGATTGTGCGTGGTGGCCTATCGCAAGGCGGAGGCGAGCAAGATCGCCTCGGCGGAGTACACCGGCCTGCTGATGGCGGTCGCCATCGGGGTATGGCTGTTCGATGAGCAGCCGGGCCTGCCGCTGCTGCTGGGATGCCTGTGCATCATACTGCCGCTCATCGCCATGGCCCGCAGCAAGCCCAAACCGCAGGTCGAACCGGCGCTCTAACCAACGAGGGTCACCCCAGCAGCGGGGCGACCCTTTGTTGCAGATGGGGGATCACATCCTGCTCGAACCAGGGATTCTTCTTGAGCCAGAAGGTGTTGCGCGGTGACGGGTGCGGTAGCGGCAACCAGGCCGGGCCGTAGTCTGCCCAGCTGTGTACCGTCTCGGTCAGCGACCCTTTCGCCGCATCCCGCAGGTAGTAGGCTTGCGCATACTGGCCGATCAGCAGGGTCAGCTCGATGTTGGGTAGCAGCATCAGCACCTTGTCGTGCCAGGTGGGTGCACATTCAGGGCGCGGCGGCAGATCCCCCGACTTGCCCTTGCCGGGGTAACAGAGTCCCATCGGCATGATGGCGATACGGGATTCATCGTAAAAGGTGGCCTTGTCCACCCCGAGCCACTGACGCAGGCGATCGCCGGAGGGATCGTCCCAGGGGATGCCGCTGGCATGCACCCGGGTACCGGGCGCCTGGCCGATGATCAGCAGACGGGCGCGCTCGCTGCCACGGATCACCGGTCTGGGCCCGAGCGGCAAGTGTGCCTCGCACAGGTGGCAGGCACGGATCTGTTCAAACAAACTGTCGAGTCGGTTCATGGCCCGATAGTAGCAGAGTTTTCCGCCGGATCCTGCTTGTGAAAGATTCAGCAGATACTTATCATGCAGCCACATTTGTTTAATTTAATAAACGGAGCGAGATGAAGAACTGGATGGGCACCGGCAGCGCGGCCCTCTCATTCGTGCTGTGGGGCATGCTGCCCCTCTATTACCAGTTCATGCCCGCGGTCAACATGTGGGAGCTGCTCTCCCACCGGGTACTCTGGTCGGCGGTGCTGCTGGGCGCCCTGTTCCTCCTCATCGGCTACCGGGTGCCCTGGGCGCGACTGCGCAGCGAACCACGCCAGCTCGGCCTCATCCTGCTGGCCGGCCCCGTCATGTCCATCAGCTGGTGCATGTTCACCTGGTGCCTCACCACCGGCCAGGTGCTGGCCACCAGCCTCGCCTTCTTCATGACGCCGCTGTTCAACATCGTGTTTGCCGTGTTGTTCCTCAAAGAAAAGCTCACCCCGCAAAAACACCTGGCGGTGGCGCTGGCGCTGGCGGGGCTGGCCTACATGCTCTTTTCTTACGGCCAGCTGCCCTGGTTCTCCCTCATCATGGGGGCCAACTTCGCCCTCTACGGTCTGCTCAAGAAGAAGGTCCACTATGACGCCGGCGTCAGCCTCTACCTTGAGGCGCTGGTGCAGTTGCCTGTCGCCCTGCTGATCATTGGCGCTCTGGCGGTAAGCGGCGCCAGCCAGTTCGTGACCGGTGACTGGACCGAGCGTCTGCTGCTGATGGGCAGCGCCCCCGCCACCCTGCTGCCGGTGGGGCTGTTCTGCTACGGCATGATGCGCACCCGCATGAGCACGGTGGGTCTGCTGCAATACATAGAGCCCAGCCTCGCCTTCCTGCTCGCCATCTTCTGGTTTGGCGAGACGCCGGATCCGGTGAAATCGGTGGGGTTTGCTTTCGTCTGGGCCGGCCTGCTGGTGAGCCTGCTGCCGCTGCACAAGCTTGGGCGCCATCTGCGCCGCAATGCCGACGCTCAGGGTCTGCCGCGGTAGGACTCCAGGATGGCGTGCCACTTGGGATCCCGGTCCATCTGCTCGGCGATGTCATTCAGCCGGCTGTGCAGTGCGCTGCGGGATTTTGGCAACAGGATGTGGCGGGTATAGCTGGACTGGGCAAAGGGCGAGACGAACAGCTTGCCCTCGAAGGCCGGGTCATGGGTGAAGAAGGTGAGCGCCGAGCCCGGCACCAGGGTCACGTCGATGCGACCGCGCACCAGCAGGCTGAAGTTGGTTTTGACCTTCTTGGCATCAACCCGCACCAGATCGCCCCTGGCCGCCGCCTCGTCGATGCCCTGATAGCGATACCCTTCGATGCCGCCGAAGGTCATCCCCTTCAGTGAGTCAGGCCCACGATAGATGACCGGCCTGGCGACGCTGGAGATAAGCTCGTTGGTATCGCGCATAATGGGAAAGCTCCAGAGGTAAAGCTCGCGCTGGGGATCCCCCACCCAGGCGGGATTGACCCAGGCCACCAGGCCGTCGAAGCCTGGATCCGACATCTCCAGTGCCAGTCTGGCCCGATTCACCAGCCAAAGTTCGAGCCTGGGTTCTCCGCCAAGCTTTTCATTGAGATACTTGACCAGATCCCGGCTCAGACCAGTCTGCTCCCCGGTCATGAAGGGGGGGTGCTGATGATAGTCGTAGAGACGCAGCGTCTCGCCATGAGCCGATATCGACAGCAAACACCACAACCACCACCACGCTCGCATCGCACCTCCTTGAGCTGCTCTTGAGTGTGGCACAGAGAGATCGAATGAGAGAACCCGCTCCCGGCGCCGAACCGCCTGCCAGCCCGCCCGCCAGCCACTGGTTCATCTACATGGTGCGCACCGCCAGCGGCCTGCTCTATACCGGGATCAGCACGGACCCGCTCCGCCGCCTGCGCCAGCATCAGAGCGGCAAGGGGTCCCGCGCCCTGCGTGGCAAGGGGCCGCTGACCCTGGCATGGCAGCAGGCCGTCGGCGAGAAAGGGGCGGCGCTGCGCCTCGAATACCGGCTCAAGCAGCAGAGCAAGGCCTTCAAGGAGCAGCTGATCACCCAGCCGGAGCGCTGGCTCGCCTGCAGCCAGTCCTGGCTGGACACCGCCCAGACACAAAAAAGGCCGCGGTACGCTGCGGCCAAGGAAGGATCCGGTAACAGGGAGTGTCAACGGCAGGTTGATTAACCTGCTTGCGCCGGCTGCTGAAACCAGCACACCACCTGCAGACGCAAAAAAGGCCGCTGTATGCAGCGGCCAAGGAAGGATCCGGTAACAGGGAGTGTCAACGGCAGGTTGGTTAACCTGCTTGCGCCGGCGGCTGAAACCAGCACTCCACCACCCAGACAAAAAAGGCAGCTGCACGCAGCGGCCAAGGAAGGAGCCGGTAACAGGGAGTGTCAACGGTAGGTATTGGCCTGTTTGCGCCGGCTGCTGATGAACCAGCACACCACCAGCAGCACCAGCAGCACCAGCAACCAGGGCGCCAGCTTGATGATGAGGGCAAACATGCCAGCCAGGGCGCCAAACAGCACGAAGACGCCGCTCACCAGCAGCATGGCCAGCACGGTGAACCCGGCCAGCGCCATGCCGACCAGAACCAGCATCAAGACGATAAATTCCAGCATGTTTTGCTCCTCACTGGGTTAATGCCGCTGAGTGACCCGGGGTCAATCCAGCCAGCGCTTCAATTCACGACGGGGCGGCATGATCAGCACCGCCAGCAGATAGGCGGCCAGCGCCAGGGGCGGCATCAGGATCAGCGCCATCAGGGCCGCGACCCGCACCGTCACCCTGGAGAGCCCCAGCCCGTTGGCGATGCCGGCGCAGACCCCGGTCAGCTTGCGATGGGCAAGATCCTTCGGCCAGGGCGTCATGGTTATGCCTCCACCTTTTGACCCTTGAGGCGGGCCAGCTCCCGTTCAATCTCGTCGTTCAGCTCCAGCTCGCGGAACTGGGCCTCCAGCGAAGGGTTCTGCCCCAGGGTTGCCGCCTCCAGCTGGGCTTCCAGCTGATCGACCCGGCCCTGAAAGCCGTCAAAACGGGCCATCAGCTCGTGCATCCGCTGGTTGTCCACCTGGGCACGTGCCCGCAGCCGGCTGTGAGCGGTCTGTTCACGCAGGGTCAGCAGCTTCTGCTTCTCGCGTGCCTCAGTCAGTTTGGCGGCCAGTCGCTCGCTGTCGGCGGTGAGCTGGGCCAGCACCTCGGCGACCCGCGCCTTGTCCTGCTCCAGCTGTTCGCATTTCTTGACCTCGGCCAGCTTCTCGGTCAGCGCGGCCCGGGCCAGATCCTCGCGCCCCTTCTGGATGGCGAGTTCGGCCTTGGCCGACCACTCCAGGATCTGGTGCTGCAACGCCTGCTGATGACGTTCCAGCTGCTTCTGTTCGGCAATGACGCGGGCGGCCTGGGTTCTCATCTCGACCTGAACCTGCTCCATCTCTTCGATCATCAGCCGCAGCATCTTCTCCGGCTCTTCGCTCTTGTCGAGCAGGCTGTGCAGGTTGGCATTGATCACGTCGGTCAGGCGGCTAAATACGCTCATGGTCTGGCTCCTTGTTGATGGGATGGCTATCTCTTCCCATGACATTACAAGAGCCGTGCCAAGATAATTTTTCCTTTAATTACATATAGATGAGGTTTTATCAGGTATTTTCAATATCGTCTTGGTGGCGAAAAATACCGATCTAGTGGTGATTTTCACCAATAAAAAAGGGAGCCGGCGGCTCCCTCATGCAATCAGCAATGTACTCAGGCGGCCCGGGGATGACCGAGCTGGCTGTCCAGCTCGGCCAGCTTGGCCTCCATCCGGGCCCGGCAGTTGTCGGAGAGGTCGCGAATGCCGGCGGCGCCGTGCTCCTTGCTGCAGACCGGGGCCATCACTTCCAGCAGCACCTCGCCGTTGTCCCAGCGGTTGAGATCGATCTGGCCGAAGTAGCTGGAGCAGACGATGGGCACCACCGGCACCTCGGCCTGTACTGCGGTGTGGAAGGCGCCTGCCTTGAACGGCAGCAGGCCGCGCCCCTTGGAGCGGGTCCCCTCCGGGAACATCCAGATGGAGGTGCCGCGATTCTTGATGCGCTCCACCACCTGGCCAATGGTGCCGATGGCGCGGGAGCGGTTGGAGCGGTCGATCAGCACGTTGCCGGAGAGCCAGAAGATGAGACCGAAGAAGGGCAGCCACAGCAGGCTCTTCTTGCCCACTGCCACCACGCCGGGCTGCACCGCGCCGGTCACGGTGAAGATGTCGTAGTTGCTCTGGTGGTTGCAGACGTAGACCGCCGGCCCCACCGATTTGACCTCGTCGGCCACCGTCACCCGGACCTTAAGGCCGATCAGCGGGCAGACAGCATGATACATGCGGGCGAAGACATAGACGTTGTTGGGATGGCGCGGACGCACCAGGCAAAGCAGCAGACCGAACAGGAACCAGAAGATGAGCAGCAGACCAAGCAGCAGCACACGGGCAAGTTTGAGCATCGAACACCTCGGATTTTGACTCGGCGCAGTATACTGGTCCCCCTTTTAGCGAACAAGCGTTCGCCAAACAGAACCGACCACCCCAGCCGCTCGCCCCTGAGCCTTAAAACCGACGGCGGCTTGCCCCACCCGGCGTTGGCCGTTAGGATGTGGCCATCTTGATGAACGGGGCGAGCATGATTCACCAACAACGCGTGGCGAAACGACTCCTGCTGCTGGTCTGCCTGCTGGTGCTCAATTGCGCTGCCCAGCCGCTGGCCCGGCTGGCCCTGCTCGATCACGCTCTCAGCTGTCAGGCCCTGCCCTCCTTCGTCACGGCCGACGACAAGGCTGACAAGGGCACGCCCGCCAGCCCGCAGCCCAACAGCTGCCAGCTCAACGGCAAGTGGCTGAGCGCCACCACCCTGCTCTGCCTCGAGCAGCTGTTCTTTGCGGTGGCCCTGCTCATCGCGCTGCTGGCCCCGCTCTGGCGCTACACGCCGCCACTGCCGCCGCCACGGGCCGTCTCCCCTCCCGAACGACGACTTCACCTCACCCTCTGTGTCTGGCGGGAATGAGTTCAGCCGCGCTTTTTTCAGCCTGCTGTCATTCATTTTTTGCGAGACAACATTTATGTCAACTCTCTTCAAGGCGAGCCTGCTGCTGGGCTGCCTGCTGTGGCAATCCAGCGGATTGGCCAGCGATACGGGCTGGCTCACCAGCCCCCAGAACGATCACGCCAAGGTCAGGCTGCAAGCCGACCGCAGCGCCCCTGACCATACCCGCATCCTGCTCGAGGTGGCCCTCGAATCCGGCTGGAAAACCTACTGGCGCAGCCCGGGTGAAGGGGGCATAGCGCCCCAGATCCTGTGGGATCAGCCGGTCGGCGACTTCCAGTGGCACTGGCCCACGCCGCGCCCCTTCGAGGTGGCCGGGCTCAGCACCCAGGGTTATCAGCAACAGGTGCGCTTTCCCCTGAGCCTGGACTACCCGGCCGGGCAGCCGCTCAAGGGCACCTTGCGCCTCTCCACCTGCAGCAACGTCTGCATCCTGACCGACTACCCCTTCACCCTGGCGGTGGATGGGCAGGCGCCGGCCGGTTTTGACTTCGCCTGGGCCCAAACCATGAGCACCTTGCCGCAGACGCTGCCCGCCGACACCCGGGTCGAGCTCGGCTACCAGCACCACCAGTTGCAGCTGCGCGCCGAGCGGGCAGAGGGGTGGCAGGTGCCTGCGCTCTTCATCGATGCGCTGGAGGGAGCCGAGTTCGGCAAGCCCGCGCTCGAGGTAAGCGGCAACACCCTGATCGCCCGGGTTCCGGTCAGCGATGGCTGGCAGGGGGATGCTCCTGACTTGCGTGGCCAATCCCTCAGCCTGTTGCTCGGCAGCGGCGATGAGGCCTGGCAGACCCGCGCCACCATCGCCGATCCCCTCGCCTTGCCAGCCCCAGGCCAGCCTCTCATCTGGCTGCTGGGGGCGGCGCTGCTCGGCGGCCTCATCCTCAACCTGATGCCTTGCGTGCTGCCGGTGCTGGCCCTGAAACTGGGCACCGTGCTGCAGCAGCAGGCGAGCGAACAGCGACAGGTGCGCAAGCAGTTCCTCGCCGCCAGTGCCGGGATCATTGCCTCCTTCTGGGTACTGGCGGCCATGAGCAGCCTGCTGCGCGCCACTCAGGGCGCCGTCGGCTGGGGGATCCAGTTCCAGAGCGCCGGTTTCATCGGCTTCATGGCGGCGGTGACCCTGCTGTTTTGCGCCAACCTGCTGGGGCTGTTCGAAATCCGCCTGCCCAGCAATCTCAGCACTCGCCTCGCCACCAGCGGCGGCAAGGGGCTCGGCGGCCACTTCCTGCAGGGGAGCTTTGCCACCCTGTTGGCCACCCCCTGCTCGGCCCCCTTCCTCGGCACCGCGGTGGCCTTTGCACTGGCAGCGCCGCTCGGCCAGCTCTGGCTCATCTTCACGGCGCTCGGCCTTGGCATGAGCCTGCCCTGGCTGTTGGTGGCGGCCCTGCCGCGCCTCGCCCTCTGGCTACCCAAACCGGGCCGCTGGATGGGGCGACTACGCATCCTGCTCGGGCTAATGATGCTGGGCTCCAGCCTCTGGCTGGCGAGCCTGCTTGGCAACCATCTGGGCAGCACGGCCACCGGCTGGCTGATGGCCGCCATGCTGCTGGCGCTGCTGATTGGCATCCTCTGGCGCTATGGCATGCGCGGTTTCACGCTGGCCCTCTCTCTCTCGGCACTCATCGGCGGCGCCCTGTTGCTGGGGGGCGCCCTCACGGCGCAGGGGTCAGGCAGCGTCGATCGCATTGCCTGGCAGCCACTCTCCGAACAGGCCATCGTCGATGCGCTGGCCCAGCGCAAGCGGGTCTTCGTCGACGTCACCGCCGACTGGTGCGTCACCTGCAAGGCCAACAAGTACAACGTGCTGCTGCGTGACGAGGTGCAGAGCGCCCTGTCGGCCCCTGACGTGGTGGCCCTGCGCGGCGACTGGAGCCGGCCGAGCGATGCCATCTCCGCCTTCCTGCACCAGCGCGGCGCGGCCGCCGTCCCCTTCAACCAGATCTACGGGCCAGGCCTGCCAGAGGGAGAGATCCTCTCGCCCCTGCTGGACAAGGCCGACTTGCTCGACGTGTTGCACCAGGCCGGCCTCGTCCAGGCCGATGCCCCCCATTTTTAAGGAGAATCCCATGACCCTGCGTACCCTGAAACTGCGCACCCTCTGCACCGCCCTGATCGCCGGCACCCTCTGCGCCCCCTTGCTGCAGGCGGCGCCCTTCACCCCGGAGCAGGAGGCACGCATCAAGGAGCTCATTCGCGAGACTCTGGTCGCCAACCCCAAGATCCTCGACGAGGCGGCCGAATCCTGGGAGAAGCAGAACGCCGCCGCCCAGGAGGCCCAGCTCGGCGACTTCATCAAGGGCAATCAGGACGTGCTGTTCAACAGCGCCACCAGCCCGCGCCTTGGCGCCAAGCACCCCAAGCTGACCCTGGTGCTGTTCACCGACTACAACTGCCCCTACTGCAAGCAGTTCGATCCCCAGCTGACCAAGCTGCTCAAGGCCTATCCCGACGATCTGGGACTGGTGATCAAGCTGCTGCCGTTCAAGGGACAGAGCTCCGCCAAGGCGGCCCAGTACAGCCTCACCCTGTGGCAGCAGGAGCCGGCCCGCTTCCTCGCCCTGCACGACAAGCTGATGAGCAAGCAAGGGATGCTGACCGAGGCGGACATCAACAAGGCGCTGGCGGCCACCGGCAACACGGCCCTCAAACCCGATGCCAAGGCCACCGAGGAGCTGCGCAACAGCCTTCGCATCGGCACGCTCCTGGGGGTGCAGGGCACTCCGGCGACCCTGATCGGCAACCAGCTGGTGCCGGGTGCCGTGCCCTATGACGAGCTGGAGCAGCTGGTCAAAGCCGAGCTGGCCAAGCGGAGCTAAACCATGGCGGAAGATGCAGTCGTAAAGCCACCCCGCTGGCGCCGCTGGGGCAAGGAGGTGCTCTGGCTGCTGCTGATGGCGCTGGTCATCTCGACCCTGCTCGATCTGTGGCGCAGCCCGACCCTGGCTGAGGGGGCCATGGAGGCCCCCTTCACCCTGCAGGATGGCACCACCACCAGCCTGGCCGAGCAGAGCCGCGGCAAGCCGCTGCTGGTCTACTACTGGGCCAGCTGGTGTGGCGTCTGCCGCTTCACCACCCCCACGGTGGAGCAGCTCTGGCAGCAGGGTGAAAACGTGCTGACGGTGGCGCTGCGCTCCGGTAGCGATGACCAGTTGCGCGCCGGGATGGCGAAGAAGGGGCTCGCCTTTCCCACCCACAACGATGAGCAGGGGGCGCTGGCCGCTCGCTGGCAGGTGGGGGTCACCCCCACCTTCCTCATCATCAAGGATGGGAAGCTGGTGAGCTGCACCACCGGCTGGAGCTCATGGCTCGGGCTCAAGGCCCGCCTGCTGTGGGCCAGCCTGCGCTGACCCCTGACCTCGACGCCCGGCCAGTCCGGGCGTTTTTTCAACCCCTGTCACACATGGGTCGCCATGGAACTGACAAAATAGTCACAAACGGCCCTAAACCGCCCCTGACGAGGCCCCGCACGACGCTACCCGCACGCCCATCTGTTCGCTTCCTATCCATGGCGATGGCGGCCTGTTTGCGTTAAAATGTCGGGTTTTTGCCGAGCCTGGTTTGCCAAGAGCCCCGCCGCCAGGCCAGCGCAGGGTCAATTCCACGATGCCAGTGAGGCAGGATCCGTCATGAACAACTACTTCCGGGTGTTGGGCGTCAAGTCCAACGCCAGTGAAAACGACATCAAAAAAGCCTATCGTCGGCTGTCGAACCAGTACCACCCCGACAAGCTGCACGGGGCGAGTGAAGAAGAGAAAGAGCAGGCAGCCCTCAAGCTGCACCAGGTAAAGCAGGCTTATGAAGTGCTGTCCGATCCGAAACAGCGGGCCGCCTTCATCAAGGATTTCAACAACGTCATCGTGACCGATCCCGCTGCTGCCATGCAGGAGATGTGGGACCAGTTCTACCCCTGAGCCACCAGGCAAGAAGAGCGACTATGCAAAAAAAATGGGACCAGGCACGGCTCAAGGCCCTGCAAAGCGATGCTAGCGAGAACATCGAATCCTACCGGGATCAGGATGACCCCAAGGGGCTTGAGCAGTTCACCGACCAGATGAAGGCCCTGCTGCTGGCCGACATGAGCATGCTGGAGTTCATGCCCGAATACCTGCCGCTCGCCCTCTATGGCCGGGTGCAGTTCCCGCCCAAGGCCAAGGGGCTGTGGAACAAGTGGCTCGCCAGCGGCGAGCAGCCTTCCTGGGACGAGTTCAAGGTGAGCGTCGGCTTCAACAACGCCGCCCTGCCGCTGGTCAAGGCGGTGCGAGCCCAGAGCGAAAATCAGCTGATGGAAGCCTGCGCCGTGCTGTTCCTGCTCGACAACCCGCTGCCGCGCGGCAGCCACCGCGGTGATGACGACTATGAGCTGCGCGACGAAGAAGAGGAAGACGGGGAAGATGCCGACGCCGATTACCATGGCGGCAGCGACCGCTATGGCGACGACCAGGGCGAGCAGGATATGTACGACGAAGTTCGTTTCTAATTGGGGCAAGGCATGAGCAACAGTCTGATAGAAATTACCGCCATCGAGATCAAAGAGCTGGCCGTCATCGAGCCGAAGCAGGCCAGCGAGAAGTTCGAGCTGATCGCCAAGACCATGTCTGACGACCAGCTGGCAGAAGTGATTGAAAACATTGATATCGTTACCCTGACCCAGATCAACGGCCAGCACGATATCTCCTTCCCCTCCATCATCTCCGAGCTGATGACCCCGGAGCGGATCCGCGACATCGTCTGCCAGCAACCGCTCTACTGGGAAGAGGCGATCAAGAACAACGCCGACGAGCTGCAGCAGCACACCTTCGACTTCCTCAACTACCTGATCCGCACCCAGGATAGCGAAGCCAAGCAGCGCGAGATCCTCGAGTGCGTGGCCGAGGATCCGGCCGGTCTCTTCTACCTCGCCATCCCCTTCATCGAGTTCTATCGCGGCGATCGCTATGAAGAGGACGAAGGCTATCGCGACGTACTGCACGCCGAAGAGGAAGATCTCGAAGAGTCCCTGCGCTACAGCGAGCGCCAGCAGAGCGAGGATGTCCACGACTACGCGCTGGATGACCCGCGCAGCCTCTTGATGCTCATTCGCGAGCTGGCCCCCGAAGTGGAGAAAGCCATCAAGGCACTGCTGCGCAATGAGCACTCCAGCTGGGACGGCATCATCAACAAGTTTGCCGCCGAACTGGTGATGCAGGCCAAAGAGAAGAACAAGGTCGAGGAAGACGAGTACGGCGACGTCGACGACATGTTCAGCTTTCTGGATTAAGGAGTCCATTCATGCAGTTAGTCATTCGCGATGCCAACCAGGGCCCCTTTCTGACCCAGGTGCTGCGCTTTGGCCGCGACAATGAACGTTTGACCGAACAACAGCTGGCTGCCATCAAGGGCAAGGCGGTGCTGATGAGCCTGAAATTCGCCGACAAGTACTACAACAAATACAAGATGCACCTGCTGGAGCAGGCCGCCCACGACGTCATCGGCGTGGTGAGCCTCGGCCTGCAGGAGCTCTCGGCGCGGGATCCGGCCAAGGCGCTGGCGCTGCTGCAGGCGCCGGAAGGCCCCATCAAGCCGTTCCAGAAGGGCTGGTCGATGCTCATCACCGTCAGCCCCAAGCAGGCTGGCAACAGCCTCTATGGTGACGTGGATGCGCGGCTCTTGGACAAGATCTCGAGCCCCCCCGATGTGGAGGAGTGGCAGGGGTGGCAGGAGTACGAGAAGGCGCTGACCGAGCACAACAAGAGCCGCCTGATGGGGCTCATCGACCAGCACTTCTTCGCCTGCGAAAGCGACCACCCCACCATGGAGGACAAGCTGGCCGAGGCGCTGCTCTACCGCATCCTCTGTGGCAAGGGCAGTGGCGCCGCCCCGCTCAAGGTGAAGCAGGATCTCAAGCGCAGGCTGGTGCGGGAGATTGAGCTCGACGAGAGCTGGTACGACACCGACTACCTCGCCGCCCAGCTCGCCCTGATGCTGAGCGCGCTACCCGCCGACATGTCCGCCGCCCTGCACCAGGAGCTGAGCCCGGGCTTTGTGCCGAACCTGCTGCACACCCTCGGCTTTGTGCGCCAGTACCAGCTGCTGCAAAAAGAGGACGCCTCCCCGGAGAAGCTCGACAACATGGAGATGCGCGCCGGTCTCAAGCACCCATTGCTCGGCTGGCCGCTCTATCACGACTTCTAAGGGGCCATGCCCCCTTGCAGGACGGCTCTTGCCTCTCCTCCCACAACGCCCGGCTTGCCGGGCGTTGTGCTATCCGGCATCCCGCTGGCAGCAGAAACCCTTGTCATGGCCGCCGCCCTTGGCAGAAAACTACCCCGTAAGCGTCATTGGCCCCATTTTTGGCAGGGATATAATGACTCCCCCATACCAGAGCCGGGGAACGAGCCGTGAACAGAAAGCCGGACCGCATTACCGCGATGCAGCAGATCATCGACGCCGTGAAGGCGGAATTTCCCCTCTATCAACCGGATACCTTCAAATGCGGGCCGGACAACACCTGCATCGGCTGTCCCAAGAAGCTGATGGAGCTGGTAGATATGGATCTCTGCTACTGGCAATATCAGATCGATCGCGGCATTCCGCCCTCCTTCGACGAGATCCAGCGCTTCGGCAAGATGTGCAAGAACATCCGCCGGGCCCTCGTGCGCAATGGCCGCATCCCCGCCTGAGCGCCGCGCCGCAGCCAAGGGAGAAGCACCCGCCGGCAACCCCCGAGAGGCACAGTTTATGACCCAGGAAAGGATACAGACCCGCTACACCCTGAATGGCCCCCTTGCCAGTCACGCCGAGCTGGAACAGGCCATCGCCCGGGCGATAGAGGCCCACAAGCAAGACTTCTTCCCCCTGCTGGAGCGGCTGGTGGATGTGGGTGACAGTCGGGTCAAGCTCAGTCAGAAAGAGCCACTGCGGGTACTGGGGGTGGAACTCGACGGAGCTAACACCGGCGGCAGTGCGCGCCTCAGTTACGAATCCAACTTCGCCGAGAGTTGCCGGCTGATCGACGAATATGACCAGCACCAGACCAGCGTGGCCTTTCATCTCGACGGAGATCAGCTGATATTCGATCTTGAGCTGCCCATACAGTGGAATTTCGACAACTGATTTGCGGCAGTGCAATTCGCCTTGTTGACGGCGCCCAACGGTTACTTTCCTTCACGCTGCCCCTCTCCAAACGAGAGAGGGGCACTAAACATATTGCAGCAACCGGCTTTCACGCTTATCTGATCACGCTTCGCCAATCAAACCTGCGGCCCTGCCACTTCGTTATAAATAAAACATGACGCTAAGCGGTCACCACACATAACCGTTTAAGCAGCCGATAAAGAAAGACGGGTTGCACCAGCGTCAGCGCTATCACCAGCCAGGCCAGGGTAGCCATATTGCCCAAGTGACCATCGACATCCGTCAACAGCATCGAAGAGACGACGGCGGCCGAACCGCTGAATATATGCTGGAACACATTCTGCAATGACATAAACCCTGCTCGTTCCCCGGGCTCTGCGACCTGGCTATTAACAGCAGCAGCCGTGATCGTCCGTGTCGATGTCACCACCATGAACAAGGTAAAAATGACCATGGTCGGCAACAAGGGGGACCCCAAGAAACCATCCCAGACAATGGCGATAATCAATCCCCCTGCCCACAACGTGATACGCACTGCGCCAACGCGGTCCATCAAATAACCACCCAACTGCATCGCGATCACGCTGAGAACACCGCCCATGACATAGTACTGACTCATATCGCTGCGAGGCACACCGAGATTGAACTGAAAATAGGCCGCCATGTTCGGAACAATAAGGAAGGTGCTGAAAATAGCCAATCCGATTGCCATAAATGCATGCCACACCACGGCTCGTTTCAACATAGCCGTGATTGAAAAAACCTTTTGGTGTTGCCCTAAGTGGGAAGTCATATTCGGCAGCCGCATAAATACCATCACGCTGACGCACAAGCCCCCCCCCCCGACGACATAAAAAGGTGCGCTCCACCCTTTCAACATGGCCAATTCCAATCCCAAGGGCACACCGGCAATGGCTGACAACGAGAAAGCCCCCATCACTATCGCCATCGCTCGACCACGTTGTGGTACTGGCGTGGCATCCACGACGATCGCCATTGCTATCGACGTTGCCGGACCGGCAAATATACCTGCCAACAAACGGGTAAAGAACAAGCTTTCCATATTCCACGCCAAGGTGCAGGCCCAGGTGGATAGTGTGACGCCCAGCAATGAGAGCAATGCCACCTTTTTTCTATCAAATCGATCAATATATCTGGCACATAATAAAGATGATAATGCGGCGGCAAGTGCATATCCTCCCCCCAAATATCCTATATAGGTTGGACTGATATCTAGCGCACGAGATAAATCAGGCCCAAGCGGCATGATCATCATAAAGTCCAGCGCACTCACCAATTGGATAAAGGCGGCCAGCCAGACGCATCCCATATCCATCACTGCACCATTAGAATGAGGTTTATTACCTGATTTGTATTTTTCCGATGTCATAGTGTTCATGCTCAATATTTGGAGACAGACAGCATACCCACTACCATCATCTATTTTTATCCTTTAAAATGGCACAGACTGTTATCATATCAGGGACAATAGATGCGTACCGGCCTGGACTTTACTTCATCAAGGATATTTATTGCCGTAGTTGAACAAGGCAGTTTTGTCGGCGCATCCAAAACCCTTGAAATACCGACCTCAAACATCAGCAGAAGTATTGCTCAGCTGGAAGAGAGACTGTCACTCCAGCTTATTGAACGCAGTACTCGGCATATGAAACTCACTCAGGCTGGCCAGCTGCTCTATACCCGAGTAAAACCCTTGCTGGAATCACTGGAGCAAACCGAGGCTGAATTGACATCACAGCAGATTCAGCTGAAAGGGCCACTGCGCCTGTGCATTCCCAATGAAGCCGGCCCCAGACTGCTCGGTACCGCGATAGCGGACTTTGCCTGTCAGCATCCCGAAATAAAGATCAGCTGTATTACCAACCTGTCAGGATTTGAGACATTAAGAGAAGACCTGGACATAGCCGTCATCATTCACAGAGGAAAGCTGGATGACAGCGATTATATCGCCAGCCATCTGACCACCATTCCTTGTACCGTGGTTGGCTCTCCGGCTCTTATTCAGCGGTGCGGGCTTCCCAGCCACACGACACAGCTACAAGACCTTCCCTGTATCACCACGGTAAACGCCCTGAAGGGAATGCCTTGGCAGTTCGCTCGTCCCGACGTTGAATTTTCCACCGTTCAGGTCAATGAACATTACCGTGTCAATAGTGGTGAACTGGCGCTAAAAGCCGCGCTCGCCGGGGTCGGATTTGCCATTCTTGCCAAGATGTCTTGCCAGGAGTTTATTGATGATGGCAGCCTGGTTGAGATTGAACTTGAATTACCCGCAGCCCCATTGCAGTTGTTTGCTGTTTATGCAAATCGACAATATCTACCGGCTAAAACGCGCGTATTTATTGACTTTATACGGCAAAACATCATTAGTTATCAGTAACTAATACCGGTAAAGCCTCAGTTGGTAACATCGGCTTTGCAAGATACCAAAACCCGGCGGCCATCGTTCTCGAACGCTGATTACTCTTTCCCATCAGACCCGCGGCTCTTTCACTTTAAGCCACGCTCTGCTGAGAAATTCAGAAATTTTACCGTTAATTATCGTGTGTATATCATCTCTGTTTACTCCTGGTGCATCATTACAAATAGCTGGTGCCAGTTTATTTAATTGAGCAGAGCATGGAGAGAGAAAAACAAAATGACCGGCATTGTGTATTACCTGAAATTCTTTTTCTGCAGCCAACGTGGTGGCCAGGTCTCTGGCATTTTCTTTCCAAGAAAGCTCTTCATCCTTATCACCAGTAAAAATAAGGGTAGGGGCAATCACTCTTCTGAGTGAGCCGGGAGCGAATGCCATGCTCACCGGAGCCATGAAAACCCATGCCTTTATCCTAGAATCGGGGTGCACAACTAGACCAGGATGGTCATTTATCATTACCCCTTTGTTTGAACATATGGCACTCATGTCATATTTACGACAATAATTTTCATAGCGTCCTGCATCAATATCTCCTTCTCTCAACAACAATCCTGTTGCTCCACCGGCAGAGAAACCAATAAATGCTATCTTATCTTTATCAATATATTTAGCTAGTTCAATATCATTGGTCGCAGCAGTAATAACGGCAGATATTTGTAATGGACGACCATACCAGGAACTAATGGCCCCTGCCCCTGTCTGATCCTTGTAGTTATCACCAGGATGCGTGAGGGTAATAACAATATTCCCCTGCCGAGCCAGAGTCGTGGCAAGGTCATGATGACTCCATAAACTACCGGCGTTGCCATGTGAGATCACTATGGCTGGATAGCGGCCTGGTACTATATTCAGCGCCTTTTGTGCCGCTATTTGATAAGGGCCTATCGTACTTGGTGTTTTTTCTGCGGCCACACCGGGATAGAAATATACGGCATCCATAAGCTTTTCACCTACAGGATCAGTCACTATGAGACGCTTAAACCCTGTATATTCAGCCGATACGACGAAGGATGGCAAGGCACTGCACGTACATATTGCACAAAGTAAAAAATAACGAAAAAGAAGCCTCATCAGATATCCTTTCTGATCCAATCGACATTGGGACGACACGCTACCACTATCCCCATGAGGAGTCATTTTTCACAAAAAAATGGGAGCGAATAATTCGCTCCCATCTTGTATAGATCCGTTGACTACCCTTCCTGATTTTCCCCGGCTGCCGGTTCTGCGCCGGCGACGGTTTCAATCTCGATGCGATCGACCCGCTGCAGACCACGAGGCAGTTTGGCACCACGGCGGCCGCGCTCGCCGCGGTAGTAGTCAAGGTCAGCTGGCTTGAGGGTCAGCTTGCGCTTGCCGGCAAACAGGGTCACCGACTGGCCCTGCGGAATGACGGCGGCCATCACCACAAACTCCTCTCGCGCCTTCACCCGTGCCGAGGGGATGCTGATCAGCTTGTTGCCCTTGCCTTTGCCGAGCACCGGCAGGGTATTGAGCGGGAACAGCAGCATGCGCCCTTCGTTGGAGATGGCCATGCAGAGATCGGTGTCCGGCGCGCCTATCTTCTGAGGTGCCATCACCAGACCCCCTTCCGGCACGGTGAGCAGCGCCTTGCCGTTCTTGTTCTTACCGATCAGGTCGTCATATTTGCAGACGAAGCCGTAACCGGCGTCGGAACAGATCAGATACGGCTCGCCTTCGTTCCCCATCACCAGATGACGCACCTCTTCACCAGCCCCCAGCGCGAAGCGGCCGGTGAGCGGCTCACCCTGACTGCGGGCGGAGGGCAGGGTATGGGCCTCCAGCGAGTAGGTTCTCCCCAGGGTGGAGAGGAACACCGCCTGCTGGTTGCTGCGGCCATGGGCGTGGGCGAGGTAGTTGTCCCCCGCCTTGTAGGAGAGGCCCTCCACATCGACGTCGTGGCCCTTGGCGGCACGCACCCAGCCCTTGTCGGAGAGGATCACGGTGACCGGCTCACTCGGGGTGAGCTCCTTCTCGGTCAGGGCCACGGCGGTGGCGCGCTCCACCAGCGGGGTGCGGCGATCGTCACCGTACTTCTCGGCGTCCGCCAGGATCTCTTTCTTGAGCAGGGTGCTGAGACGGCGCTCGGAGCCCAGGATCAGTTCCAGCTTGTCGCGCTCTTCGGCCAGTTCGTTCTGCTCGGCGCGCAGCTTGAACTCTTCGAGCTTGGCCAGGTGGCGCAGTTTCAGCTCGAGGATCGCCTCGGCCTGGGTCTCGCTGATGTTGAAACGCTCCATCATCACCCGGCCCGGCTCCTCCTCGGTACGGATGATCTCGATCACCTCGTCGATGTTGAGGTAGGCGATCAGCAAGCCTTCGAGGATGTGCAGGCGAGCCAGCACCTTGTCGAGACGATACTGCAGGCGGCGGCGCACCGTCTCGCGGCGAAAGCTCAGCCACTCGGTGAGGATGGTCTTGAGGTCTTTCACCTGGGGCCGGTTGTCCAGACCCAGGATGTTGAGGTTGACCCGGTAGTTTTTCTCCAAGTCCGTGGTGGCGAACAGGTGGGCCATCAGCCCCTCCACGTCCACCCGGTTGGAGCGCGGCACGATCACCAGACGGGTCGGGTTCTCGTGGTCCGATTCATCGCGCAGATCGGTGACCATCGGCAGCTTTTTGGCCACCATCTGGGCGGCAATCTGCTCCATGATCTTGGCACCTGAGGCCTGATGGGGCAGCGCCGTGATGACGATGTCGCCATCTTCCTCACTCCAGACCGCCCGCTGCTTGATGGAGCCCTTGCCGGTTTCGTAGATTTTGCGGATGTCGTCGCGGGGCGTGATGATCTCGGCGTTGGTCGGGTAGTCCGGCCCCTGCACATGGGCCATCAGGGCATCCAGGCCGGCATTGGGGTTGTCCAAGAGCTCCACACAGGCGTGGGCCACTTCCCGCGCGTTGTGGGGCGGGATATCGGTCGCCATGCCTACCGCGATACCGGTCACCCCGTTGAGCAGGATGTGCGGCAGGCGGGCGGGCAGCACCACCGGCTCTTTCATGGTGCCGTCGAAGTTCGGCGTCCACTCCACCGTGCCCTGGCCGAGCTCGGAGAGCAGCAGCTCGGAGAAGCGCGACAGCCGCGCCTCGGTATAACGCATGGCGGCGAAGGATTTGGGATCGTCCGGCGCACCCCAGTTGCCCTGACCGTCCACCAGCGGGTAGCGGTAGGAGAAGGGCTGGGCCATCAGCACCATGGCTTCGTAACAGGCGCGGTCGCCGTGGGGGTGGTACTTACCCAGCACGTCACCCACGGTACGGGCGGATTTCTTGTGCTTTGACAGCGCCGACAGACCCAGCTCGCTCATGGCGTAGATGATGCGCCGCTGCACGGGCTTGAGGCCGTCGCCGATATGCGGCAGGGCCCGATCCATGATGACGTACATGGAGTAGTTCAAGTAAGCCTGCTCGGTGAAGGTGCGCATTGGCTGGCGCTCTACCCCGTCCAGACTGAGCTCTAGATCGCTCATAGATTTGTTCTCTTTCGGTTATAGAGTCGGTTGGCGCTCTACTTCATCCACAGACTGAGCTCGATAGCATCACTCATGTGATTATCTCTTTCGGTTCGGGAGCCGCCACAGGGCGACTCCGGCTAAATGCTTGCCGGCCCCGACAGGGCCGGCCGACGGCTTAGATGATGGCGAGGTTGCCCTTCTCTTCCAGCAACTCCTCATAGCACAGGGGAGTGATCTAGATGATGGCAAGGTTCCCCTTCTCCTCTAACCATTCACGGCGATCGCTCGCCCGCTTCTTGGCCAGCAACATGTCCATCAGCTGCAGGGTCTCATCCCCCTCGGCCTCTGGCCCCATGGTGAGCTGCACCAGACGGCGGGTGTTGGGATCCATGGTGGTTTCCCGCAGCTGTTTCGGGTTCATCTCACCCAGCCCCTTGAATCGGGTCACCATCACCTTGCCCTTCTTCTTCTCGGCTTCGACCCGCTGCAGCACGCCGTTCTTCTCGTCTTCGTCGAGGGCGTAGTAGACCTCCTTGCCGATATCGATCCGGTAGAGGGGCGGCATGGCCACATAGACGTGGCCCTGATTGACCAGCGCGCGGAAGTGTTTCACGAACAGGGCGCAGAGCAGGGTGGCGATGTGCAGACCGTCCGAGTCCGCATCCGCCAGGATACACACCTTGCCGTAACGCAGGCCGGAGAGGTCGTCGGAGTCCGGGTCGAGCCCGATGGCCACCGAGATGTCGTGCACCTCTTGCGAGGCGAGCACCTGACCGGCCTCCACCTCCCAGGTGTTCAGGATCTTGCCGCGCAGCGGCATGATGGCCTGAAACTCGCGATCCCGCGCCTGCTTGGCACTGCCGCCCGCGGAGTCACCCTCTACCAGGAACAGCTCCCCCTGCATGGGGTCGGCGCAGCCGCAGTCGGTCAGCTTGCCGGGCAGCGCCGGGCCCTGGGTTATCTTCTTGCGCACCACCGTCTTGGCGGCGCGCATCCGGCGCTGGGCGCTGGATATGCAGAGCTCGGCCAGCTGTTCGGCCAGCTCGGTGTTGCTGTTCAGATAGAGGCTGAAGGCATCCTTCACCACGCCGGAGACAAACGCCGAACTCTGACGGGAGGAGAGTCGCTCCTTGGTCTGACCGGCAAACTGCGGATCCTGCATCTTGATGGAGAGGATATAGGCGCAGCGATCCCAGATATCTTCCGGAGTCAGCTTGACCCCGCGCGGCAGCAGGTTGCGAAACTCGCAGAACTCGCGCATGGCATCGAGCAGGCCCTGACGCAGACCGTTGACGTGGGTACCGCCCTGGGCGGTGGGGATCAGGTTCACATAGGATTCGGCGAGGCATTCGCCCCCTTCCGGCAGCCAGCACAGCGCCCAGTCCACCGCCGACTGCTCGGTGCTGAAGGCGCCGACGAAGGGCTGCTCCGGCAGGCAGGTGAACTGCTTGACCGCATCGACCAGATAATCCTTGAGGCCATCTTCATAGCACCACTCCAGCTTGATGCCGGTGTTCTTGTCGAGGAACTTGATGGTCAGACCCGGGCAGAGTACCGCCTTGGCCTTGAGCAGGTGTTCCAGCTTGGAGACCGAGAACCTAGGAGAATCGAAGTAGTGGGCTTCCGGCCAGAAGCGCACCCGGGTGCCGGTGTTACGGCGCCCGCAGGTGCCGGTGATGGTCAGCTCCTGCACCTTCTCACCCTTCTCGAAGGCGATGTCGTAGACCTGGCCGTCGCGGCGCACCGTCACCTCGACCCGCTCGGAGAGGGCGTTCACCACCGAGATACCCACCCCATGCAGACCACCGGAGAACTGGTAGTTCTTGTTGGAGAACTTGCCGCCCGCGTGCAGCTTGCAGAGGATCAGCTCCACCCCGCACACCCCTTCTTCCGGGTGGATGTCGACCGGCATGCCGCGACCGTCGTCGATCACCTCGAGGGACTGATCTTCATACAGGGTCACCTCCAGGGTACGGGCGTGACCCGCCAGCGCCTCGTCGACGCTGTTGTCGATGACCTCCTGGCCGAGGTGATTGGGCCGGGTGGTGTCGGTATACATGCCGGGGCGGCGACGCACCGGTTCAAGGCCATTGAGGACCTCAATGGCATCCGCATTGTATTGAGTAGACATGGAGGGCCTTGCGAATTGACGTTTGGGGAGAATCTTACTCGTTGGGAGGGTATTGGACAAACCCGGCGGCGGCAAAGCTTGATCCCGACGGGGTAAGTCGCCCCGCCGGCCCGTTCAGCGCGCCTCGGCCGCCACCGGCAGCGCCTGCTGCAACTGGGAGAGCGAGCTGTGCAGCCGCCACACCATGCCGGCCAGCTCCCGCGCCGTCGGCTCCCTGTGGTTGGCCAGGGCCGCGCTGATCCGCTGCAGCTCGGCCAGGGTGCGATCCAGGGAGGCGTGCTGCACTCCCTGCTCGGTGAGGATCCCCTGCAGAGAGCGGATGCAGTTGTCGCGCACCAGGTAGAGGGGCTGATCCTCGCCGCGCCACTGACGCAGCTGCCAGACGATGTGGCTGCAGTTGAGCAGCACCACGCCCCAGCGCAGCACCCAGAGGCGGGCGGTCTGATCCTGGCTCTGGCTGAGCTGGCTGATGCAGTGATAGATGAGCGATTCGAACTGGCTCTCGCTCTGGCGCGGGGCCGGCTCCAGTTGATCCATGAAGTGGCGGCGCAGGGAGCGGATCAGGCGGCGGCTCTTGCGCCGATCCGAGCTCGGTCGCAGCAGCTGGAATGCCAACCCGGCGCTCATCACCCCCAGCGCCTGCCCCAGGCTGCTGTTGATGTACTGCAGATAGTCGTAGCTGGGCGGATTGGTGATGGCGAGAAAGGAGCCGAGCAGCACGATGAGCTGGCCCCACAGCACCGCCTGCCTGGGCTGTTGCTGCTTGAACAGCTGCATGGTGATGAGCACGGGGAACAGCAGAGCGCAGAAGAGCCAGAAGTCGTCGAGCCGGATCATCAGGCCGAACTTGACCGCGAAGCAGATGAGGCTGAGCAGCAGGATCGCCTTGAGCATGGTGTTGGCCCCCTTGGCAGGTGCCGGGGTGGCCGAGTAGAGCACGCAGCAGATGGAGAGCAGGGTCAGCGCCGAGCTGCCCGCATCCCACTGACTGTGGATCCAGAAGGCACAGCCGAGCAGCACGCAGAGGAAGGTACGCCCGCCGTTGTAGGCCGCCTCCAGCGTGTCGGTGTGGCTGGTGAGCGAAGAGTGGCGCGGCGGTGCCGGCCACTCCTGATCGTCGTAACGGGCCAGCCGATCCAGCCAGCGCTGACACTCCAGATAGCTCCAGCAGAAGTGGCGCAGCCGTCGCCAGAAGGTGTGCAGCCGGTAATCGCTGGCCGCCGTCGGCACCAAGGGGGCCAGCAGCCGGGCGATGCGGTACTTGTCGCAGCCGGGTTGGTCCAGCTCGACCAGCAGCCGCTCCAGCAACGCCTGCAGCCCCTCCGGTTGCTCCGGCCAGTTGTGCAGCATGCGGCGCTGGCTGGAGATGAGGCTGATGAGCCGCAGCTGGCGATGCAGCAGGAAGTTGAGCAGCCGGTTGTGGCGACGCAGCCGATGGTGGCTCCAGACCGCCTGGATGCGCAGCACGTTCATGGTGAGGATCTGGCCGATCAGCCCCTCGTGGGCGGTGCGCACCTCCGGGCTCGCCTCCCCCAGCCAGAGCAGCTGGGCATGCTCCAGCAGGCGGGCCTGGGTCTTGTGCAGCGACTGCAGCAGGGTCTCCCCATCCGAGGTGCTGGGCAGAATCATCATCAACAGGCCACCGCAGAGGATGCCGATGATCACCTCGCTCACCCGGGCCTGGGCGATGTCGAAGATGTGCTGCGGGTCGGTCACGTTGACGCAGGAGAAGGCGATGATGGCAGCGGTGTAGCCCGCCAGCGCAAAGGCGTAGGAGACGTTGTTCTGATGGTGGTTGGAGATGTAGGTGCACAGCGCCAGCCAGAGCGCGATGAGGAAGCTGAACAGCAAGGGATCGCTGATGCCAAGGCCGGTGATCACCACCGCCGCCATGGCACCGATGAGGCTGCCAACCACCCGCCCCAGACTCTTGCTGATGACCCCGCCCACGGTGGGAAAGCTCACCACGGCCGCTGACGTCATCGCCCAGTAGGGGGAATCCAGCTCCAGCACGAAGGCCAGCCAGAGCGACAGGCACATCGCCAGGCTGTTGCGCAGGGCGTAGCGCCACTGGCCGCCATTAGCCTTGCCCCAGGGGGTCTGGTGCCAGAGCGAGGCGGCCACCTTACTCCCCTATGGTGATGGTGCAGGTGGTGCCTGCAATCAGCGTCAGCCCGGGCGGCACCTCCAGCAGCTTGATCCGCACCGGCACCCGCTGGGCCAGCCGCACCCAGGGCACATTGGGTTTGACGTCCAGCAGCAGGTTGTCGGCCCCCTCCACGCTCTGATCGTGGATGGCGCGCCCTATGCTCTCCACCTCGCCGCGCAGCCGCTGCTCCCCGCTGTAGAGTACCACCTCGGCCGGTTTGCCCGGCGCTATGTGCCTGAGCTTGGTCTCCTCGAAGTAGCCCTGCACGTAGAAGGAGTGGATGTCCACCAGTGCCACCAGCGGCACGCCGGCGCTGGCATAGTTGCCGACCCGGGTCTGCAGGTTGGTGATGTAACCATCGCTCGCGGCATGCACCCGGGTCTTGGCCAGCGACCATCTGGCCTGCTCCAGATTGGCCTGGGCCACCTGGTAGGCCGCCTTCATCGCCTGGGCATTGAGGCGGGCCTCGTCCACCGCCTCGGCGGAGATGACGCTGCGCGACAGGCCGCTGCGCCGGCTCGCCTCGTGCTCTGCCTTGTCGAGATCCGATTTGGCCTTGGCCAGCGCCGCCTGGGCGTTGTCCAGCGCGATCCGGTAGGGCTCGGGATCCAGGGTAAAGATCTCCTCCCCCGCCTTCACCAGCTGGTTGTCCTTCACCGCTATCTTGATGATCTTGCCCGACACCTCGGGGGTGATGCTGACCAGCTCGGCCCGCACCTTGCCATCCCGGGTCCAGGGTCCCTGCATGTAGTAGTTCCACAGCCACCAGCCCGCCGCCAGCGCCAGCGCACAGACCAGCAGGGTAGAGAAGTATTTGAGGGTCGCGAGGGGTGATTTAGCCATGTAGCAATATCCATAGGGCGCCGCTGACGGCGAGGATAAACAGGGAGAGATCCATCAGCAGGGGATGCCAGACATCCCCGCCGTAGAGCCAGTCACGCAGCAGGTGGTGCACCGGCAGCCAGCCCAGCAGGCCGAGCAGAACCGCCTTGAACAGGGGCGGAAAGTAGAGAGAGGCGCCCAGGATCAGATCCGGCAGTGCTGAAGTTGTCACAAGCGGGCTCCCTGTTGGCAAGCGAGAGAATGCGGACTCACGGCCCGCCATGCGGCGGGTCTGGCAAGATTATCACAGCCCCGCAGGGCGCTACAGGAGCAGATGAGACCCTGTCGGTCAGACCAGCCGGTCCGCCGGATGGTTGATGCCATCGAGCAGCGGCACCTCGCCCAGCTCGAATGGATTGACACCTTCAAGGCAGGCGAGGTTGTAACCATACTGGGCCGGATTGGAGCGGCGCTGATGGTGGGTGTAGATGCCGCAGATGCTGCAAAAATAGTGTTTGGCGGTGCGGGTGTTGAACTGGTAGCAGCGCAGCACTCCCTCCCCCTGCAGGATGCGGATGCCGGACAGCGGCACCGAGGCGACGATGGCGCCCCGGCGTCGGCAGAGCGAGCAGTCGCAGCGGCGCGGATCCACCACGCCATCTGGTAGGCTGAGCTCCAGCACCACGGCGCCGCAGTGGCAGCTGGCTTTGTGTCGCTCCTGAATGGGGGTATTGCCGATGCGCTTGATCATGCTGCCTCCTTGCAGACGGGGTCACATCCTCAGATGTCAATCAAACAGGGTATCCTGCCACCCCTGCAAAAGATGGTCGTACAGGGTGCGCAGTTGGGATTCCACCACCCGATGGCGAGAGAGCGGGGGCAAGTCGTCGATGGGAAAGAACCCCGCCCCTTTGGTTTCATCGGTTTCGTCCAGCAGCTGGCCGCCGGTCACCTCGCACAGGAAGAACGCCTTGTGAGCGTGGGGCAGCTGGGGTGGATGAGGGTGTTTTAGCTTGTCGAACAGCGCCAGCAGCTGCACGGTCCGACACGCCAGGCCGGTCTCCTCCACCACTTCGCGCACCACGGCCTCCGCCGGCGAGTCACCGATGTCGCACCAGCCCCCCGGCAGGGTCCAGCAGCCGTCACTGCGCTCCTGCACCAGCAGGATATGGCCCGCATCGTTCTGAATGAAGGCCCGCACATCCAGCTTGGGAGTGGGATAACCGCGATCGAGGGCGATCCAGTCGCTGATGGCTTGCGGTGCCAGCTCGCTCTGGCTGGCGATGAGCGCCACCGTAGCCGCTCGCAGCGCCTCGAAGCGGCCGATGTCGAAGGGATCGTTGGAGTAGGTGAGCCCAGCCTGCGCCGTGGCCAGCACCTGCTCCAGAAAGGTGGCCAACGGCGGCTGCATGGCTAGAGCCCGAGGAAACGGACGATCTGGGCGGGGTAGCGTTCGAACGCCACGAAGGCGTGGTCGCCGCCGCACTCCAGCGAGAGGCGGGCAAAGCGGTATTCGTCCAGCGCCTTGCGATAGTCGAGCACCTCGTCCTCCTGCTGTTGCAGTACCCAGAGTCGCTCGGGGGCGCTCACCGGCACCGCCAGCGCCCGCAGCTCATCCATGTGCTCAGGCAGCAGTTGATACTGCTCCCCCGTGTAGGGGTTGGTCTGGGGACCGAGGTAGTCGCAGAGCAACTCGTGCGGGCGTACCGCCGGGTTGATCAGGGCGGCGTGGCAGCCGTATCGCTCGCTGACCCGGGTCGCCATAAAGCCGCCGAGGGAGCTGCCCACGGCGCCAAGCTTGAATTCGTTGCCATAACGGCTCTGCAGATCGGCAACTGTCTGCTCGATGGCCGCCCAGGCCGCCGCCGGGGTGTTGGGCTGGGCCGGGATCACCACCTCGATATCGGGTCTGTGCTCAGCCACCCAGGCAGCCATCTGCTGCGCCTTGGCAGAACCGGGCGAGGAGTTGAAACCGTGCAGGTAGAGGAGTACGGGCTTCATCGCGACTCCTCAATAACCGGTGGCATTGGGGTCGGGCACGAACTGCCCCACCGGCAGACGCCACACCTGGCTGGCGATGCGGCCATCCGGGTAGAGGGTGAGGTAGCGCCAGCCCGGGCCGGATTCGTCCAGCGCGAAGCCATCGGAGAGCGGTTTGAACTGGATGCAGGTGGAGGGGCTGGCGATCAGCCGCACCCCGCGGTGCACCTCGTCAAACTCCTGGTGGACGTGGCCGAACAATATGGTCTTCTGCTGCGGGTGGCGGGCCAGCACGGCAAACAGGTCGTCGGCATTCTTGAGATTGTGCTGATCGAGCCAGGCACAACCCACCGGCACCGCCTGATGGTGCAGGGCGATCAGGGCATGGCGCTCGGGATGCTGGCGCAGTGCCTGATCCAGCGCCGCCAGCTGGTGATCCCCCAGCACCCCGTGAGGTTTGCCGCGCACCTGGGTATCCAGCAGGATCACCTGCCAGTGCTCGCCTACCAGCTGCTTGGCCTCGCTGATGCCGGCCGCGTGCAGGTATTCGGTCATCAGGGGGCCGTCATCGTGGTTGCCGGGCAGCCAGTAGATGGGGCGCGCCAGCGGCGCCATCATGGAGGCGAAGCGCTGGTAGGACTCCGGACTGTGATCCTGGGAGAGATCCCCGGTGGCGAGGATCAGATCGAACGGATGGTCATTGGCCTGCACCCGTTCCAGCACGGCAGCCAGGCTCTCGGCTGTGCGCACGGCCAATAGCCGCCCCTCGGCACTCGCGAAGAGGTGGGTGTCGGTAATTTGCAACAGGCGCACACTGCCGTCCTGCGCCTGGGGTAGCTCTGTTTCCAAAATCACGCTTCTTTTTATGAGTTCAACTAGAGGATGTTTATCAGGCTGGTACCATGTCTGAGACAAAATTTTAGCCAATCGGCCAGAAACAGGTTTACCTGCTCCTTTTCATCCCGCTGGTGCATATTTTTATTGGGATAATCATAACGTGGTTGCAACCTTGAAATCTGTTGCGCCGCACACACTTCCGCCATCCGCACGTCATGGTACAAACGAATCTCTATCCGGGCCTGCAAATAACTTGGCAATTCCGGGTTGTGCTGGGCCAGGATCACCTGGCTGGTGAAGCGACTCTCCTCGCTCACCGTGAGCTGGAATTGCAGGCCGTTGCCTACCTGATAGCGGCGTTCGGCCCCTACACTGCCGCCCGGGGGCAGTAGTTTCATCAGGGTCATGTAGTTGACCTCGCAGGTACGCTGCAGGGACATCAAATCAGGCACATAGCGCTTCATCGGGCTCTGGACTAACGACATTTCTCAGCTCCATCAATCCGAGCACATGGATAGTTGACCTCACAAGTACGCTGCAAGGACATCAAATCAGGCACATAGCGCTTGGCCTGGGTATGAACGAGCGCCACCTTAGCGCCCCGCCAGCCAGCGGGCACGCAGCTCGCCGTGATTGAGAGCCAGCCACTGCAAGGCGATGACGGAGGCGGCGTTGTCGATGCGCCCCTCTTTGAGCCAGGCATAGGCCTGCTCGCGGCTCACCACGTGAACCCGGATGTCTTCCCCCTCTTCCGCCAGACCGTGGATCCCCTCGGCCTTGCTGGCATCCACCTCGCCCACGTAAACCTCGATCCGCTCCGTGCTGCCACCCGGGCTCACCAGATAGCTGATGGCGTGCTCGCAGCGGCCGACCTCGATGCCCGCCTCTTCCACCGCTTCGCGCCGCACCACCTCTTCAGCGACCTCACCCGGGTCTATGATGCCGGCCACCAGCTCCAGCAGCCAGGGGGTGGCGCTGGTCTCGATGGCGCCGATGCGAAACTGCTCCACCAGCACGATCTGGTCGCGTACCGGGTCGTAGGGCAGCAGGGCGGCGGCATGGCCGCGCTCGAACAGCTCGCGGACGATGGGCTCGTTCCAGCCCCCTGCAAATAACCTGTGCTGCAGACGATAGACGTTCACTTTGAAGAACCCGTTATATCCTGCTGATTTATCGATGATTTTTACGTCATCGGCAGAGTAGTGACGGGTTTGGGGCAAGGCTTGCTGCGACATACGAGACTCCCGCCAGCTTGACTTGGCTCGGTTAGACCATAAAATCCGGGAATATGAATGAACATTCATTCACTCGCTCCCGTCGGAGATGAGGGATGGATTTTAGCAGCCACAGGGCATTTGGCTAGGCACGAGGGGGAGAAAACTCACCCTCGTTCTTGACGTTCCTGTCGCTGGAAAAGAGACAGTTATCATAAAATTTTGCTTATAGTAGAGTGATTAAGCTGAAATCAAGCTTGCTCAGTGACAATACCCCTCCTTCATCCAGCGACAGCTTTGGGTTAATACATAAGGTTAAAACGATCTATGAAAAGAACACTCTTGTCAGCCATGGTGTTGCTGGGCGTCAGCGCCGGCGCCCATGCCGAAAACCTGCTCGATATCTACCAACAGGCCCAGATCAAGGACACCCAGCTGCTGGAATCCAAAGCCAAGCGTGACCAGGCCTTCGAGAAGATCAACGAATCCCGCGCCGCCCTCTTGCCGCAGATCAACCTGGGCGCCGGTCTGAACTACCTGCAGAACAAGGGTGATACCCAGACCAACAGCAACGCCACCGGTTCCCTGTCGCTGGACCAATCCATCTACCGCCGCAGCAACTGGGTCAACCTGAGCCTGACCGAGAAGAGCGCCACCCAGTCCGACGTGACCTACAACCTCGAAATCCAGAACCTGATGCTGCGTACCGCCCAGGCCTATTTCGACGTGCTCAAGGCGATGGATACCCTGGAGTTTGTGCGCGCCAACAAGGCCGCGGTGGAACGCCAGCTGGAACAGACCCAGCAGCGCTTCGAAGTGGGCCTGACCGCCATCACCGACGTGCACGAAGCCGAGGCCGAGCGCGATCAGGCGCTGGCGGACGAGATCAACGCCGAGAACACCCTGGACAACAGCTACGAGAGCCTGCGCGAGCTGACCGGTATCGACCACCGTCAGCTGGACGTGCTCAACACCGAGCGCTTCAGCCCGCAGAAGACTCCGTTCAACTCCGACAAGTGGCTGGAGCTGGCGCTGGACAAGAACCTGCAACTGCACAGTGCCCGCATCGGCAAGGACATCGCCAAGGAGCAGATCGATCTGGCCAAGACCGGTCATGAGCCGACCCTGGATCTGGGCGCCGGCCTCTCCAGCACCTACAGCGACTACAAGGACGAGATCCGCAACCCGGAGAGCAACGCCAACCAGGCCAACATCGGTCTGAACTTCAAACTGCCGCTCTACAGCGGCGGGGCAACCACCTCCCAGGTCAAACAGTCCCAGTTCAACTACGTGGCCGCCAGCGAACAGCTGGAGCGCAGCTTCCGCAACGTGCAGAGCACGGTACGCTCCTCCTACAACAACGTGAACGCCAGCATCGGCTCGGTGCGCGCCTACGGCCAGTCGGTTATCTCCGCCGACAGCGCCCTCAAGGCGACCGAGGCCGGTTACGAAGTGGGTACCCGTACCATCGTCGACGTGCTGGACTCCACCCGCAAGCTGTACCAAGCCAAGCAGAAGCTCTCCGAGGCCCGCTACAACTACATCCTCAGCATCCTCTCCCTCAAGCAGGCCGCCGGCACGCTGGAACAGAAGGATCTGGAAGACGTGAACCAGGGGCTGATGCCCGCCGCTCAGGCCAAGAACAAGTCCTGATCCGGTTCATGACGACAAAAAGGCGACCAGAGGGTCGCCTTTTTCATGTCTGTTCGCCGCCAAGAGTGCGTTGGCCGGGCCTACCAGGCAACATCATGTCGCCGGCCCGGCAGCCCCATCAAAAAACCCGGCCTTGGCCGGGTTTTGCGCTTAGCCGCGTTCGCGGATGGTCTTGATGATGTCGCTGGTGGAGCAGCCATCCTCGAAGTTGAGGACCCTCACCTCGCCGCCGTTGGCGGTCACCTCGGCGTAGCCGGCAATCTCTTCCGGCTTGTAGTCGCCGCCCTTGACCAGCAGGTCCGGCAGCACCTCGGCGATCAGCCGCTGCGGGGTATCCTCGGAAAAGGGAACCACCCAGTCCACGGCACCCAGTGCGGCCAGCACGGCCATCCGGCGCTCGGTCGGATTGACCGGACGACCCGGCCCCTTGAGGCGGCGCACCGACTCGTCGGTGTTGACCGCCACGATCAGGCGATCCCCCAGCTTGCCGGCATTGGCCAGGTAGGAGACGTGACCAGCGTGCAGGATGTCGAAGCAGCCGTTGGTCATCACCACCTTCTCGCCACGCAGACGGGCGGCCTGCACGGCAATCTTGAGCTGTGCTTCGGACATGACGCCAAAGCCGGTCTCCTGCTCGGTGTAGAGGGCGTTGGCCAGCTCGACCGGGCTGACGGTGGAGGTCCCCAGCTTGCCGACTACGATGCCGGCGGCGGTGTTGGCCAGGGCACAGGCTTCGTCCAGGCTCTTGCCGGCGGCCAGCGAGGTGGCCAGGGTGGAGATGACGGTATCACCGGCACCGGTCACGTCATACACCTCGTGGGCCTGGGCCGGCAGGTGCAGCTCGGGTTGGCCTTCACGGATCAGGGTCATGCCGTTCTCGGAACGGGTGACCAGCAGGGCCTCCAGCTCGAAGCGCTTGACCAGCTCCAGCCCCTTGGCAACCAGCTCCTCTTCGCTCTTCACCTTGCCCACCACGGCCTCGAACTCGGACATGTTGGGGGTCAGCAGGGTGGCGCCGCGGTACTTCTCGAAATCGGTCCCCTTGGGATCGACCAGCACCGGGATCCCGGCGGCGCGGGCGCGCTGGATCATGCCGGGCACGTCGTTGAGGGCGCCCTTGCCGTAGTCGGAGAGGATCATCACGTCGCTGTGCGGCAGCGCCTGCTCGACCTTGCCCATCAGCAGGGTGGAGTCCACATCGTGGAAGGCCTCTTCAAAGTCCAGACGCAGCAGCTGCTGGTTGCGCGACAGCACGCGCAGCTTGGTGATTGTCGGGTAGTCGGCCAGACGAACGAAGTCACAGGCGACCTTGACGCCGGCCATCTGGCCAGCCAGGGCATCGGCGGCCTCATCCTGACCGGTCAGACCCAGCAGCACGGCATGGGCGCCCAGCGCGGCGGAGTTGAGCGCCACGTTGGCGGCGCCACCCGGGCGCTCCTCAATGTGTTCAACCTTGACCACGGGCACCGGTGCCTCGGGCGAGATCCGGCCGGTGGGGCCATGCCAATAACGGTCCAACATGACATCGCCAACGACCAGAACGCGGGCTTTTTCAAACTCGGGCAGGGTGATCTTCATCTGTATCGACTCTCAAAACCTGAAAAATCAGTCGCCGATTTTATCACACTCTTTTATTTGAGGGAGAAAAAGCAAACCTGCGGTTTCCATTAAGAATGCGGAAGGAAACCCGTAGTTACAGTTCGCGCCTCGCGGAGAAGCCGCAAGCAGCCCCTCTGACCAGCACATAGCCATTCGCCCCCGACCCCGCTTTTCGGCTAGAATCCCCGCTTGCGAATAAAACGATCCGTTCAGGATCCCCACGTGCCTTTATCGCCTCCCCTTATTCGACCGGGCTTGCCCGGTGCATGGCGATTGCGAACAAGAGACTTTTCATGGCCCACGACAATGCTCCCCGCCTCGAACCCCGCCTGTTTCATCCCCGCTACTGGGCCAGCTGGTTCGGCCTCAGCCTGCTCTGGCTGCTGGTGCTGTTGCCCTGGCGCAGCCAGATGTGGCTGGGACGCCAGCTCGGCAGTCTGGCCCGCAAGCTGCTGAAATCCCGCGTCAAGATTGCCCGCCGCAATCTGGAACTGGCGATGCCCGAGCTGACCAAGGATGAGCGCGAGAAACTGCTCAAGCAGAATTTCGAGAGCGTGGGCTGCGCCATCTTCGAAGTCGGCATGGCCTGGTTCTGGCCAGACTGGCGGATGCGCAACCTGATGAAAGTGGAAGGGGAAGAGCACGTCATCGCCGCCATGGAGAAGGGTCAGGGCATGCTGCTGCTCTCCTGCCACTTTCTCACGCTGGAGCTCAATGCCCGCTGCTTCGGCCTGGTACGGCCCGGGGTCGGCGTCTACCGTCCCAACACCAACCCGGTGCTGGAGTATGCCCAGTACCACGGCCGCTGCGCCTCCAACAGATACCTGGTGGACCGGATGGACGTGAAAGGGATGATCAAGGCGCTGCGCAACGGCGATGCGCTCTGGTATGCGCCGGATCATGACTACGGCAGCCATGCCAGCGTGTTCGTGCCCTACTTCGCGGTCGAGCAGGCAGCCACCATCACCGGCACCGCCACCCTGGCGCGAGTGAAAAATACCGTCACCCTGCCCTGCTACAACATTCGCACCAGCGAGGGTTACACCCTACATATCGGGGCGCCGCTCGCCGACTATCCCAGCGGTGACGACCTGGTCGATGCGACCCGCGCCAACCGCGAGATAGAAGCCGCCGTGCGCAAGGCGCCGGAACAGTACATGTGGCTGCATCGCCGCTTCAAGACCAGACCCAACCCGGATGATGCGGGCTATTACTGAGTGGGAAAAAACCGAAAAAGCCGCCGAAAGGCGGTTTTTTCTGGCCTGTCGCCGGTAAAGGGTTTTCATTCGTGGCTGAATATTTTATTAATGGCCCTGCCGAGCGGCGGGCCCCGGCCCGCCAGCAATACCAATAACGAAGGGAAGCGAACATGAAAGCCACTCTTTTGCTGGGCGCCCTGTGCGCATTGACCGGCTGCAGCCAGCAGACCCACAACGTCCATCTGACCTCCCTCCCCTTAAGCGATCTCAAGGAAGTGAACGCCCAGTGGAGCCCGCTCACCCGGATGGAGTCCCGCTACCCCAAAGAGGCCATCCTGGCCGGGCAGACCGGTTGCAGCTCGCTCGAGTACGTGATCAACCCGGCGGGACGGGCCGAACAGATCCGGGTGCTGGACAGCAGCGACCCGCAGTTCAGCGACGCCGCCATCGCCGTGCTGCAGCAGTGGCAATGGCAGGCCACCCCCACCAACTCGCAGCACATTCCGGTAAAATCCCGTACCCGCTTCGAATTTTGCATCGAGCACAACGGCCAGCCCTGCGACACCAGTGAACTGGAACTGCGCTGCCAGGGGGAAGACGTGGTGCGCAGCACCGGACTGGTCTACACCCAGGTCTGACTCAGCCGTGCAGGCCTACAATGCCAGCCCCGCTGGCCCCATCGACAGCTAAAGAAAAAGGTGAGCCAGGCTCACCTTTTTGAATTGCAACCGCCGCGGCGCGCGGCTCATCCCCCTTGCCGGTGCAACCAGGCGGCGATGGCCAGTTGCAGGCGCACATAGTCGGCCTGAAGGAACAGGGCCGGCAACGCCTGCTGCCAGTCGGCCTGTCCGGCGACCGAGGCCAGCCGCGGCCCGAACCAGGTTAGCTCCACCAGCCAGTCCGCTGCCGGCAACCTGCCAGCCGCCTCGGCAATCAGGTCCATGCCCAGGCGCAGCTGCTGCAACGCCAACCCCTGCGCCTCGGCGCTCGTCTGTTCCAGCCAATACTGCTCGTGGTGCTGCCAGTGCTGCAGGCCGAGAGCGATACGCTCGGCCGCACTCAGGTCGGTCAGCGTCGGCAAGGCTTGCAGTCCCAGTGGCTTGCCGAGCCCAGCCAGCCGATAACCACGCAGGGCCTTGGACTGAGCCCCGAGCCGCAGGCCGCCAAGCCCGGCCAACTGCTCTGCCAAGCCGAACAGGGCACTCGCCTCGCCGGATTTGAGCTCAAGCTCAAGCTCGTCGATGCGACTCTTGCCGAGCACGCCGACGATCTCCCCTTGATCCCAGGCCAGCTCAATTTCGGCTCCCTCGAAGGCGATCAACCAGTGGCGACGCTGGAAGTCGGTACGAAACTGGGCCACCAGGGCTCCCTGGATTGCATCGCGAGCGGAAAGACTCGGCCAAATCTCGTCAGGAAAAGCGTCAAGCGCGGGCATATCGCCAGCGACCGGAGCATTGTATTCAGGTCTGGCATGCAATCCGCCCACCGCCTGGCCCCGACATTTAATCGTCTGCTCGGCGAAATCATCGCTGCGACGGATCCGCAATCCCATCTCCAGGCGGCGCAAACCCAGCGCTGGCGTATCAAAATAGACATTGCCGAGCTCGGCTTGAGAGTTGGATATAATTTCCAGTGAATTCAGAAGGTTGAAAAAAGGCTGTCGAATATCTCGGGAGACAAAAAACTTTATCTCGATCTCAGTTTGCATAGTCATTCCGGGCTGGCAGGCAACTTTGGGGGGCGTGATGCTAAGCGCGAGGATATAATGCCTGCGATACATCAGGATTAATTCACGGTTTTATTGATGGCGCAGTTCGGTTACCATGCGCCCCTCATAAAATCGTATCGAGTGTTTTTTCACCGACACAGGTTTGGCCATGCCAGTAAATACTATTTTGGGGCTTTTTGCCAAGTCCCCCATCAAGCCGCTGCAGAAGCATATCGTCAAG
Source organism: Aeromonas sp. Y318-1 (assembly GCF_027706125.1). NCBI lineage: Bacteria > Pseudomonadati > Pseudomonadota > Gammaproteobacteria > Aeromonadales > Aeromonadaceae > Aeromonas > Aeromonas sp. Y318-1. The sequence goes on from NZ_JAPDCM010000008.1 coordinate 80,309, forward strand.
GTTCACCAGTGCTCCCAGCAGTTGGTCCCCTTCTTTGATGCCGTTGCCGAAGACCGTTGGGAAGATGCCGAGAAGATCCGGCAGCAGATTGCCCAGCTGGAAAAAGAAGCAGACATCCTCAAGCGTGAAATTCGTCTGAAGCTGCCTCGCGGCCTGTTCCTGCCGGTTGCCCGTACCGACCTGCTCGAACTGCTGACCCAGCAGGACAAGATTGCCAACCGTGCCAAGGATATTTCCGGCCGCATGCTTGGCCGCAAAATGGAATTCCCCTCCGAGATGCGTGCCGATTTCATGGCCTATCTCAAACGCTGTATCGATGCGACCGCCCAAGCCGAGAAAGCCATCGGAGAACTCGATGAGCTGCTCGAAACCGGCTTTAAAGGACGTGAAGTTGAAATGGTTGCCGAGATGATCCACCAGCTGGATCTTATCGAGGACGATACTGACACCATGCAGATCGGGCTGCGCCAACAGCTGCAAGCCGTTGAGCAGAAATACAATCCGATCGACGTTATGTTCCTCTACAAGATCCTCGAATGGGTAGGTGACCTGGCAGATCAGGCCGAGCGCGTTGGCGCCCGTCTGGAACTGATGCTGGCTCGTTCGTAATCGACTGACTGGGTAAACACTGAATGGACATTATCGCGAATTACGGCACCACCCTGGTGCTCGTGGCGGCCTTGTTCGGCTTTTTGATGGCCTGGGGTATCGGCGCGAATGACGTCGCCAACGCCATGGGCACGTCGGTCGGCACCAAATCCCTGACCATCCGTCAGGCCATCATCATCGCCATGATCTTCGAGTTTGCCGGTGCCTATCTGGCCGGCGGCGAAGTGACCGCTACCATCCGCAACGGCATCATCGACAGCAACGCCTTTGCCGATACGCCGGATCTGCTGGTGCTCGGCATGATCGCCTCCCTGCTGGCCGCCGGCGCCTGGTTGATCCTGGCCTCTTACTTCGGCTGGCCCGTCTCCACCACCCACTCCATCATCGGCGCCATCGTCGGTTTCGCCGTGGTGAGCATTGGCCCGGAAGCGGTGCAGTGGAGCAAGTTCGGCGGCATCGTCGGCTCCTGGATCATCACTCCGGCCATATCCGGCGTCATCGCCTACTTCATGTTCATCAGCGTGCAGAAGCTCATCTTCAACACCGATGATCCGCTGAACAACGCCAAGCGCTACGTGCCCTTCTACATGTTCCTGACCGCGCTGGTGATCTGCCTGGTGACCATCAAGAAGGGGCTGACCCACGTCGGTCTGCACCTGACCGATGGCGAGGGCATCCTGCTCTCCATCGCCATCTCCATCGCGGTGGCGTTTGCCGGCTGGCTCTACATTCGTGGCCAGCAGTACAACCCGCAGGATGACAGCAAGATGCACTTCGCCAACGTGGAGAAAGTGTTCGGCATCCTGATGATCATCACCGCCTGTGCCATGGCCTTTGCCCACGGCTCCAACGACGTGGCCAACGCCATCGGTCCGCTCTCCGCGGTCGCCTCCATAGTCGCGGCCGGCGGCGAGATCGGCGGCAGCTCCCACATCGCCTGGTGGATCCTGCCGCTCGGCGGCATCGGCATCGTCATCGGTCTGGCCACCATGGGCGAGAAGGTAATGGCCACCGTCGGTACCGGCATCACCCACCTGACCCCGAGCCGCGGCTTCGCCGCCCAGCTGGCCACCGCCGCCACCGTGGTGATCGCCTCCGGCACCGGTCTGCCCATCTCCACCACCCAGACCCTGGTCGGTGCGGTCATGGGCGTGGGTCTGGCGCGCGGCATAGCGGCGCTGAACCTGGGCGTGCTGCGCAACATCGTGGTCTCCTGGGTCATCACCCTGCCCGCTGGCGCCATCCTTGCCATCGCCATCTTCTACGTGCTGCAGATCTGCTTCTCCTGAGGCGCGCTGCAATGAAAAGCCCGGGTCATTGACCCGGGCTTTTTTTATCTCGGCGCGCTCATCCACACCTTGGGGACGCGAGCAACTTGCATCACCCGCCCCACAGGCGCAGACTGTTTGGCCTTGTTTCGACTCAAGGCACCCATCATGACGCCAGCCATCAACCTGCTGAAGAAGCTCAAGATCCCCCACAAGCTCTACCCCTACGAGTGCGAAGCCCACGACGACTTCGGCAAGCATGCCGCGACCCAGCTCGGCCTGCCGGAGGCCCAGGTGTTCAAGACCCTGATCGCCCATCACGACAAGCAGGCGGTGGTGGCCATCGTCCCCTCGTCCGGCCTGTGCAGCCTCAAGCAGCTGGCCAAGGCCACCGGCCTCAAGAAGGTGGAGATGATGAAGCCGGCGGAGGCGGAGAAGCTGACCGGCTACAAGGTCGGCGGCATCAGTCCGCTGGCCCAGAAGAAGCTCTTGCCCACCGTGCTCGACGACTCGGCCATGCAGTTTGACGAGATCCTGGTGAGCGGTGGCAAGCGCGGCCTCTCGGTGGGGGTGGCACCCGCTGACATGCTGCGCCTGATGAAGTGGATCGCCGCCCCCATCGGGGAATAGAGGCGTGAGCGGGCCTGCCACTGCGCAGGCCCGCCCGGCCAGTCTCGTTTACGGGAGCATGCCCAGTGCGCGGCGGCCATGGTCGTTCAGATCGGCCAGGGTGAAGCGCCCCTGCCAGCCAGCCTCGTAATCTTCGCGGGGGAAGTCGCCAGGCGAAGTCCCCTGCTCCAGCGCCTGCCGCACCAGGCGCGCATAGGCCATGTTCTTCTCGCAACGGGGCGCCGCCGGAATATACATGACGTTGCCCCACCCCTGCTGCTGCTCCACCGCTGCCACGCCGTGGATCAGGTCGCAGTGCCACCAGACCGAATCCCCTGCCGTCACCGCCGGGATCGAGGTCATCGCCCGCAGCAACAGCGGGTGCCAGGTCTCGGAGACCGGCAGCACCTTGCCCGGCGCGACACCGCACAACTCATCCTCCGGCACGTCCGGCTGCAGCGGCCGCAGCAGCACGTAGGCCATCGCCTCGGGGATCGGCACCACGTGCAGCAATCCCTGCCCCGGCAACATGTCGGAGAGCGCCGTCCACCCCTGGAAGGTACGAAACACCGAGCACTTGGTAGTGTTCTCCACACTGTACTCCTCGACTTCGGTGCGATGGGCCGCATCCCAGGGATCGTAGGCGGCGAGCTCTCCCCGGAAAATCGGCGCAAACACCCGCTGGTAGGCCGGCAGCAACCAGCGCTCGAGGGCCCCCGAGTCGGTATGGGCACCCAGCCCGCGAGAACAGGTACCGGGCGGACGGCGGCGAATGCGATCGGGATAGATGATGCTCACGTCCGGGTCGAACCAGTTTGTCCCATCCGGCCGCTCGAACTGCCACAGGCGGTTCAGGAACGACTGCACGGTCGCCATCTCGTCGCTCTGGCGCGCCTCCATCTGGGCCCGTGACCAGTAGATGGGATAGATCTCGGGGCGCGACGCGGCAAGGGAGCCGAAGAAACTGTCGCCGGGACCGCGATACAGCTCATCAAAACGGTTGAGATCCAGGTAGTCGAGCATGTCGCGATCCCAGGCCAGCGCCCGTTCGCGAGCAAAGTGCCCGCGGATCACCAGGCAGCCACGCCGCCGTATGGCTGCACGTTCGGCCTCGCCGACCTGGCCCACCGCCAGCGCCTGGTAATCCAGCTCTGGCCACACCGGCTCACCACGGGCTCGCAACGCCTCCACCTCTGCCACCCGCGCCTCGATGCGGCGGCTGACCTCGGCAAAGACAGCCTCCACGTCGCCGAGTTGTGCGCGCAGGGCTTGTTTCATCTGACGGATGGCCGCCTTGTGATCGGCGGGCAACTGGGTATGGCTGACGCTCATCTTGCCTCCTAGATAATGGACGAAAGCCAGCAAGCAAATTTCGTTCGAAATAACATCTAATTTCAAAAACAAGATACATTAAAAAAATGTTAATACAATCCTCGCCGCACTCGAGCAGTGAAGGCGCAGCCAAGAAGCAGTGCAGAGAGAGAAGCGAAGGAAGATCAGCAGCGAGCAGAAAAGACGGCAAAAACAACAGGGCGGCCATGGCCGCCCTGGTTTATTCAAGCGCCGCGCAAGGCGGCCGTGAGGGTCGAGAGGCGCAGGCGCTGGTGCCCCTGTGCATCGAAGTTGTCAGGCGCCAGCCAGCGCGCAAAGCAGGTCTGCAGCGCCGGCCACTCGCTGTCGATCACCGAGAACCAGGCGGTATCGCGCGTGCGCCCCTTGTCCACCCGGCTCTGGCGAAAGGTCCCCTCGTAGCTGAAACCAAGGCGCAGCGCCGCCTGCCAGGAGGGCTGGTTGAAGGCATTGCACTTCCATTCGTAACGCCGATAACCGAGGGCAAAAGCATTGGCCATCATCAGCGCCATGGCCGCCGTCGCCAGCCGCGAGCGCTGCAAGGCCGGGGAAAAGTGCAGCCAACCCACCTCGATGCTGCCGGCCAGGGGGTCGATGCGCAGGTAGCTGGCCAGCCCCAGCGGCTGTTCACCATCCTGGTCGAAGATGGTGTAGAACTGGGGATCGCTCTTGGCGGCGCACTCTCGCAGCCAGACCAGCATGTCCGCCTCTGTTGCGTATGGGCCTGTGGTCAGGTAGGTCCACATGGCCCCACTGTCGGCGCTGAAGGACTGCCACAGGCCGGGGCCGTGTCGCTCAGGATCCAGCGGCTCCAGCCGGCAACCCCAGCCGTTGAGGGAGCGACGGGGCGGAAACTCGGCGCCTCGCCAGTCGGGCAGCGGCGCACCGACCGGCTGGCCGAACTCGTTCAGATGGATATCAGCAGCCACAGGCAATCCCCCCCGTTTGCAGCACGCCCGCTTCGCTACCGGTGGCGACGGCAAAGCCGTCCTGCCGCCACCAGTGCAGCCCGCCGATCAGCTCCTTGACCTGAAAACCGAGCGCCGCCAGCTTGTAGGCGCCCCGGGTCGAGCCGTTGCAGCCGATGCCGTCGCAATAGCAGACATAGACCTTGTCCCGCGCCAGCGCGGCCGTGGTGGCCGGGTTCATGGTGGAGTGGGGGAAGCTGATGGCGCCGGGGATGTGTCCCTCGGCATAGTGACCGGCAGAACGGGTGTCGATGACCACGATCCGCTCTTCACCGGCCAGCAGATCGGCGGCCAGATCCGCCGGGTCGGTGCGCAAGGCCAACTGGGCCTCGAAGAAGAGGCGGGCTTGTTCGGCACTGGCCAACCCGCTGCTCAATACATGACTCATAGTGACGCTCCTTGTACTCAAACCCGGATCCGGGTGGTGATGTCGGTGGTGACCGAGTTGGCGATGAAACACTCCTCGTGTGCCTGATGGTGCAACTGCTCCAGCGCGGCCAGCTCCGGCTGACGTTCACCGCCGAACTGCACCAGCGGCTGCAGGGTGACCCGGGTAATGGCCTGACGACCGCGGGCATTGGCTTCCATGATGCCCACCGCCTCGTCCCGGTAGCTCTCCACCAGATAGCCTGCCCTGGCCGCCAGCCAGAGGAAGGTGAGCATGTGGCAGCTGGAGATCGCCGCGACGAAGGCCTCTTCCGGGTCGACGTTTTCAGCCACCGACCAGGGCAGCGGCACCACGTGGGGAGACGAGGAGGCGGGCACCCTGACGCCGCCGTCGAACTCCCACCAGTGGGCCCGGCTGTACCCTTGATCGACGAAGGGCTCGCTGGCCCCGCGCTGCCAGCTGATGGTGGCGCTGTACTCCGACATGCAGACTCCTTTCATTGCCAATAGTTGTGAATCCCGAACCTTGAGCCTCACTGTAGCGACATAATGGCCTTGCCACGCCGACCAATTTTGCCAATATGAGCAGACCAATTAGTGCCCGGGAGATCCCCATGCCTGCCCTGCCCACCCTGTTTGCCACCCAGCAAGCCAGCGATCTGCCGCTGCACGAACAGCTGGTCCGCACCCTGCGCTCGGCCATGCTGGCAGGCCACCTGCCCCAGCACAGCCGGCTGCCCGCCAGCCGCATGCTGGCCGCCGATCTGGGGGTCTCCCGCAGCACGGTGGAGCAGGCCTATGGCCGGCTGGAGGCAGAGGGTTATCTGGTGCGCAAGGTGGGGGCCGGCAGCTTCGTGGCACTGGCCGCGGTCTCCCCGACTCCTCGCCCGCCCCAGTCGGCAGCCGGTCTGTCGCGCCGAGGCCAGGAGATGGCCGACAGCGGCGCCTGTCACGACGTGCCCGAGGTAGGCCGCTCCTTTGCCTCCAGCCAGCCGGATCCCCGCCTCTTCCCCCAGCCCCTGTGGGGCCGGTTGATGCAGCAGCAGTGGCGCCGGCACGCCGGTGACTGGATGAATTACGGGGAGCCGCAGGGGCTGGAGGCGCTGCGCGGTGCCATCAGCAGCTATCTGGTACAGTCGCGCGGCGTGGTGTGCGAGCCGGACCAGATCCTGATCCTCACCAGCTCCCAGCAGGGGATCCTGCTGGCGACCCAACTGCTGATCGATGCCGGCGATACCGTCTGGGTGGAGGATCCCGGCTACCCCGGGGCCCGCACCGCCATGGAGAGTGCCGGCGCCCGGGTGCACCCGGTGCCGGTGGATGGAGAGGGGCTCAACCCGCAGGGGGAACACCCGGCGCCGCGGCTCATCTACACCACGCCAGCCCACCAGTATCCGCTCGGCGTGCCCATGAGCCTGCCGCGGCGGATGGCGCTGCTGGCCGAGGCCGAGCGGCACGGCGCCTGGATCCTGGAAGACGACTACGACGGCGAGTACCAGTACGATCAGCGGCCGCTTCCCGCCCTGCAGGGGCTGGATAGTCAGGGGCGGGTGCTCTACGTGGGCACCTTCAGCAAGGTGTTGTTCGGTTCGCTGCGCCTCGCCTACCTGGTGCTGCCCAGGCCACTGATGGAGTCCTTCTGTCGGGCCCGGGCCGCGGTCGACGGCCACAGCAACCAGCTGCTGCAGGCGGTCACCGCCGACTTCATCCGCGCCGGCCACTTCGCCACCCACCTGCGCCAGAGCCGGCTGGTCTACCAGAGCCGCCGCGACCTGCTGTTGGCCGAGCTGGCCAGCCACTGCCCCCCCCTCACCCCCATTCACAGCGGGGCCGGCCTGCAGTGCGCCGTGCTGCTGCCCCCCGGCGGCGAGGCACGCTGGACAGAGACCGCCAACGCACAGGGGCTGGGGCTGCGCCCCCTCGGCCAGTTCTACCTGGGCCCACCGACGCAGGAGGGGTGGCTGCTCGGCTTTGCCTCCCTCGACAACCAGGCCCTGCGCCGTCTCTGCCGCCAGCTGGGCAGCCTGCTGGCTACCCGCTGAAGGGGGCCCGTCTGCTCAGCCTTGGGGGCCGGTTTGCCCCTGCTCGCGGCAGAGCGCCAGCCAGGCCTCGGCGGTGCGGGAGAGATAGCGCTCGCTCGGCCAGATCACCCCGAGCCGCCAGCTCAGCTCGGGCACCAGCGGTCGCAACACCAGCCCGTCCGGCGCCAGCCGCCGGCAGATGGGCTCAGGCAAAAAGGCGACCCCCATGCCGCTGCGCACCATGGCAGTGAGAAAGTCCCACTGGCTGCTGCGCGCCGCCACCTGGGGCTCGAAGCCGGCTACTCGGCACGCCTGCTCCAGCCGCTCGCTCAGGGTGAAGGCCTGGGTGTAGAGCAAGAAGGGCTCGTCGCAGAGCGCCTCCAGCCGGATGTCAGGGCTATCGCGCCAGCGCGGCAGGTCGGGCAGCACCACCTGGATCGGGTACTGGTCCAGCTCCAGCGCACTGAGGGCGCCCCCCTCCTTGGTCGGCAGCATGGTGATGGCGAGATCCAGCTCCCCTTCCAGCACCGCCTGCTCAATGCGCCGGCCGCCGTACTCGACGATGGAGAGCTCGACCTTGGGGTAGCGACTGCGGTAGGCACGGATCAGATCGGCATAGACGTGGCCCACCATGGGCGGAATGCCGAGTGCCAGCCGGCCGAATTGCAGGCTCTGCAGATCGGCGAGCTCCGCCTCCAGCTGCTGCATCTCGGCCAGAATGGTCTGGGCCCGGTTGAACAGCACCCGGCCGCTGTCGGTCAGGGTGAAGCGGCGCCCCGCGCGGCTCAGCAGGGGCTGACCCAGCTCCTCCTCCATGTTGCGGATCATCTTGCTGATGGTGGGCTGGGTGACGAACAGCTTCTCGGAGGCGCGGGTGAAGCTCTGTTCCCGCACCAGTTCGACAAAGTAACGCAGGGCGCGGATGTCCATGGCTCTCTCCTGGTGGACGGCAAAACCTGATCATGCATCTTTGGCATGATTTTGATAATTTAAATTCATTTTTTGCAGGTTTGGCCTCTCTCTATACTGTGAGCAAGTTCACAGAAAGACCTAGATCATGAAAGCCCTCTGTATTCGCTGGTTCCAGACCCCCTTCCAAATCGCCCTGCTGGCCGCCATCTGGCTGCTGGCCGATCTGGCGGTACGTACCTTCCATCTGCCGCTGCCTGCCAACCTCACCGGCATGCTGGCCCTGCTGGCCTTGATCCTGCTCGGCGTGGTCAAGACCCACTGGTTCAGCGCCGGCGCCCGCTGGCTGCTGGCCGAGATGCTGCTGTTCTTCGTGCCGGCGGTGGTGGCGGTGGTCAACTATCAGGATCTGCTGCTGCAGGAGGGGTGGCGCATCATGGTGGTACTGCTGCTCAGCACCATACTGGTGCTCGGCACCACGGCGCTGGTGGTGGACCGGGTCTATCGCCTCGAGTTGAAACTGGCCCGCCGGAGTCGTCGTCATGTCTGATACCCTGCTCGGCTTGCTCTGCTTCGCCCTCACCCTGCTGTTCTACTACGCCAGCAAGTGGCTCTACGGCAAGAAACGCATCCTGCCCCTGATGCCGCTGCTGCTGGCCCCCACCCTGCTGGTGGCGGTGGTGATGCTGTTCCACATCCCCTATCAGGACTACATGGCCGAATCCCACTGGCTGCTGTGGCTGCTGGGGCCGGCCACCGTCGCCTTCGCGGTGCCGGTCTACGAGAACCGCCAGCTCATTCACCGCCACTGGTTGTCGCTGTCGGTAGGGGTGGTCGCCTCGGTGGTGATGGCGGTGGGCAGTACCGTGCTGCTGGCCCGCTGGCTCGATCTCTCCGACATGCTGCAGCGCAGTCTGGCGATGCGCTCCATCACCACCCCGTTTGCGGTGGAGGCGACCCGCGCCATCGGCGGCCAGACCGATCTCACCGCCCTGTTCGTGGTGCTGACCGGCGTCATCGGCATGGCGGTCGGCGAGAGCGTGCTCACCCTGCTGGCCATTCGCAGCCGACTCGGCAAGGGCGCCGGGTTTGGTGCCTCGGCCCACGGCGCCGGCACCGCCAAGGCCTATCAGATGGGCAACGAGGAGGGGGTAGTCTCCAGCATGGTGATGATGATCGCCGGCATGGTGACCGTGCTGCTGGCGCCCCTGCTCGGCCAGCTGTTCTGGTAACCAACTCGTCGGTAAAAGCCGGGTTTCCCGGGCCCAGGCCCCCAGCCTTGGCGCCACAGCCGCTACACTCAACTCAATGTGACAGCAGTGAGCGGTATGATGAACCACAGAGTGATGATCCTCGGGCTGCTGGCCGGCAGCCTGTTCTTCTCCCCCCTTCTGCCGGCCCTGGACATAGTGACCCACGTCAGCCCGGAGAGTGAGCGGGACCTGCGCACCCTCTACGGCCAGCAGCTGCTGCAACTGGCGCTGGAGAAGACCCGCGACAGCTTCGGCGACTACGAGTTGCGTCCGGCCCCGCCCATGAGCCGGACCCGGCTGCGCCAGGTGCTGCAGTACAACCTCTATCCCAACCTGCTGGCCATCGACAGCTTCCCGCGCCCGGAGGGGAGCCACGATCTCGACTACGTCCGCTTTCCGGTGGATCTCGGCATCCTCGGCTATCGCATCTGCTTCGTCAGCCCCAAGCAGCAGCAGGCCGTGGCCCAAGTCCGTACCCTGCACGAGCTGCAGCAGTTCAGCCATGGCCAGGGCCGCGGCTGGCAAGATGCCGACATACTGCGCAGGGCCGGTTTCAAGGTACAGGAGGTGGAGGGATACGAGCGGCTGTTCAAGCTGGTGGTGCGCGGCCGGGTGGATCTGTTCTGCCGGGGAGCCAATGAGCTACTGACCGAGCTGGATACGCACCGAGATCTGCAAAAATTGACGGTCGACCAGCATCTGGCGCTCTACTACCCCTTCATCCACCTCTTCTACAGCCACAAGGACAACCAGCACGCACTTCGCCGGGTCCAGGCCGGTCTGCAACTGGCCTGGCGGGACGGTTCACTGCAGGCGCTCTGGCTCAAGACCTTCAAGCCGGCGCTGGATTTCGCCAGGCTGGACCAGCGGCTGCTGTTCAGGCTGGACAACCCCTTGCTGCAGGGACTCGACTTCGATTACCAGCCCTACCTTTACGATCCCCTCACCCAGCGCTTCGGACCCGGCGAGCCGGCCAGCGGCAAGCAGTGACTCTGGCGGCTCCCCGCTCACCGCCGGGGAGAGCCACTACACTCAGAGGAGTCTCACCCTTTCACAGGAGCTCATGATGCACTGGACCCCGCTGCTCGCCCTGCTGCTGGCACTGCCCGTGCTGGCCAGCCCGACCCTGTTCACCTACATGAGTCCGGAGAGCGAGCACGATCCCAGAAGCACCTATGATCGCGAGCTGCTGCGCCTGGCACTGGAAAAGACCCGCGTCAGCCATGGCGACTACCGGATGCAGGCCGCGCCCCCCATGACCCTGGCCCGGATGTGGGTCAGCCTGCGCTTCAACGACTACCCCAACCTGTTCGCCATGGACAGTTACCGCTCCGACCGGGACATGAGCGGCATCGACTACGTGCGCTTTCCCATCCACCTCGGCATCGTCAGCTACCGCATCTGCTTCGTCAGCCCCGAGCAGCAGAGCGCCGTCGCCGGAGTGACCAGCCTGGAGGGGCTCAAGCGCTTCGACATCGGTCAGGGCAAGGGCTGGCTCGATGTGCAGATCCTGCAGCGAGCCGGTTTCAAGGTGCAGGAGGTGGAGGGCTACGAGCAGTTGTTCAAGATGGTGGCGCGTAGCCGTTTCGCGCTCTTCTGCCGCGGGATCAACGAGTTGCCCCAGGAGAAACTGAACCACCGGGATGTACCCGGGCTGGTGATGGATGAGAGCGTGGCGCTCTACTATCCGCTGCCCAGGGTCTTCTTCACCCACAACAGCAACCGGCAGGCCATCGCCCGGGTACAGCAGGGGCTCAAGGCAGCCTGGCGCGACGGCTCCCTGCAGGCGCTCTGGCTGAAGACCTTCAAACCCTCCCTGAGCTTCGCCCACCTCCATACCCGCCGGCTGTTCCGGCTGGAAAACCCCTACATCAAGGGGATCGACTTCAACTATCAGGCCTACTTCTACGACCCCGTTCAGGAACGCTTCGGCCCAGGTGAATAGCCGCTCGCAGTGCAGACGCAGCAATGAAAAAGCCCGGGTCATTGACCCGGGCTTTATTGTCCATGCCTCGTCTCCACACCTCGTCAATCCTCGAGGAAGGTCCACTCATCGCGCACCCGGCTGATGGCATCGAGCCGCCGCTTGGCCAGCTGCTCGCGAATAGCCTCCCCCTTGAATCCGGCTGCCACTATCTCCTGCACCGGCACGGCCTGGGCCGCCGCCAGCGCCTGCGCCACATAGTCGGGCTCGGCATAGACCCGCTCCTCGAAGCCGGTGCGGCCGTGAAAGTCGGCGCGGCAGGCGTCCAGCAGCTGGGCAAAGCGCTCCGGCCTGCGCCAGGCATCGGCCTTGTCGAATACCTTGAGCAGGGTCGCGGGCTTGAGCTCGAAGGCGATGTGGATATGGGTGTGCAGGTCGCTCACCAACAGCGCCAGATCGCGGCACTCGTTCGGTACCCGGAAACGCTCGCAGAAGTCGCGGATGAGCGGTAGCCCCTTCTGGCCATGGCCATGGTGGCTCGGCCAGAACTCCGGGGGGGTCAGCCCCTTGCCAAAGTCGTGGCACAGCGCCGCGAAGCGCACCGCCAGCTCGGGGGAAAGCCGGCAGGCCTGTGCCAGCACCATCATGGTGTGGATGCCGGTATCGATCTCCGGGTGCCACTTGGCGGGGGCAGGCACCCCGAACAGGGCATCCAGCTCGGGGAACAGCGCAGCCAGGGCGCCGCACTCGCGCAGCACCTCGAAGAACACCTGTGGGGTCGGTCCCAGCAATACCTTCTCCAGCTCCTTCCAGACTCGCTCCGGGGTCAGGTGAGCCAGCTCGCCGGTCTCGGTCATCTCGCGCATCAGTGCCAGCGTCTCGGGGGCCACCACGAAGCCCTGGGCGTGGAAGCGGGCGGCGAAGCGGGCCACCCGCAGAATGCGCAGCGGATCTTCAGCAAAGGCGGGGGAGACGTGGCGAAGCAGCCGTTGTTTCAGATCCTCGATGCCGCCATAGGGATCGTGCAGTTGTCCCGTCTCATCCTCGGCGATGGCGTTGACGGTGAGATCCCGGCGCAGCAGATCCTGCTCCAGCGTCACCTCCGGCGAGGCGTGGCAGACGAAGCCGGTATAACCGCGACCCTGCTTGCGCTCGGTGCGGGCCAGCGCGTACTCCTGCTGGGTCTTGGGGTGCAGGAACACGGGAAAATCGCGGCCCACCTGGGTAAAGCCCAGCGCCAGCATCTGTTCCACGGTCGCCCCGACCACCAGGTGATCCCTGTCGCCCTGCGGCAATCCCAGCAGGCGATCCCGCACTGCGCCCCCAACCAGATAAGTCTGCAAGCTGTGTCTCCCTTGATAAACCTGTCCCGATTATACCGGTTTGACCGGTGGAGACTATGGCTGCCCCTATCCCCCGTCGGCGGGACGAGCCCATGACGGCCCAGTGAGAGGCAAAACGCCCCTCGCCACCAGCCTCGCCAGCCAACCCGGCAGCGCCCTTTCTCCCGCCGGCAAATCAGGGTGCGCGCTGGCCCCCCTTATGGCATCCGGGTCTTTGACATCCCTCTGGGGAGGCTTTAACCTGCCGCCCATAACAACGGAATGGATCCTTATGTACACACAGTTCTTCGGTCTGTCGGAGCACCCGTTCTCCATCTCGCCCAATCCCAAATACCTCTACATGAGTGAACGCCACGGGGAAGCCCTCGCCCACCTCAACTACGGGTTGCAGGATGGGGGCGGCTTCGTGCTGCTGACCGGGGAAGTGGGCACCGGCAAGACCACCGTCTCCCGCTGCCTGTTGCAGCAGTTGCCGGCCGAGACCGAGATCGCCTACATCCTCAATCCATCCCTGACCGAACGAGATCTGCTGGCGGCCATCTGCGACGAATTCCAGCTGGCCTATGGCCAGGATGCCGGCCTCAAGCAGCTGTTCGACCTCATTCGCGATCACCTGCTGGCCAATCTGGCGGCAGGCAAGCGCAGCGTGGTGCTGGTGGACGAAGCCCAGCACCTGCTGCCCGGCGTGCTGGAACAGCTGCGCCTGCTCACCAACCTGGAGACCGACGAGAAGAAGCTGCTGCAAGTGGTGCTCATCGGCCAGCCCGAGCTGCAGCAGATGCTGCGCCAGCCCCTGCTGCGCCAACTGGCCCAGCGCATCACCGCCCGCTACCACCTGCTGCCGCTCTCCTGCCAGGACGTGGACGCCTATGTCCGCTTTCGCCTGCAGGTGGCCGGCTGCGTGCAGCCCATCTTTACCCCCAAAGCTATCCAGACCCTGCACCGCCTCTCCGGCGGCATCCCGCGCCTCATCAACCTCATCTGCGACCGAGCCCTGATCGCCGCCTTCGCCCGCGGCAGCCACAAGATAGTGCACGGCGACATCAGCCTGGCGGCCTTCGAGGTGAGCGGCATCCGTGACGAGGGGACCTGGCAGTCCGGCTTGATGGTGGCGCTGATCGGCGCCTTGCTGGTGGCCACCGGCTGGTGGGGCTGGCAGTTCTTCGGCTTCTTCCCGACCCGCCCGGTGGTCACGGTGGAGGTGCCGGTCAAGGTGGACGACACCCCGGAGCAGCAGGAGCAGCTGACCCGCGCCATCAATCAGGCGCTGGAACCGGACAGCGCCATGCAGAATCTCTACAAGGTGTGGGGCTACCAGACCGAGCTGGAAGAGGCGACCTGCGACAACGCGCCGCGCGCCGGCCTGCGCTGCCAGGAGGGCGAGGCCTCCCTGGCCGATCTGCAGGCACTACAGTATCCCGCCCTCGTCAGCCTGACCGACGAGACCGGCGGCACCTATTACGCCACCCTGGTCAACCTCGGGCCCGACAAGGCCAACCTGCTCATCGGCAACCAGAGCTGGCAGGTGGACAGGCAGTGGCTGAGCGATTACTGGGGCGGCAGCTACACCCTGCTGTGGCGCATGCCCAAGGGTGGTGTCACCCTGATCGGCAACAACGCCGGACCCAGCCAGGTGCAGTGGCTCGACAACGCCCTCAGCCGGGCCCTGCAGCAACCGGATCGCAAGGTCCGCCGCTTCGATGCCGAGCTCAAGACCAAGCTGCAGCAGTTCCAGCGCGCCCAGGGGCTGAACCCGGACGGCATCGCCGGCAGCAACACCCTGCTGCGCCTCAACGTGATGGCTGGCGAACCCATGCCCAAGCTGGAAGACCCAGCCCAGCGGGCCAGCAAGCCGGCCAGGCTGGACCCGGCAGAGGATGACGATGCCATGAACACACTGTCGGAGGAGGCTTCCTGATGTCCACCCTGCTCAAGGCGCTGCGGCGGGCCGACCAGCCCCAGTTCACCCCGCACATCCCGGCAATGGGGCTGCCGGTCAGCCAGGAAGAGGAACAACCCAGACGCTGGATCTGGTGGCTGCTGGCCCCGCTGGCGCTGGTGATGGGGGCCTCCGCCAACTACGGCTGGCACCTGCTCAACAACCGCCCCATCGAGAAGACGGTGGAGGTGAAGGAGGTGGTGACGCCGCCCTTCGTGCGGGTCGAGCCCAGGCCGATGATCACCCGTCCGCTGCCACCGCCGCCGCCCGAACCCGTGGTCATCCCCAAAGCCGATGCCCAGCCTGCACCGGCGCCCGCCGACAGCAGCCAGGGGCTGGCCGAGCGCATCCTCAATGCCCTCAACAGCACCCCGTTGCAGCAGAGCGCGCCACCACAGGTGCCGGCCGAACTGCAGGCCACGCCGCTCAGCGCCCTGCCGCAGGCGCTCCGCCAGCAGGTGCCGCCGCTGGCCTACGGTGCCCACGTCTTCTCCTCCAACCCGGCCAACCGGGCCGTGACCCTGAACGGACGCACCTACCGGGAAGGCAGCGAGGTCGCCCCCGGCGTCACCCTGCTCGCCATCGCCCAGGATTACATCATCCTGCAGGTGGGCGGCCAGAACGTCAGCCTCAAGGCGCTGCAGGACTGGCGCGGCTGAAGCGCGCCCCTGCCAGCCCGAGGCTGGCCACCATTTCAAGAGGGAGCCTGAGAGCTCCCCTTTTTAATCAATAACATGAGAACAACGTGAGCAATCCGAACAACACCACCTTCGCCAACCGGGTGTTGCACTGGTATCAGCGCCAAGACCGCTACACGTTAGTCAATTTGGTTTTAAATCAATAACATGAGCATAATGTGAACAACTCAGATAACGCGACCTTCGCCACCAGGATCCTGGACTGGTATCAGCTCCACGGCCGCAAGACCCTGCCCTGGCAACAGGAGAAGACCCCCTACCGGGTCTGGGTCTCGGAAATCATGCTGCAGCAGACCCAGGTCGCTACGGTCATTCCCTACTATCAGCGCTTCATGGCCCGCTTTCCCGACGTGCTGGCGCTGGCCGACGCCCCCATCGACGAAGTGCTGCACCACTGGACCGGGCTCGGCTATTACGCCCGCGCCCGCAACCTGCACAAGGCGGCCCAGCAGATCCGCGACCTCCATGGCGGCCTCTTCCCGGAGCGGCTGGAGGAGGTGATGGCGCTGCCGGGGATCGGCCGCTCCACCGCAGGCGCCGTGCTCTCCCTCTCCCTTGGCCAGCCCCACGCCATTCTGGATGGCAACGTGAAGCGGGTACTCACCCGCTGGCTGGCCCTGCCCGGCTGGCCCGGACAGAAGCAGGTGGAGAACGATCTGTGGGAGCTGGCCACTCGCCTCACCCCCAAGCTCGGGGTAGCCCACTACAACCAGGCCATGATGGACATGGGGGCTACCGTCTGCACCCGCAGCAAGCCCGCTTGCGAGCGCTGCCCGGTGCGGGAGGATTGCCAGGGGCTGTCGCAGGGCAACCCCACAGCCTACCCCAACAGCAAGCCCAAAAAGAGCATCCCGGCCCGTACCGGCATCATGCTGCTCATCCGCCACGGCGATCAGCTGCTGCTGGAGAAGCGGCCGCCGCAAGGGATCTGGGGCGGGCTCTACTGCTTCCCCCAGGTGGAGTCGGACACCGAGGTGGCGGGGCTGTTGCAGCGGCTCGGCCTGACCGGCAGCGAACCCCGTGAACTGGCCGGTTTTCGCCATACTTTCAGCCACTTTCACCTCGATATCCGGCCCATGCTGGTCGAAACCGACGCGCCGCCGGCCCCCCTGCTCATGGAAGCGGATAACCGACTCTGGTATAACTTACGCCATCCTGCAGAGGTGGGTCTGGCGGCCGCCACGGCCCGTCTGCTCGCCTATCCGGACTTACAACCATAGAGGTCAACATGAGCCGTACCGTATTTTGCCAACGCCTGAAAAAAGAGGGCCCGGGTCTCGATTTCCAGCTCTACCCCGGTGAACTCGGCAAGCGCATTTTTGACAACATCAGCAAGGAAGCCTGGACCGAGTGGCAGAAGAAGCAGGTGATGCTGATCAACGAGAAGAAGTTGAACATGATGAACCTCGAGCATCGCCAGCTGCTGGAGAAAGAGATGGTGAACTACCTGTTCGAAGCGGGTGAAGTGGCCATCGACGGTTATACCCCGCCCAGCAAATAATCCGTGAACGGGGCCGGTACAGGCCGGCCCCGCCGACTCACGGCAACGACGGAAGTGACGGGCGGCCCGCCGCCCAGTTTGAGGACTCTATGGGCCGAATTTTCTGGCTGCTGTGCACCCTGCTGTTTCTCTCTGCCTGCTCATCCTCCCCCAAGCCCAATGGCAACGAGGATGACGATCTCGTCAACGGCAAGGACATCCGCGGTTTCGAACACATGATCAGCGCGCTCTCCCACAACGTGAACGAGATATGGGGGCGTGAGGCGCTGTTTGCGGGCAAGTTTGACTACGTCAAATACACGGATCAGTACAAGAGCCGGGCCCACATCGACTTCTCCAGCGGCCACATCATGGTCGAGACCGTCTCCGGTATCGACCCGCGCTCCCACCTGCGCCGCGCCATCATCGAGACCCTGCTTACCCCGGATGATCCGGCGGAAGTGGATCTTTACTCCGACGCCGAGATCCTGCCCGGCGGCGAGCCTTTCCTTTACGGCCAGGTGCTGGACAACCAGGGCCAGCCGATCCGCTTCGACTGGCGCGCCGAGCGCTATGCCGACTACCTGCTCAACACGGCGATGAAGAAGCGCACCCTCGGCATTCGCACCATCTTCTTCGTCGACATCCCCATGGTGGCCAACCACGAGGATCGACGGGGCTACAAGTACGCCAGCCTGATCCGGGAAGCCTCCCGCAAGTACGGGGTGGCCGAGAGCCTGATCTACGCGGTGATCAAGACCGAGAGCAGCTTCAACCCCTATGCGGTCAGTCATGCCAACGCCTACGGCCTGATGCAGGTGATCCCGGCCACCGCCGGGCGGGACGTCTACGTGCGGGTCAAGGGCAAGAGTGGCCAGCCGACCCGGGAGGACCTGTTCAACCCGGCCTACAACATCGACGTCGGGACCGCCTACCTGCACCTGCTGCAGACTGTCTATCTGGTGGATATCCAGGATCCGCGCTCGCGCCGCTACGCCGTCATCTCCGCCTACAACGGCGGCGCCGGCGGGGTGCTCAACACCTTCTCCAGTGACCGCAAGGCGGCGCCCGGCATGATCAACCAGCTCTCGCCCGAGGCGGTGTACCAGATCCTGACCGAGCAGCACCCCAAGGCGGAAGCCAGACGCTATCTCTACAAGGTCAATCAGGCCGAGAAGGGCTTCAAGCGCACGCTGGCCCGCACCGGCTAAGCAGACCAACAGCAAAAGGGCGCCTCCATGGAGGCGCCCTTGTTACGTCTGGCGTAGGGATTCAGGCCTTACTTGGCGATGAAACCGCCCTTGCTCTGCGGGGCGGCGCCCACCTTCTCCAGGCTCTCCACCTCCACTTCGGTCTTGTTCCAGCTGTGGTCCACCTCGCCACGGATGCGGATCAGATCGTCCGGGCCCACCTCGGTGCCGCGCCACACATCCTGATCCACTTCCACTTCCACCTCGCCACTGGCGTCGCGGAACATGTAGTTCTCGCCGCCCAGGTGCTTGACCAGCTTCCCTTCCAGGGTGGCCCAGCTGTCATCGGCCAGATCCTTCAACTGCGCGACGGACACCTTGTTCTGCTCCTGCGGGCCGGTATAGGCCGCCATGGCGAAAGAAGAGATGGACATCAGGGTCAACAGACCGATTACGCTTGCCTTGTTCATTTCATGCTCCTGTCATTGGGTACGGGAGCAGTGTGCCGGCCGGTGCGTGAAACAAACGTGAAGCCTCCCCATCTGGGGGACAGCGGTGTGACCGTAATCGATTTAATCCACACCGCATACTGCGAAATTAAATTCGGCTAGATACCCTGCAAGATGGCAAAACAGCTTCCCAGCACCTTTGCCTATCGAGGAACAGTCTGCAGGCACCACCTGCTTCCAACCAATGAGAACAACAAGATGAAG
Source organism: Aeromonas sp. Y318-1 (assembly GCF_027706125.1). Classification (NCBI taxonomy): domain Bacteria; kingdom Pseudomonadati; phylum Pseudomonadota; class Gammaproteobacteria; order Aeromonadales; family Aeromonadaceae; genus Aeromonas; species Aeromonas sp. Y318-1. The sequence continues at coordinate 98,970 of NZ_JAPDCM010000008.1, forward strand.
AAATGGTTTGTGTGTTTATTGGGACTCTTCGCGCTGACAGTTCAGGCAGCCGACAGTCGCCCCGCCTTCTCCCGGATCGTGATGTTTGGCGACAGCCTCTCCGATACCGGCAAGATGTATAGCAAGATGCGCGGTTACCTCCCCTCCAGCCCCCCTTACTATCAGGGCCGCTTCTCCAACGGGCCGGTCTGGCTGGAACAGCTGACCCAGCAGTTCCCGGGGCTGACCATCGCCAACGAGGCGGAAGGGGGCGCCACCGCGGTGGCCTACAACAAGATCTCCTGGAATCCCAAGTATCAGGTCATCAACAACCTGGATTACGAGGTGACCCAGTTCCTGCAAAAGGACAGCTTCAAGCCCGATGATCTGGTGATCCTCTGGGTCGGTGCCAACGATTACCTGGCCTATGGCTGGAACACCGAGCAGGATGCCAAGCGGGTGCGCGACGCCATCAGCGATGCGGCCAACCGCATGGTATTGAACGGCGCCAAGCAGATTCTGTTGTTCAACCTGCCGGATCTGGGCCAGAACCCCTCGGCCCGCAGCCAGAAAGTGGTCGAGGCGGCCAGCCATGTCTCCGCCTACCACAACCAGCTGCTGCTGAACCTGGCACGCCAGCTGGCCCCCACCGGCATCGTCAAGCTGTTCGAGATCGACAAGCAGTTCGCCGAGATGCTGCGCGAACCGCAGAACTTCGGCCTGAGCGACACCGAGAACGCCTGCTACGGCGGCGGCTATGTGTGGAAGCCGTTTGCCTCCCGCAGTGCAGCCAGCGTCGCCAGCGACAGCAGCCTCTCCGCCTTCAACCCGCAGGAGCGGCTCGCCATCGCCGGCAACCCGCTGCTGGCCCAGGCCGTTGCCAGCCCCATGGTGCGGCGCAGCGCCAGCACCCTCGACTGCGAAGGCAAGATGTTCTGGGATCAGGTGCACCCCACCACTGTCGTGCACGCCGCCCTGAGCGAGCGGGCCGGCGCGTTCATCGAGGCTCAATACGAGTTCCTCGCCCACTGATGAAAAAGGGCCGACGACAGTCGGCCCTTTTTGTTGTGCGGCCCCGGCGGGCCCATCGCTCAGCGGTAGCGCTTGACGATGCCGTCGTAGATGCCGTTCTGCTTGATGGTGGCCAGCGCCTCCTGCAGTCGCTTGATCACCTCGGGCGGCGTCTTCAGACTCGCCGCCACGTACAGATCGCCCCCGGTAAAATCCTCGATGTCGTGCACTATCTTGAGGGTCTCAGGCCCATAGCCCGCCTGGCGTACGTAGTAGTTGGCCGTCTCCTGCGATACCGGCCAGAGATCGATGCGCCCCATCAGCAGTTTGAGCATGTTGGCCTCGTGGTTGTTGTTGCGTTGCAGGTTGGAGAACTTGCGACCGATCAGGTACTGCTCCAGCGCGTCGTTGCGCACCGTACCGATGGACCAGGCCCGTGCCTGCGACAGCTGGCTGAACGGCTTGATGTCGTCCCGCTTGGCCAGGGCGAAGACGTGAAAATTGATCTGCGCTATCGCCCCGATCCACTGGAACTGTGCCTCGCGCTCGGGGAAGCGACTGATGCTGTAGATGAGCACGTTGGGGCGACTGCGCGCCAGCGAGATGGCCCGCGCCCAGGGGTAGATATCCAGCGTGTATTCGAAGCCGGCCTGCTCCAGCATGGCCTCCACCACCTCGGTACCGAGCCCTTTGACGTCGGCCTCCTCCAGATAGTTGTAGGGCGCATAGTCCTCGGTCACCACCTGCAGGGTCTCGGCCGCCCAGCTCGGCGCCAGCCACAATGCCCAGCACAGCCATATCCATCTGATGTTCATGCCCACCTCGCAGCAAATCCACCTCGGTTAACTATTGCGCTCCCTCGCCAGAGCGCAAACTCCCGCGGCAAATTGCGGCAATGGTAATCACATTATGTTTTATATCAGTTGGTTGAGAACCTGCTTAAAGCGACTACCCTTAATCTGTTGTGGCTGTGCTATAAGCCCGACCCATAAGGAGAGGCGACCCCGTCAACCTCCCCTCAACAATATGAAATTGCAGAGGCTCAACATGAATAAAACACTGATTACCTTGCTGGTTTCAGGCTTGCTTGCGGCCAACGCCCAGGCAGCCGGACAAGACAATACCTGGTATGGCGGTGCCAAGCTGGGTTGGTCCAACTTCTATGGCGTCGATCACAACCAGGACATCAAGGACAACTACGCCATCAGCGAAGAGGACAAGAACGATGTCGGCGCCGGCGCCTTCCTCGGCTATCAGGTCAACCAGAACCTGGGCTTCGAACTGGGTTACGACTGGCTCGGCAAGTACAAATACACGGCGACCGACAAGCTGGACCCCACCGACATCGGCCGGGACGAGATAAAAGCCCAGCTGGCCCAGCTCACCATGAAGATCGGCATGCCGGTCAGTGACAGCCTGGATCTCTATACCCGCCTCGGTGGCGCTTACGCCTGGACCGACAGCAAGCAGTTCGACAATGACAACGGCGCCGCCTTTGTCGGGGCGTTGGGGGCGGAATACGCCTTCAACCGTGACTGGGCCGCCCGCCTCGAGTACCAATACACCACCCCGCTCGGCGACAACTCGCTCGACAAGACCGGGGTCGAACTCGACAACGGCCTGTTGGCGGTCGCCGTGGTCTATCGCTTCGGCCAGGTCGCCCCCGTGGTGGCGGCGCCGATGCCGGCTCCGGCCCCCGAACCCGTGATGGTCGACAAGCAGTTCACCCTGAGCTCGGACGTGCTGTTCGACTTCAACAAGGCGACCCTCAAGCCGGCCGGTGGTCAGGCGCTGGATAACCTCTACAGCCAGATCGAGCAGGCCAGACCCAAGGATGGTGTTGCCACCGTGATCGGCTACACCGACCGCATCGGTTCCGATGCCTACAACCAGAAGCTCTCCGAGCAGCGTGCCCGGACCGTCGCCGACTACCTGGTCGGCAAGGGTCTACCGGCAGACAAGGTCAACGTAGAAGGGCGCGGCAAGGGCAATCCGGTCACCGGCGACAGCTGCACCAGCAAGTCCAAGCGCGAGCTGATCGTCTGTCTAGCCCCGGATCGCCGGGTCGAGGTCAAGGTCGAAGGGATCTCGGAAGTTCAGCAGTGATCCTCAAGCGTGGCTGACGGCCACGAATTAAAAACGGGAGGCCAAGGCCTCCCGTTTCATTTTGGGTCGCTGCATCGGTACAGCGTCAGGCGCTCTTGCGCACCTCTGTCGCAATCTGGTCGAGCAGTTGCTGCCAGCCAGCCCCCAGCTCGCTCACCAGAGTGCCGTAGCCATCGGCCGGCAGCACCCGCACCTGCTGGAAGGGGACGTCACGCAGTACCGTGCCCTCTTCGGTCAGCAGGCGCCAGCGGCCGCTCAGCACGGCGCGACCGTCGTGGCGGCCCTGGAAGCGCTCCACCGAGATGGTCAGCACCGGCCCCTTGCGGGCTCCATCCTGCCGCACCACCCATCCCGGCAAGCGGCTGGAGAGACCGTTCAGGGTCAGCTGATCGAGCTGGGCATCCAGCGACCCCGCCCAACGATGGTACTCGGCGAAGTGCAGCTCCTTGCCCTCCAGCTGATAGACCAGGCTCATCCGATCCAGCTGGCCGGACAGAGAGACAGGTTTGAGCACCAGCTGATGCTGCGGCTGCGCCACCACGGCGGCCGGTTGCTGCGCCTCGGCGTCGAGGGAGTAGTAGTGCAGCTGCGTCGGTGCCGCGCTGCAACCCGCCAGCAGGCCCAGCAAGGCCAGCGTCATCATCCGTTTCTTCATCATTGACCTCGCTTGGGCTCGGGATCACGGGGACGAGCCCGATCGAAAATCAACGAGCTCGGCTGCTCGTTGAGCGAATGTACCAACGGCTGCAACTCGCGCATCAGCTGGTTGAGCGACTGCACCGACTGCCGCAGATCCTGGTTGGTCTGGGAGTTGGCATCATACTCCTGCAGCGTGCTCTGCAGCTGTTTCAGGCTGTCGTTGAGGGACGCCGGCAACTGCTGGGTCGCGCTCTGACCGGTGAACTTGTTCAGGTTGGCACTCAGCGCACTGACATTCTTCAGGGTCTGATCCAGGGTCGCCAGGGTGTGGTTGACCTGGTTCAGGGTCTGGGCGGTGTCCATGTCGACGAACTTGTCGAGGATCTGGTTCACCTTGCGTTCGATCTGGTCGAGCCCTGCCTGCACGGTCGGGAATACCTGATAGCCCGCCAGCTTGGTGGGCTGGAACTTGGGCGCATCGGGGTAGAAGTTCAGATCCACCACCTTGCCCCCGGTCAGCAGGCTGGAGGTCTTGAGCGTCGCCCGCAACCCCTCCTTGAACTGCTTGCCGAACAGGGCGCGCCACTGCTCCTTCTCCGCGTTGGCATAGCGATGGGAGAGACGCTGCACCTCGATCCGCGCCAGCACCGGGATCTGCCGGCTCTGGAACATCTGCACCCCTTTCTCGTCGATGAGATAGGGCGCCGAGATGACGGTGCCGACCCGGATGCCGCGATACTCCACCGCCGCGCCCGGGTGCAAGCCGCCGACGCTGTCCTCGAACAGGAACACGTAGTCGATGAACTGATCCAGGCTACCGGCCAGCACGCTGGCCTGATCCTGGAACAGGGTGAAGTCGTCCATCTGCTTGACCGGCTCACCGGGTGCCCAGCCAGGGGGCAGCCCCATGGTGATGCCGCCGTCCAGCAGGCTCTCCAGCGAATCCATCTTCACCTTCATCCCCTCGCTGCTCATGGAAACTTCAAAGCCCGGGGTCATCCAGAAGCGGGAGTTGCTGCTCACCAGCACGTCATAGGGGGCGTTGATGAAGATCTGGTACTGCATCTCGCTCTTCTCAGGCAGGAACTTAGCCTCTTCCACCTGGCCTATGGTGAAGCCCTGGTAGTTGATGGGCGACCCCACCCCGAGCGCCCGGGTATCCCGGCTGCTCAGCGATAATCGCAGCCCCTTGGCGTCCTGCGAGGCCAGTGGCGGCTTGTCCAGCATAGCGTACTCGTCGCGCGCCTTGCCCTTCTTGCCGGGGGCCAGCTCGATATAGGCGCCGGAGAGCAGGGTGCCGAGGCCCGACACTCCTTCGCGTCCCACCCGCGGCTTGACCACCCAGAACTGGCTGTCCTTCTTGAGCATGCCGGCGGCGGCGTTGGTCAGGCGGGCCTTCAGCACCGCGTGGCTGTAGTCATCGCTGAGCTCCACCGCCTCGATGCGACCCACCTCCACCTCGCGGGAGCGGATCATGGTCTTGCCCGCCACTATCCCTTCGGCCGTTGCCACCGTCAGGGTGAAGCTGGGACCTTGCGAATACCAGTGCTGGAACAGCATCCAGATCCCGATGAACAGCGCCAGCAGCGGCACCATCCAGATTGCGGCGGCCGAGCTCAGAAAGTCCGAGCCAGGTTTCCACCTCTTCTTACGCTCACTCACGTTCGCGTTCTCCTTGTTGTAAATCCCAGATCAGGCGGGAATCGAAACTCATGGCTGCCACCATGGTCACCAGCACCACACCTGCAAAAGCGACGGCCGCAGGGCCCGGATAGATGGTCATCAGGTTGTCGAGCCGGATCAGACCCGCCAGGATGGCCACCACGAAGACGTCGATCATCGACCAGCGCCCCACAAATTCAGTCATGCGATAAAGCTTGAGCTTGCCAAGGGGCGAGGTGCCCTGCCCGCGCTGCACCATGTAACAGAGCCACAACAGCGCCAGGATCTTCACCAGCGGCACCACCACGCTGGCGAAGAAGATCACCGCCGCGATGGGGTAGGAGCCCATGGCCCACAGCACCAGCACCCCGCCCAGAATGGTGGAGGGGCTGTCATCCCCAAGGAAGACGGTATCCATGATGGGATAAAGGTTGGCCGGCACATAGAGGATGATGGAGGTAAAGAGCAGGGCCCAGGTCCGGTTCAGCCCGCCCGGCTTGCGGCTGTGCAGATGCTCGCCGCAGCGTTTGCAGCTGTGGGCACCGGCTTCGCTCAGGGCGCCGCAGATGTGGCAACCCACCAGGCCGGCGCTCATGGCGCTGGCCTCGTCGTCATCCACCGTCACGCCATGCGGCTCGCTCGGCCCGAACAGCCGCTGCCACAGCCACATCCGGTCCAGCGACGAGATCATCTTGATCAGCAGCAGGGTGTAGCCGACGAAGGCCCAGAACGACAAGCCCATCTTGATGTCGGCCATCCCCATCAGTTTGACCAGGGAGATGAGCACCCCGATGAGGAAGACATCCACCATCAGCCAGGGCTTTATCCGGCACAGCAGCCGACCGAGAGAGCGCAGGGCATTGCTGTGCAGATCTTTGTCGACCCGCCACAGCACCAGCATGATGGAGCCCATGTAGACCAGTGGCAGGCCGATGAGGGTCAGGCTCAGCACGGCCCCGAGGAACAGGTAACCCTGATCCACCAGGGTGGTGATGCACTGCAGGAAGGTCATCTCCTGCCCCACCCCCTTGGCGGAGAAGGACATGAAGGTAAAGGAGTTGGAGAGCACGAACATGATGATGGCCGCAAAGCCGTAGGCGATGGGCCTGCGCTCCTGCTCCGGCTGATGGCGGCTCAGGGTATGGCCGCAGCGCGGACAGCTGCTCGCCTCCCCCACGGCCAGCGTGGTGGCCGGCACCAGCAGGTCGCACTCTTCGCACGCGGTGGCGTCATGGGTATAGGTGGGTTGATGTTGGTGTGAAACCGGATGCAAGATGAAACCCCAGCATGAGGCCCGCCACGGGGCCAGAACCGCCAATTATTACAGCAGCGGCCCGCGCCGACCAGCCCTGTCGTTGCACCATCCGGGTCAGGTGTGAGAATGACTTTGACAAGCTAGTGACCATTTAGCACAATCAAACGCCACTTTTTTTCCGCGGGACAATAATTTATGACAACTGAATCCCCAAGCTACTCCACGATTGAGCAAGCCTTCTCCCTCGGGAACGGGCAAGATTCTGCCCTCAACTGGTTGCGCAAGAATCGCAGTCAGGTCGCCATCTTCCTGGTGAGCGGCATCAAGCTGGAGGGGACCATCAGCGGTTTCGACCAGTACAGCGTGCTGTTGACCGATGCCCACGGCAACCAGCAGCTGGTCTACAAGGCCAAGATTTCCACCATCGCCATGCACTCCGGCCGGCCTCAGGTCAGCATCCAGCGTGCCCGCAAGCCCCGCGTCTCCATGGCGCCGCGCCCCCACGGTGCGCCCGGTCGTTATGACGACAACCAGGGCGGCGGTAGCAGCGAGCAGTAATGCACTTGCCTGAGTCACCCCGGCGCCATTGCTGCGTCAAAGGGTGACCGAGTCCATTCTCATGTATCATGTCTGTCCCGTATGAGAATGGACTCCACTCTTCCTCCGAGTGGATCCATCCGTTTTCTCTCTCTTCCCTTCAATACTGCAAGTCGACCGGTCTGCCATCCCTGACCATGCAGGTCTGCATTCCCGCAGCCTGACCGGCCTGCACGCCGATCCCCGTATCCTCGAATACCAGACAGCCTGCCGGCTCGACCCCCAGCCGACGTGCGACCAGCAGAAACGTATCGGGATGGGGTTTGTGCAGCTCCACATCGTCGGCGGTCACCACCACGGGGAAGTAGCGATCCAGCCCGGTATTGCGCAGTACGGCCTCGGCATTGATGCGGGGCGAGCCGGTACCGATCCCCATCTGGATGCGGCCATGGTAGCGCTCAACCAGTTCCAGCATGGCCGGGAAGACGGTCGCCTTGTGCAGGTTGGCCACGTAGTGTTCGGTCTTGCAGCGGGTCACGATGAGCGGATCCAGCGCGATCTGCTGCTGCTCGGCCACCAGCAGGGCGATTTTGCGGCTCGGCATGCCGCCCAGCTCATAGAACCAGTCGGCATCGAAGTGAAAGCCAAATTCGCGGGCCGTGTGCGCCCAGGCGGCGAGGTGCAGCGGCATGGAGTCCACCAGGGTGCCGTCGAGGTCAAATACCAGGCCTTGAAATCCGGATAGGGTCATGTGCGGAGTCTGTCTCTGAACAAAGGGTCCCCATTCTAGCCAGAGCCATCTTTGCTCGCCACGACCTAGGTGGCGAGAAACGCTTGCCCCCACATTTGTGCCTGAAAATAGATGGGCGTCAGTCTGGCGGGCTCCAGCTGATAAGTGGGCGCCAACTGGGCCAGCAAGGGCCAATCCCCCTGTTCATAGCTCTTCACCAGCTGAAACAGATGAAACAAGGGTCCCTCGCGGGACTCCAGCGCCCGTTTCACGTCCTTGGGCAGATAGGCCTTGAGCTGCTCGGAGAGCAGCGAGCCATCCAGTACCAACCCCACCAGAAAGGCCCAGCTGGCAGCCGCCTTGCCGAGCGCACTCAGTGCGATCAGCTCGCAGAAGCGACCGCGGGCGATGGCCATGCGGGTACAGGCCTCCGGCATGTGCTGGCTGACCCTGGCCAGCCCGTAGATGAGCACGAACTTGCGGATCTCCTGCTCCCCCAGATAGGAGAGCGCCCGGGTGACCGAGACGATGGGGCTGGCATGATCGAAACCGGGGGCGTTGACATAGCTCAGCAACTGCCCCGGCAACCAGGCATCCTGCTCCAGCAGGGTGGCCACCCGGGCGAAGGAGAACTCCTCGCGGCAGATCAGCTGCAGTATCTCCTGCACCAGCTTCATGTCCGGCTGGGCGGCGCGCTGGTTGACCAGCTCCGGGCGGGCGAGAAAACCGCCGGCGAAGAAGTCGACCCCCGCCTCCTTGAGCGGCAGGAAGTCTCCCCAGGTCTCGATGTCGAGCGCCATCCGCTTGTGCTCCGTCGGCTGGCGGATCCCCTCTTCGCCCATCCAGAACACCAGCAGCCGGGAGGCGTTGAACCAGCGCGGCTCGCGCTGGGCACCGTGCACCGCCAACCGGCGCCGGTAGTCGCGCCACTGCTCCAGTACGGGGAAGGAGGCGGGCAGCCGATCGGCGGAAGCCTCGACCAGCGGTATGGTGTCCTGATCGAACAGCAGGGGGCGCAGTTCATCGAGCTGCTCGTGGATGAAGGGCAGCAGGTATTGCCGCCCCTGTGCCAGCAGCCGGCACTGGGCCGCCAGCAACGTCCATTCGGACGGATCGGCAAGCTGATAGTCGATGCCATAGGCGACGAGGGCGAGGCGGCGGTTGAAGATGGGATAGCGACGTAACAACATGGGCTCACCGATAGGCTAGCGTACACGCCCTCCCCTGCGATTTGGCATGATAGAGCGCCTGATCAGCCTGTTCGGTCAAGCTCTGCCATGTTCCATCCAGCGAGGGAACCAGATAGCTAAAACCTATGCTAACCGTAATGAAATCAGCAACTCGGGAGGCCGGATGCGGGATCTTTAATTCGCTGAGCCCCTGGTGAATCTGTTCCGCCAATCGCTCCGCCTCGCCGGGTTGCGGACCGCACAACAGGATCACGAACTCCTCGCCGCCGTAGCGTGCCACCAGGTTGGTGCGCCGCCGCTCCGCCTCCTGCAGCAGACCGGCCACCTGTTGCAGACATTGGTCTCCCTTGGCATGACCGAAGTGATCGTTGTAGGACTTGAACTCATCCACATCGATCATCAGCACCGCCAGCAGGTTTTGATGGCGGCGCGCCCACTCCCACTCCCGCTGCATGGTGAGATCCCAGTGACGGCGGTTGGCGATGCCGGTCAGCGGATCCTCCAGCGACAGCAGCGACAGGCGCTTGTTGGCCTCCTCCAGCGCCCGGTTGGTCTCCGCCAGCTGCATGGTGCGCTCGCTGACCCGCTGCTCCAGCTCACGATTGAAACGCTCAAGCGCGGCCTGAGTGCGCTGGCGGATCAGCAACTGGGAGAGCATGGCCGCATACTGCTTGAAGATCTCGCTCTGATAGGCCTTGAGCGGTCGACGCCACAGCAGGTTGTCGGCCGCAATCCAGCCGATCGGGGTGGCGCCGTCCCACAGCGACACCATGGCGTTCCAGCCGCGCCCCACCTCCTGCTTTTCGTAGTAGAGCGGCGCATCCTCCAGCACCAGCACATAATCCTTGCGGCGCAGCGCCTCCTGTACCGTGGGGTGATCCGGAATGGGACTGATGAAGTGATGTTCGTCGATCAGCTCGCCCGCTTCGTTGGTACCCCAGGTACCATGCATGGTCTTGAACTCGGCGTCGACCAGGAAGATGGCGATGCGATCGAACTGCAGCTCCTGGCGGGCCAGCACCACGGCCTCGCGCAGCAGTTGATGCTCGCTGTCGCAGCGGGAGAGCTGAACCCCCACCTGATGCAGCGCCTGCAACATACTGAGGAAGGAGCCTTGCAGCGCCTGGCTGCGGATGAGGTCGGCCTGGGTATGGAGTCGTTGATCCCGCTCCAGATCGATCTGACTGGCGAGCAACCGGCTCTCCAGCTCGGCGGCAAGATAGTGCATCAGCAGCTGAATGCTCTGTTGCTGGCGACGGGAGAGGCGATCGAGGCGGCGGCGGGTCTCCAGATAGACCACTGCCTCCAGCCCCTTGTGGCGCTTGAGCGGGAAACAGGCGCGCAGGCGTGTCGTCTGCGGTTCAACCGTCTCCCAGATGTCGTGAGGGTGGGCTAGCTGCTCCACCACCAGCTGTCCCTTGTCGAGGGCATGCTCGATGAAAACGATTGGCAGCTGGAGCGTAGCAAGGGCGTCGGCAGTCAGGCAGATCAGCCCCTGTTCGAGCTGAAAGCTGTATAGCTGGGACTCGGGCGCCCGCAGCCACAAGTAGATCTGTTCGGCTTCGGTTTTTTCCCTGACTGCCGCCAGCGTCACTTCACAGAGATGTTCAAAACTGGTGAAGTGCTCTGGATCCCATTCCTGCATGCCTGCCATCCTTGGTTGTATCCAAGCGAGTATATCGGCAAACTTTGCACTTTAATTGACTAGCCAGTCAAAAGCGCGATCCAGAGCCCACTTTTTATAACAGATTCAATGCCTGCATCGCGTCACGAATGCGGGTGCGCGTCGCCTCGGACAGCGGCATCACCGGCAGGCGGCACTCCTCGCTGCAAAAGCCCAGCAGGGAGACCGCATACTTGGCGCCGGCGGGGCTCGGCTCGGCAAACATCGCCTGATGGAGCGGAATCAGCTTATCTTGCAGCTCACGCGCGGCTTGCCACTTGCCGGCCAGCGTGAGGTTCTGCACTTCGGCCACCAGCTTGGGCGCCACGTTGGCGGTCACCGAGATGCAGCCCTGACCGCCGCCAATGTTGTAGGCCACGGCGGTGGCATCTTCACCGGACAGCCAGGCAAACGGCTTCTTGATCAGCTGGCGTTCGGTCCAGGGGCGGGCCAGATCGCCGGTGGCGTCTTTCACCCCGGCAATGCGCGGCAGCTCGGCCAGTCGGGCCAGGGTGGCCGGCTGCACGTCGACAATGGCGCGCGGCGGGATATTGTAGACGATGATCGGCTTGCTGGTGGCGTCGTGCACCGCCTTGAAGTGGTGGTAGAGCCCCTCCTGATTGGGGCGGTTGTAGTAACCGGCCACGTGCAGGGTGGCATCGGCTCCCGCCTGCTCGGCATGACGGGTGTACTCGATCGCCTCGACCGGGTTGTTGGAGCCGGCCCCGGCGATCACCGGAATGCGCCCCGCCACCAGCTTGACCACCAGCTCCACCACCCGGCAGTGTTCGTCATGGGTCAGGGTCGGGCTCTCGCCCGTGGTGCCCACCGGCACTATGCCGTGGGTACCCTGCTCGATATGCCACTCCACCAGACGCGCCAGCGCCTCTTCATCCAGCTTGCCCTGTCGAAAGGGGGTGATCAGGGCGACGATTGAACCTTTGAACATGGAATTTCCTTCTCCGTTGACTCATGAATGTGGCAATAAAAAACCCCGGTACGATGTGCGCAACCGGGGTTTGAATCTGCTCAGGGATGAGAGGTTACGCGCGAACGTCGGCAGGCCCGAATGTCAGGCTTTTTTTATGCTTTCGTTTCAACCCGTTGAACCGCATTGCGTCATCTCTGCTCAAAAAATGGTGTCTGGGCATATTTCGGGAACACGGCATAAATGTCAAGGCGAAAGCGGCTATGTATAATGTCCTCCCAAAATTGCGTGGAGAGACCCGATGAGCAGCCCGATCAGTGCCGTCAGCCAGATGCTGGAACGAAACCAAGCCCTCTTTGTCGGCAAGCGGCTGCTGGTGTGCGGCGCGCTGGAGGATGACTATCCCCGTCAGCTGGCGACCCTGACCCACTCCCTCACCGTCTTTACCACGGACTACTGCTACTACCGCAGCCAGCAGGCCGCGCTGGGGGATGCCATCCTGTTCGACCATCAGCTCGGCGGTGCCCCCCGTTTCGATGCCCTGCTGCTGCTGATGCCCAAGGCCAAGGCCGAGGCCCAGTATCTGCTGGCCATGATGACTCCACTGCTGGAGGCCGGTGCCGAGCTGTTCCTCGCCGGTGAAAACCGCGGTGGCATCAATGGGGCCGACAAGCTGCTGGCCCCTTATGGCGACAAACCGGTCAAACGCGACTCGGCCCGCCGCTGCTCGCTCTATCACGGCGAGCTGAGCAAACCGGTTGAACCGTTCGAGCTGGATGGCTGGTTTGGCCGCTACCAGTGCCAGGCTGGCGAGACTGAACTGACCGTGCTGGCGCTGCCCGGTGTGTTCAGTGCATCCGAACTGGATCTGGGCAGCCAGATGCTGCTGGCCAGCCTGCCGGCCATGCAGGGATCGCTGCTCGATTTCGGTTGCGGCGCCGGGGTGATTGGCTCGGTGCTGGCCAAGCGCAATCCCGAACTCAAGGTCACCATGGTGGATATCAACGCGCTGGCGCTGGAGTCCAGCCGCCGCACTCTGGCCATCAACGGCCTGCAGGGCGAGGTGCGGGCATCCGACGTCTATTCAGACATTCAGGGGAAATTTGACCGGATCGTCTCCAACCCGCCGTTCCACGCCGGTCTCAAGACCTTCTACGCGGCCACCGAGACCTTCCTGGCCAAGGCGCCGGATCATCTGCAGTCCCAGGGCTCGCTGACGATAGTTGCCAACGCCTTCCTGCGATATCAGCCTATACTGGAGACGCACTTCAAACGGACTGAAGTGATCAGCAGCGATGCCAAATTCAAGGTCTATCTGAGCAAAGTGTAAATAAGTGTAACCAGTCACCGGAAACAGGTAGAGAGCCCCATACGGGATCTGATAAGGTAATTGTCACACCTCAAACCACCCCTTTAGGGGTGTTTTTTTGCATCAAGCTGAAAACCTTTTCATAGTATGAATTCAGGGAGAGAAATACGATGGCAGGCATACTCACCATGATCCTGGCCGGCGGCGAAGGTACTCGCCTCCAGCCACTCACCACCACCCGCAGCAAGCCCTCGGTTCCCTTCGGCGGCAGCTACCGACTGATCGACTTCGTCCTCAACAACTTCGTCAACGCCGACTTCCTGCGCATCTACGTATTGACCCAATTCAAGTCCCAGTCCCTCTATCTGCACATGAAGAAGGGCTGGAACATCGTCGGCATCACGGATCGCTTCATCGACCCGATCCCGGCCCAGATGCGGATGGGCAAACGCTGGTATGACGGCACCGCCGACGCCATCTACCAGAACCTGCGCTTCATCGAGATCTCCGACCCCGAGCACGTCTGCATCTTCGGCTCCGACCACATCTACAAGATGGACGTGAGCCAGATGGTGACCTTCCACAAGCAGAAGGCCGCTGCCCTGACCGTCGCCGCCCTGCGCATGCCCATCGAGGAGGCGAGCGCCTTCGGGGTGATCGAGGTGGATCAGGAGGGCCGGATGATCGGCTTCGAAGAGAAGCCCAAGCGACCCAAGCACATCCCCGGCGATCCCACCCAGGCGCTGGTCTCCATGGGCAACTACATCTTCGAGACCGAGGCGCTCTATCGCGAACTCAAGCGCGATGCCGCCGAGGAGAACTCCAGCCACGATTTCGGCAAGGACATCATCCCCAGCCTGTTCCCGCGCGCCCCCGTCTATGTCTATGACTACAGCACCAACGTCATTCCGGGCGAGAAGCCCAACGTCTACTGGCGCGACGTGGGGACGCTGGACTCTTACTGGCAGGCGCACATGGATTTGGTGGCCGATGATGCCCCCTTCTCTCTCTACAACCGCAAGTGGCCGCTGCACACCCACTACCCGCCGCTGCCGCCCGCCACCTTCGTCGACACCGACGACTGCAAGGTGAAGATTGCCAACTCGCTGATCTCCGGCGGCTGCTTCATTCAGGGTAGCCAGATCCAGCGCTCCATCCTGGGTTTTCGCTGCAACGTGGGGCCTTGCAGCCACATCAGCGAGTCGGTCCTGCTCGGGGACGTGAAGATCGGCGAGGGCTGCTCCATTCGCCGTGCCATCATCGACAAGAACGTTGAAATTGCGCCCGGCACCGTGATCGGTGAAAATCTGGACCATGACAGAGAACGATTTACCGTGTCCGAAGGCGGTATCGTCGTGGTACCTAAGGGAGCAAGAGTTGGCTATTAACCCACTGAAAATCCTGTTCGTTGCCTCGGAAGTTGAGGGGCTTGTGAAGACCGGGGGCCTGGCTGACGTGGCCAGAGCCCTGCCGCTGTACCTGGCCCAGAAGGGGCATGATGTCAGGATCATGCTGCCCTTCTACAAGACGATAAAGCGACGGGATGAGGCCAAACTGCTGGTCTCGCGCTGGCTGCCAACCCACCCGGGCCTGCCGGATATCGGCTATCGCATCTATCAGATGGATCTGGAGGGAGTCTGCGTCTACCTGCTCGACTGCCCGCAGTACTTCGATCGCCCCCAGCTCTACGCCGAGAACAACCAGGCCTATCCGGACAACGGCGAGCGCTTTGCCTTTCTGGCCGCGGCTGCGCTGCACGCCAGCGAACAGCTCGCCTTTGCCCCCGACATAGTGCACTGCAACGACTGGCACACCGGCCTGCTGCCGCTGCTGCTGAAAACCCGTCACGCCCACAACCCTTTCTTCCAGCACACCCGCAGCGTGATCAGCATTCACAACGCGGCCTTTCAGGGGGTATTCGAGCGCCAGCAGTTCTGGGCCGTGCCCGAGATTGCCGACTATGAACAGCGCATCAGTTACGACTACGGCCACGTCAACCTGCTCAAGTGCGGCGTGCTCTATGCCGACAAGATAAACGCGGTCAGCCCCAACTATGCCAGCGAATTGCTGACTCACCTGGGTGCCCACGGCATGGCCAGCATCTTCCAGCAACGGGCGGCGGATCTGCGCGGCATCCTCAACGGCTGTGACTATCAGGACTGGGATCCGGCGTTTGACGACTTCCTGCCGGCCACCTATGACGTCGACGACCTCGCCGGCAAGCGCATCTGCAAGCAGAGCCTGCAACAGGAGACCGGCCTGCCGGTGGTGAATCTGCCTATCTATGGCATGGTGTGCCGGCTGACCGAGCAGAAGGGTGTTCATCTGCTGCTGCCGGTGCTGGACAAGTTTCTGCATCACAAGGTGCAGGTGGTGATCGTCGGCTCGGGAGATCCCTCCCTCGCAGCTCAGCTGCAGACCCTGGCGCAACAATTCCCGGACCGGCTCGCCTTCATCAACACCTATGACGACCGGCTCGCTCATCTGGTGGAAGCGGGTGCCGACTTCTTCCTGATGCCCTCCCTGTTCGAACCGTGCGGACTCAACCAGATGTACAGCCTGGCCTATGGCACCCTGCCGCTGGTGCGGGCCGTCGGCGGCCTGAAAGATACAGTGGTAGACTGGGATGCCGACCCGGAGCACGCCACCGGCTTCTGCTTCAACGATCCGACCGCCAACATCTTGCTCGATGCCATGCGCCGCAGCCTGCTCTACTACCTGCAGGATCCCGAGCAGTTTGCCCGGGTGCAGCGCAATGCCATGAACACCCGCTTCAACTGGCCGGATTCGGTCACTCAATACGAGCAGATGTATCAGGATGCACTGGCCCCCCACTGAGGCAGATTGCTGAAGTTTTGTCCCCTTGATGCTGCTTTGAACGTCAACAGCGAAAAAAGTCCCCTTTGGCTGTTGACGCTCCTTCAAAACTCTATAGAATCCCCCACCGCAGTGATGCGAAGGTGGCGGAATTGGTAGACGCGCTAGCTTCAGGTGTTAGTGTCCCACGGATGTGAGGGTTCGAGTCCCTCTCTTCGCACCATACTGCAACATGCTTTATCAGACAGCATGTCAATCCAGACTGATAACCCGAATGTGCGAAGGTGGCGGAATTGGTAGACGCGCTAGCTTCAGGTGTTAGTGCCCCCCGGGTGTGAGGGTTCGAGTCCCTCTCTTCGCACCATGCTTCTCCAGACAGCATGTAAATCAAAACTGGTAACACAATGTGCGAAGGTGGCGGAATTGGTAGACGCGCTAGCTTCAGGTGTTAGTGTCCCACGGATGTGAGGGTTCGAGTCCCTCTCTTCGCACCATACTGCAACATGCTTTATCAGACAGCATGTCAATCCAGACTGATAACCCGAATGTGCGAAGGTGGCGGAATTGGTAGACGCGCTAGCTTCAGGTGTTAGTGCCCCCCGGGTGTGAGGGTTCGAGTCCCTCTCTTCGCACCATGCTTCTCCAGACAGCATGTAAATCAAAACTGGTAACACAATGTGCGAAGGTGGCGGAATTGGTAGACGCGCTAGCTTCAGGTGTTAGTGTCCCACGGATGTGAGGGTTCGAGTCCCTCTCTTCGCACCATTCATTATGCAAAAGGCCCATCACGAAAGTGATGGGCCTTTTGTTTTTAGCCCTTGTTATGACTATGCTTTTGACGACTCACCGCCCATCGTCATGCCAAGGAACGCATATGATACTGGATACCGACATTCACAACTTCTACGAGCATCTGGTGCTCAAGGAGATTGAGAAACAGGGGCTCAACCAGAAGCTGAGCGCCAACCAGATGGCCGATCTCTGCTGTCTGACCCTGAACCAGCTGCCCTCCCACTACATTCGTCACGACGTCGACATGATCTACTTCCTGACCGATGCCAAGCGTACCGAGATGGAGAAAAACGTCATCGAATCGCTCAAGCTGGCGCAAGAGAAGGTGCAAAGCGCCCCGGCCACCTCGTCATAACCAGGGCTGTTGCCAGATCAGGGCCGCGACGCCCGTCATACCGGCCACCGGCAGCAGGATCAGCGCAGGCCTCAGCCTGGGTTCCAGCATGACCCAGGCGGCCAGCAAGAAGCCCAGGCTCCACATACCGTACGCCTTGTCCTGACCCCAGATCAGGATCGCCAGCAGCCCGATCAGCAGCATGGCTCTCACTATCCATCTCATGACACACTCCCCTCTCAACAATTGATAACAATTATCATTTGTATTTTAGGAGTATGCAATCGGACTTTTCTATCGGAGTCGAATGTCCCATCGGGGCAAACAGAGCACTCAAAAACGGGTTATGAGATCAACTAATTTGTAAGTTTTTCAATCAAAACTGCATTTTTGCTAAATCAGTTGGGATTTGCCCCCCCAGGTTTGTGTTAGATTGCGGCCTCTTTTTGGGTGGGCCCCTCGGGATACGTGTATCCACAGGACGAGAGGGACTGACCTTGGCGAGCAAGAGTTTAGGAAGTATCTATGCAAAACCAACAAAACCACATCCGATTGCCGGGCATGTCGCAGGTGTTTGCCTGCCTGGCCATTTTCCTGGCCCTGGCCTTCTCCTTCACCAGCGTGCTCGACCTGCCAATCCAGTTGGCACTGTTCATCGCCTGGTTCGTCATCATGGGGCTCGGCATCAAGCTCGGTCATGATTACAAATCCCTGGAGCAGGCGGCCGTCGACGGCGTCGCCAAGGGGATGGGGGCCATCCTGATCCTGGTCTCCGTCGGGGCTCTGGTGGGCACCTGGATTGCCGGCGGCATCGTCCCCAGCATCATCTACTTCGGCCTCAAGGTGATTCACCCGTCCATCTTCCTGCTGGCGACCCTGATCATCTGCTCGCTGACCTCACTGGCCACCGGCACCTCCTGGGGCTCGGCTGCCACCGCCGGCATCGCCATGATGGGGATCGGCCACAGCCTCGGCGTGCCCGCACCGCTGGTAGCGGGTGCCGTGCTCTCCGGCGTCTACTTCGGTGACAAGCTCTCCCCGCTCTCAGACTCCGTGGTGCTGGCCTCGACCATGTCCAACGTCGACGTGATGGAACACATCAAGGGGATGCTGCCCATCAGCCTGTTCTCCTATGTCATCACCGCCGCCCTGTTCACCGTGGTCGGCATGCAGTACTCCGGCAACGTCAGCCTGGAGCAGGTCAATCTGGTGATGGAAGCACTCGACAAGCAGTTCAACATCACCCCGCTGGCCATAGTCCCAGTGGTGCTGGTGCTGGGCCTGTTGGCCAACCGCAAACCCGCCTTCCCGGTGATCAGCTTCGGCGCCCTGCTGGGCCTTGTCTGGGCCATCCTGTTCCAGGACATGGATCCGGTCAAGGCGATGCACTCCGCCTACAGTCCGTTTGCCATCACCTCCGGCGTCGACTTCATCGACAACATCCTAGGCCGCGGTGGCATGGAGTCCATGCTGGGCTCGGTGGCCGTCATCATCTTCGGCTTGGGGTTTGGCGGCCTGCTGGAGAAGGTCGGCATTCTGGAAGTGATCGCCAGCGCCTTCGAGAAGCGCATCAAGGGTGCTGGCAGCCTGACTACCCACACCATAGGTACTGCCTTCCTGGCCAACGTGTTCGGCTCGGCCATGTATGTGTCGCTGATCCTGACTCCCAAGATCATGGCCAAGAACTACGACCGGCTGGGACTGGCACGCAAGAACCTCTCCCGCAACGCCGAGTTCGGCGGCACCCTCACCTGCGGCATGGTGCCCTGGAGCGACAACGGCATCTTCATGGCCGGGGTACTGGGGGTGGCGACCCTCGACTACCTGCCCTACATGTGGCTCAGCTTCACCTGCATCATAGTGACCATCACCCTCGCCTATCTCGGCAAGGCGGTGAACCGGATCCCGGTGATCGAGGCGGCCAGCTCCCGCTAACCGCCGGAAAAACCATGACAAAGGCGCCAGCACGGCGCCTTTTGTCTGGCCGCGATTCGAGGGTAAGCTGGCAGTCACCTTGATCACACGCGGCAGGACGCCCAGATGAACTTCACCTTTCGCCAGATCCGCTATTTCGTGGCGGTGGCCGACAGCTTCTCGGTCAGCCGCGCCGCCGCCGAGCTGCACATCTCCCAGTCGGCGGTCACCAGCGCCATCCGCGAGCTGGAGACCGAGCTCGGCGCCGCCCTGTTCGAGCGCAATCCGCGCGGTGTCAGCCTCACCACCCAGGGTCACCAGTTTCTGCTGCACGCCCGTCGCATCCTCGGCGCCATGACCGAAGCCGGCCAGTCCCTCAAGGCGGTGGCCCAGCAGGATCAGGGGCGGCTCACCATAGGCGTGACCACGCTGGTGGCCGGCTACTACCTGTCGGAGGCGCTCGGCCGCTTTCGCCGCGCCTTCCCGGCGGTGCAGATCGAGGTGAAGGAGGATGAGCAGCCCTATCTCGAGCACCAGATCGTCAACGGCGAGGTGGATGTGGGGATCCTGATGACCAACCGCACCATCCGCCAGGAGGCGTTCGATACCGAGCTGCTGACCCGCTCACCGCTACGGGTCTGGCTCGCCGCCAACCACCCGCTCTGCGCCGAGTCGACCCTCTCTCTCAAGGCGCTCGGCGAGGAGGCCATGATCTCGCTGACCGCCGACCAGCTGGACCAGATCATCGGTGGCGGCCTGCGCCGCTACGGCATAGCGCCACGCATCGTGCTGCGTACTGCCTCGGTGGAAGCGGTGCGCAGCCTGGTGGCGAGCCAGCTCGGGCTCGCCCTGCTGCCGGACTTTGCCTACCGCCCCTGGTCGCTGGAGCAGGAGCGGGTCGAGGCCCGCGCCATCAAGGAGCCCATCCCCGCCATCGACATCGGCCTGGTGTGGCGGCGCGGCTCGCGGCTGGAGTGGACCGCCCGCGAGTTCATCGACATAGTGCGGGATCAGAGCCGGCTGCGGGCCCGTCAGCCCCTCGCCCGCTGAACCCGCCCCTTGCACTGTCGTGGTATCTGCCGCAGAAATTCAGATTCATCTGCACTCGATATCGATTTAGCAGATACCTCTGACGTTAAAAATTGAAATTCTCATTGCTCACGGCTTCTCCTACGCTCATGACTAGTTAACAGGATGTTAATTGTCAGCGTGGCATCACAACCGTGCCCGCCCCAGCAAGGAGAGCAAGATGAAACTGACCCCCCTCACCCTGGCCCTGATCCCCGCCCTGCTGGCAGGCCAGACCCAGGCAGCCCCTACCACCCTCGGCAAGGGTGAAGGCCAGCTCAACATCGTGGCCTGGGCCGGCTACGTGGAGCGCGGCGAGACCGACAAGAACTACGACTGGGTCACCGGCTTCGAGCAAGAGACCGGCTGCAAGGTCAACGTCAAGACGGCCGCCACCTCGGACGAGATGGTGGCGCTGATGAACGAGGGAGGCTTCGATCTGGTGACTGCCTCCGGCGACGCCAGCCTGCGCCTCATCGCCGGCGGCAAGGTGCAGGCGCTCAACCTGGCGCTCATCCCGAGCTACGGCAAGATAGACCCCCGCCTGCAGAATGCTCCCTGGCACACGGTGGACGGCAAGCACTACGGCGTGCCCTACCAGTGGGGCGGCAACATCCTGATGTACAACACCAAGGTGTTCCCCAAGGCGCCCGACTCCTGGAGCGTGGTGTTCGAAGAGCAGACCCTGCCGGACGGCAAGTCCAACAAGGGGCGGGTGCAAGCGTTCGACGGCCCGATCCACATCGCCGATGCCGCCCTCTATCTGATGAGCCACCAGCCGGCGCTCGGCATCAAGGATCCTTACGAGCTGAACGAGGATCAGTACAAGGCCGCCCTCGATCTCTTGCGCCAGCAGCGTCAGCTGGTGGGACGCTACTGGCACGACGCCTTCGTCCAGATCGACGACTTCAAGAACGAGGGGGTGGTCGCCTCCGGCTCCTGGCCGTTCCAGGCCAATACCCTGATTGCCGACAAGCAGCCCATCGCCACCACGGTGCCCAAGGAGGGCGTCACCGGCTGGGCCGACACCAGCATGGTGCACAGCGAGGCGAAGAACCTCACCTGTGCCTATCAGTGGCTGGAGCACTCCCTCAACAACAAGCTGCAGGGGGATCTCGCCTCCTGGTTCGGCTCCGTACCCGTAGTGCCAGCCGCCTGCGAGGGCAATGCCCTGCTCGGGAAAGAGGGGTGCAAAACCAACGGCATCGACAACTTCGATCGAGTGCGCTTCTGGCGTACCCCCGTCACCCAGTGCAAGAGCCAGGGAACCTGCGTTCCTTACTACCGCTGGGTCTCGGACTATATCGCCATCCTGGGTGGTCGCTGAGGTGCCTCAGTAAATGCCGATATGGGGCCGGACAGGAGTCCGGCCCGCTTCCCACACAGACAAGGACGCCCCATGAATGCCGTACAATTTGACCGGGTCAGCCGCCACTATGGCGAGGTGAAGGCGGTCGATGACATCTCCTTCCAGATCCCGGCCGGTGAGTTTTTCACCCTGTTGGGGCCGAGCGGTTCCGGCAAGACCACCTGCCTGCGGATGATCGCGGGCTTCGAATACCCGAGCGAGGGGGAGATCCGGCTGTTCGGCGAGCCCTGCTCCACCGTGCCCCCCTATGATCGCAACCTCAATACCGTGTTTCAGGACTACGCCCTGTTTCCCAACATGGATGTGCGCGACAACATCGGCTACGGCCTGATGCTCAAGGGTGTCGCCAAGGCGGAGCGTTACCGCAAGGTGGACGAGATGCTGGAGCTGGTGCGCCTGCCCGGCGTCGGCAACCGCAAGCCCGGCCAGCTCTCCGGCGGCCAGCGCCAGCGCATCGCCATCGCCCGGGCGCTGATCAACCAGCCGCGCATCCTGCTGCTGGACGAGCCGCTCGGGGCGCTCGACCTCAAGCTGCGCGAGCAGATGCAGCTCGAACTGAAAGCCTTGCAGCGCCAGCTCGGCATCACCTTCATCTTCGTCACCCACGATCAGCAGGAGGCGCTCTCCATGAGCGACCGCATCTGCATCTTCAATCAGGGCAAGATTGAGCAGATCGCCGCGCCGGATACCATCTACGACGCCCCCGCCACCCCCTTCGTCGCCCGCTTTGTCGGCACCGTCAACCTGTTCGAGGGGGAGCAGGCCCGCCGTCTGTGCGGCGATGCTCGCCAGATGATGGTGCGCCCGGAACGGATCCGGCTCGCCGAGGCCGGTACACCGGGCTGGTCAGGGGAGGTGCGCGAAGTGGAGTACCTCGGCCCCTTCGTGCGCTACCGGGTCGCTCTCGGCGAGCAGCTCGAGCTTATCGTCAACCACCCCAACGAGGGCCAGGCCCGCCTGCCCCGTGGCGCCCGGGTCAGCCTCAGCTGGCCGGAGCAGGCGATCCATCGCCTGCACACCGCCCCTCAGGGAGCTCAACCATGAGCGCCCCCCACAGTGCGAGCCTTGCCATGAACCAACCCACTGCCCCCCTCTCCTATCGGCCGCTGCGGCGCCTTTCCACCCTGCTCTACGGGCGGCCGGGTCTGTTGCTGGCCATCCTGCTCGGGCCGCCGCTGCTCTGGCTCGGCATCATCTATGTCGGCTCCCTGCTGATGCTGCTCTCCAATGCCTTCTTCGGGCTGGACGAGTTCAGCGGCCAGATCCGCCACGAGCTGGGGCTGCAGAACTTCGTCGCCCTGCTGCGGGCGGAGAACCTGGACGTGATCCTGCGCACCGTCGGCATGTCGCTGCTGGTGACGCTGGCCTGCGCCCTGCTCGGCTTTCCGGTGGCCTACTACATGGCGCGCTACACCAGCGGCAAGACCCGGGCCCTGTTCTACGTCGGCATCATGCTGCCGCTCTGGTCCAGTTATCTGGTGCGAGTCTACGCCTGGAAGCTGATCCTGGCCAAGGAGGGGGTCATCAGCTGGCTGGCAGATACTCTGGGACTGGACTGGCTGCTGGACGCCGTCCTCTCGCTGCCGGTGATCGGGGGGCCGTCGCTGTCGTTCTCGCGCATCGGCACCTTCATCGTGTTCATCTACGTCTGGCTACCCTTCATGATCCTGCCCATCCAGGCGGCGGTGGAGCGGATCCCGCGCTCCCTGCTGGAGGCGAGCGGCGATCTCGGCGCCACCCCGGCCCAGACCTTTCGCACCCTGATCCTGCCGTTGGCCCTGCCCGGCGTGGTGGCGGGCTCCATCTTCACCTTCTCCCTGACGCTGGGGGACTACATCATCCCCGGCATCATAGGCAACTCCACCATGTACATAGGTCAGGTGGTCTACATGCAGCAGGGCACGGCGGGCAACCTGCCCTTCGCCGCCGCCTTCTCGCTGGTGCCGATCCTTATCATCGCCATCTATTTGGCGATAGCAAAACGCTTGGGGGCCTTCGATGCGCTCTAATACCTCCATGAAACGGGACCATGGCAGCCAGCCCTCCGGCCTGCTCAAGTACGCAGCCATCGGCGGCCTCTTGTTCCTGCACTTTCCGATCCTGTTCATCTTCCTCTACGCCTTCACCAGCGAGAGCAAGAGCTACCAGTTCCCACCGCCCGGGCTCACCCTCAAGTGGTTCGAGGTGACCCTCAACCGCCCCGACGTGTGGCGCGCCATCCAGCTGTCGCTGGAGGTAGCGGGGCTGGCGACGCTGGCCGCCATGGTACTCGGCACTCTGGCGGCGGGGGCCATCGCCCGCAGCCGCTTCTTCGGCCAGGAGGTGGTGTCGCTCTTGCTGGTGCTGCCCATCGCCCTGCCCGGCATCGTCACCGGCATCGCGCTGCGCTCCGCCTACGGGGTGATGGAGATCCCCTTCAGCTTCTGGACCATCGTCATCGGTCACGCCACCTTCTGCGTGGTGGTGGTCTACAACAATGCCCTGGCGCGCTTTCGCCGCACCAACCAGAGCCTCATCGAGGCGTCGATGGATCTCGGTGCCGACGGCTTCCAGACCCTGCGCTACGTGATCCTGCCCAACCTCGCCACCGCCCTGCTGGCGGGGGGCATGCTGGCGTTCGCCCTCAGCTTTGACGAGGTGATCGTCACCACCTTCACCGCCGGCCAGCAGACCACGCTGCCGATCTGGATGTATCAGGAGCTGATCCGGCCACGGGACAGGCCGGTCACCAACGTGGTGGCGCTCATCATAGTGGCCTTCACTACCATTCCCATTCTGCTTGCCTACTACCTCACTCGCGACGGCCAGGACGTCGCAGGCAGTGGCAAATAACGACTCAACGCGTGCGCAAGGATGCAACCATGAAACTCTCTACCCAACTCTTGATCGACGGTCAGTTCGTCACCGGTGACGGCCAGGCCGAGCCCATCCTCAACCCGGCCACCGGGGAACTTCTCGCCTCGGTGCCAGAAGCCTCTTTCGAGCAGGTGAACCGGGCGGTGAACGGCGCCCAGCGCGCCTTCGCCCAGTGGAGCCGCACTACCCCGGCGAGCCGCAGTACCCTGCTGCTGCGCCTGGCCGACGCCATCGAGCGCCACGCCGAGGAGTTTGCGGCGCTCGAATCCCTCAACTGCGGCAAGCCCTATCTGGCGGTGCTCAATGACGAGCTGCCGGCGGTGGTGGACTGCTTCCGCTTCTTCGCCGGCGCGGCCCGCTGTCTGCAGGGGCCGCTGGCGGGGGAGTACATCGAGGGGCACACCAGCATGATCCGTCGCGATCCCATCGGGGTGGTGGGCAGTATCGCCCCCTGGAACTATCCGTTGATGATGGCGGCCTGGAAGATGGCCCCGGTGCTCGCCGCCGGCAATACGGTGGTGCTCAAGCCCTCCGAGCAGACCCCGCTCACCGCCCTGCGCCTGGCGGAGCTCGCCAGCGAGCTCTTCCCGCGCGGTGTCATCAACATCGTCTGCGGCCGGGGCGAGAGCGTGGGGGCGCCGCTGGTGGAGCACCCGCTGGTGCGCATGGTGTCGCTCACCGGTGACATCGCCACCGGCCAGAAGATCCTGCAGAGCGCCGCCCGCACCATGAAGCGAACCCACCTGGAGCTGGGCGGCAAGGCGCCGGTCATCATCTTCGACGATGCGGATCTGGAGGCCGTGGTGGCGGGCATTCGTACCTTCGGCTTCTACAACGCCGGCCAGGATTGCACCGCCGCCTGCCGCATCTATGCCCAGGGCAAGATCTACGACAAGTTTGTCGCCGCCATGACGGATGCGGTCGCCTCCATCAAGGTGGGCGGTCCGCGCGAGGAGGGGGTGGAGATGGGGCCGCTCATTTCGGACCGGCAGCGCAACCGGGTGGCCAGCTTCGTGGAGCGGGCCCAGAGCAGCGGTCACGTGGAGGTGACGGCGGGGGGCAAGATCCGCCCGGGCAACGGCTTCTTCTTCGAGCCGACCCTGATCGCCCATGCCCGTCAGGAGGATGAAATCGTGCGCCGCGAAGTGTTCGGCCCGGTGGTGTCGGTGACCCGCTTCAGCGACACCGAGCAGGTGGTGCAATGGGCCAACGACTCCGACTACGGCCTCGCCAGCTCGGTCTGGACCCGTGATCTCGGCCTTGCCAGCAAGGTGGCCAGCCACCTGCAATATGGCTGTACCTGGATCAACACCCACTTCATGCTCACCTCCGAGATGCCCCACGGCGGCATGAAGATGTCAGGCTACGGCAAAGATCTCTCCCTCTACGCGCTGGAGGACTACACGGTGCCGCGCCACATCATGCTCAAGCTGTGAGGCTCGGCCAACCGAACACGAAAAGCAGAAGGCCCCGCATGGCGGGGCCTTCTCTCTGAGCACTCTGCATCTTCACGCCACGCTGGCGATCATGGCCGGGGACGGTACCGGTCGAACCGGTGCGGTCTGCGGCCATCGCGCCAGGGCGTCGTCGGCTTAGCGCTGCTTGCCGCTGCCGATACCGAACGGAATGCGGTAGTCGCTGCTCTGATCACCCAGGCTCACGGTCAGGTTGCCCTGGGTGCGGCTCGGGATCTGCACTTGCTGGGTGCCCATCAGGTTGGCATGGACGGAGGCAACCACGTCGCCAGACTCGTCACGCACTTCCAGCATGGGGTTGGCCTTGCCTTCGACGGCGGCGGTCGCGTGCCAGTTCACAAACAGCACGCCCGGGGCGGCGTTGAAGTCAGCCGGAACGGAAGCCTGGGCGAAACCTGCGGTCATCAGGCCTGCAACGGCCAGCATCTTGATTACGTTTTTCATGTTCATTCACTCTCTTGGTTTTTATGTCATTGCCTGGGCCGACGGGCCCGAATCAATGCATCCTTGCAAGAGGTTATTCAAATAGTGTGTTGTTCTTTCACCGACATCCGGCACCCTGTTTGAGAGTGCCACAGCCTTGAACGACCAGTTATTTGGCCGCTTGGCGTTCCTGCCTAAGCGTTGAGTGAATATTAAACATCCAGGCTCGCCATTGTTAGCGAGATAAACTGGCCTAGATGTTCAAAAAATCTGAAGTGGCTGTACATCCCGGGTTCAGCGAAGAGCAAACCCCCACCGGCAGGGTAATGAGCGTAATCCGGCTGCCATACGGGCCCGGCAGATCACGCCGGCTCGGTACGCCGGCGCCCGCCTTGCCAGGTGGTACCCATGGAGGCGACGATGATCGCCGCGATCCCCAGCCACTGGGCAGGGGGCAATTGTTCCCCCAGCAACAGCAACCCCATCAGGGCCCCCATGGCGGGTTCACCGCTGGTCAGAATGCCGTAGCTCTTGAGCGGCAGCCGGCGCAGGGCAAACATCTCGAGGGAGTAGGGAATCGCGCTGGAGAGCAGCCCTACCCCCACGATGGTCAACACCACGGGCAGGGTGAAGGTCGCCTCACTCGCACCACCGAGGCCGAAGGGCAGTACCAGCAAGGCCCCCACCCACATGCCCAGCGTCGGCGCCTGCGCCCCCAGCAGGGCACCGGCCCGCTTGCCGGTTAGCATATAGAGCCCCCAGAACACCCCGGCCCCGAGCGCCAACGCCGCCCCCAGCGGATCGAGGGTCTGTTCGGCCGCCCGCAGCGGCAGCAACAACAGCAGGCCGACGATGGCCAGCGCCAGCCAGAGGAAGTCTGCCCGATGGCGCGAGCCGAGCAGCGCCACTGTCAAGGGGCCGATGAACTCGATGGCCAGCGCCACGCCGAGAGGGATCCGCTCGATCGCCAGATAGAAGAGCAGATTCATTGCTCCCAGCGACAGCCCATAGGGGATGGCCCCCAGCAGGGTGTGTCGATCGAAGGGCATTCGCCAGATGCGAAACACCAGTGAGAGGAGCAGGGCGGCGCATCCCAGTCGGAACAAGGTGGTACCGGCGGCCCCGATCAGGGGAAACAGGGACTTGGCCAGCGAGGCACCGAGGGTAATCGACAGCATGGCGAGGATGACCGCCAGCAGGGAGGAGAAAGCAGTGGTGTTCGGCGGCATCTTGTTCAAACCTGAGCAGACAATGAGAAGTAAAATATATCTGGCGACGGCCATAATTTCGGTCTAAAACTGGCCCTATTCGATAATTTTTATCTCTCTCCCCATGACCGACAAATTCGATCTGCTTATCCTCGCCGAACTGCAGCAGGATGCCCGCCTGCCGATCCCCGAGCTGGCCCACCGGGTCGGCCTCTCGGCACCGGCTTGTTACCGCCGCGTGCGGGTGCTGCGGGAGGCGGAACTCATCGAACGGGAGGTCGCGCTGGTGGCACCGGCCACCATGGGCTGGCCCATCACCATGCTGGTGCTCGTGACGCTGGAGCGGGATCACGGCCGCATCGTCGATGAGATGATCGCCAGCCTGCAAGGGGAGCCGGAGGTCATGGACCTCTGGTACGTCACGGGGGAGCAGGACTTCGTGCTGCAGGTCGCCGCACGGGACATGCAGAGCTACGACCTGTTTACCCGGCGGGTGCTGCATGCCAGGGAGCAGGTGCGCAGCTTCAAGACCCTGGTGGTCATGAAACAGCACAAACGCTGCGGAGCCTTGCTGCCTGCCTGAGGTGAGAGCGCACTGCCCGGTCGGGCCGGCACGTCCCTTGGGAAGAAATCAGATGAAGGATGGCGCCTTGAGCGCGGCGCCAGATGTCAACCGGGGCGGGATTACCCGCCCCGGCTAGGTCAGACCGCCGCCAGCTCCTCCTCCGTCATCGGCCGCAACACCTTGCAGGGGTTGCCGGCCGCCACCACACCTGCCGGCACATCCTTGGTCACCACCGAGCCCGCGCCAATGACGCTGTTGTCCCCTATGGTGACGCCGGGGCAGATGACTGTGCTCCCGCCAATCCAGACGTTGTGGCCGATCCGCACCGGCTTGCCGAACTCCACCCCCTTGATGCGCGGCGCCACCGCCACCGGGTGAGCGGCGGTGTAGATCTGCACCCCGGGCGCCAGCAGCACGTTGTCACCGATATGCACCTCGCAAACATCGAGGATGGTGCAGCCCACGTTGGCGTAGAAGTTCTCCCCCACGAAGATGTTGGCGCCATAGTCGCAAAAGAACGGCGGGTTGATGGCGCACGCTTGGCCACGGCCGCCCAGCAGTTCATGGAGCAGGGCATCCCGCGCCGGTTTCTCCTGCCAGCTGGTGTTGAAGGTGTGATAGAGCCTGCGGCAGCGCTCGCGCGCCGCTTTCAGCTCGGGGTCACCTGCATCATAAGGCGCCCCCGCTACCATCTTCTGCCACTCGGCGCCGCGCACCGCCGTCTTCGTCATCACCTCGTTCATCGCCTACTCCACTAGCCAGATCAGGGATTCATAAGGGCGCAGCATACAGGACTGCGGCCGGGCCGGGCTATCTGGGTAGTTGCCCAGCAGCAGGCGCCCCTTGCCGGTGGCCAGCTCGTCCGGCAGGGCGAAGGTGGCCGGCTCGCCGTAGAAGTTGCTCACCACCAGCAATGTCTGGCCGTTGGCGCGGCGGGCATAGGCCCAGATCTGCGGGTGCCCCGCCAGCAGCTCCTGATAATCCCCCTGGGTAAAGATGGGATGAGTCTTGCGCAGGCGGATCAAATCCCGGTAGTGCCAGAACACCGAGCTCTGGTCGGCCAGCGCCGCCTCGGCGTTGATCAGCGGGTAGTTGGCGGCGGGCTTGAGCCAGGGCGTTCCTCTGGTGAAGCCGGCGTTGGCCGCGGCGCTCCACTGCATCGGGGTGCGCGAGTTGTCGCGGGACTTGGCGCCGAGAATGGCCAGGATCTCGGCCTCGCTCATCCCCTCGGCCTGCTTGATGGCGAAGATGTTGCGGCTCTCCACATCCTGATAGTCATCGATGCGCTGATAACCGGGGTTGGTCATGCCGATCTCCTCCCCCTGATAGATGTAGGGGGTGCCCTGCAAGCCGTGCAGCGTGCTGGCCAGCATCTTGGCGGCCACCACCCTATGCTCGCCCTCGTCACCGAAGCGGGAGACGATGCGCGGCTGATCGTGGTTGCACCAGAACAACGCCGACCACCCCTTGCCGTGCATGCCGCTCTGCCAGTGGTTGAAGATGCGCTTGAGTTCGAGGAAATCGAACGGCGCCTTGGTCCACTTGTCGCCGTTGGGGTAATCCACCTTGAGGTGGTGGAAGTTGAACACCATGGAGAGCTCGGAGCCATCCAGCGCGCCGTAGCGCTGGCAGTGCTCCAGCGAAGTAGAGGACATCTCCCCCACCGTCATGGCGCCGACCGGGGCAAAGACGTCGCGGCTCACGTCCTGTAAAAATTCGTGGATACGCGGTCCGTCGGTGTAGAAGCGGCGGCCATCACCCACCTCGTCATTCGGGAACGCCTGATCCTTGGAGATGAGGTTGATGACGTCGAGCCGGAAACCGTCCACCCCCTTCTTGGCCCAGAAGTGGATGATGTTTTTCACCTCGGCACGTACCGCCGGGTTCTCC
This sequence comes from Aeromonas sp. Y318-1, assembly GCF_027706125.1. Lineage (NCBI taxonomy): Bacteria > Pseudomonadati > Pseudomonadota > Gammaproteobacteria > Aeromonadales > Aeromonadaceae > Aeromonas > Aeromonas sp. Y318-1. Next base: position 128,690 of record NZ_JAPDCM010000008.1, read on the forward strand.
CAATTGAGATCCGCCTGCTCGCGGGCAAACAGGTGCAGGTAGTACTGACCGGTGGCGGGATCCAGCTCCCAGGCGCTGCCGCCAAACTTGGACTGCCAGTTGTTGGGCACGCCGCCGCCCACCGGATCGCGCCAGATGTAGTAATCGCGGTAGGGGCTGTTTTTATCCCCCAGCGCCGACTTGAACCAGGCGTGCTCGGTGGAGGTGTGGTTCACTACTATATCCATCACGATGCGGATGTCGCGCGCGTGGGCGGCAGCCAGCAGCGCCTCGAAGTCGGCCATGGTGCCGTAGGTGGGGTCGATGGCAAGGTAGTCGGCGATATCGTAGCCGTTGTCCACCTGCGGGGAGACGTAGACCGGAGTCAGCCAGAGGGCATCGACGCCGAGGGTCTTGAGATAGTCGAGGCGGGCCATGATCCCCTTGAGATCGCCGGTGCCACGGGCAGCGGAATCCTGAAAGCTCTTGGGGTAAATCTGGTAAATCACGGCGCTCTGCCACCAGGGTGTTTGGCTCATGGGTCTTGCTCTTGTCTCGAATGAAAAAGGGAGAGGGCGACCCCTGCGGGTCGCCCTGATGCGTGGGATCAGGCGCTGGCCTGGGCCAGCTTGCCGGCCGCCTGCTGGCGCTTGTAGACCAGCAGGGTCAGCACCACAGGCACCACGATGGCCACCAGCATGGCGAGGGAATAAACGGCCCAGTATTGCGGCTGGATGGAGAGGATGCCAGGCAGGCCCCCTACCCCGATGCCGTTGGCCATCACCCCGGCGAAACCGCAGATGAGGGCCGCAAGGCTGGAGCCCACCATGGCGCACAGCATGGGGAACTTGTACTTGAGGTTGATGCCGTACATGGCCGGCTCGGTCACCCCCAGATAGGCGGAGATGGCGGCAGGCACCGAGATCTCCCGCTCGTTCTCCTTGCGGCTGATCAGAATGATGCCGACGACCGCAGATGCCTGGGCGATGTTGGAGAGGGCGATCAGCGGCCAGATCGGGGTGCCACCCATGCTCTGCATCAGCTGCAGATCCACCGCGTTGGTGGTGTGGTGGATGCCGGTGATGACCAGCGGCGCATAGAGGAAGCCGAACAGGGCAGCACCGATGGGGGCAAACGAACCTGTCATGGCCGCCTTGGCAGCGAAACCGACGCCGTCACCCAGCCAGCGCCCGAACGGGCCGATAAAGGCGTGGGCCACGATCACCGCCAGCAGCAGCGAAACGAACGGCACGATCACCAGATAGAGATAGGCCGGAATGATCCGCTTGAGGTTGGTCTCCACCCAGGCCAGGAATACCCCCGCCAGCAGGGCCGGAATGACCTGGGCCTGATAACCCACCTTCTGGATCACGAACAGACCGAAGTCCCACACCTCGGGGGTCTGCTGACCGATGCCATAGGCGTTCATCAGTTGCGGGGAGACCAGGGTGATACCGAGCACGATACCCAGGATCTCGGAGCCGCCCATCTTCTTGACCGCAGACCAGCAGACGCCCACCGGCAGGAAGTGGAAGATCGCCTCGCCCAGCAGCCAGAGGAAGGCATGCACCTGCGCCCAGAACTGGCTGATCTCGGTGAGGGAATGAGTGCCATCGTCGAACATCTTGATGTCGCCGATGACGTTGCGAAAGCCCAGGATCAGACCGCCGGTGATGATGGCGGGCAGCAGCGGCACGAAGATCTCCGCCAGATGGGAGATGCCCCGCTCCAGCGGATTCATGTTCTGGCGCGCAGCCTGCTTGGCGGCCTCCTTGCTGCCGCCGCTGACGCCGATCTCTTCGATCAGCGCCTTGTACCACTGCTCCACCTCGTTGCCGATGACCACCTGAAACTGGCCGCCCTGGGTGAAACTCCCCTTCACCGCCGGGATGGTTTCGATGGCCTTGCTGTCGGCTTTGGCCGGATCGTTGAGGACGAAGCGCAGCCGGGTCAGGCAGTGGCTGACGGTGGCGATGTTCTCCTTGCCACCGATCTTGTCGATGAGCGTGGCCAGGTGTTGTGCGTTGATCTTGGACATGAGTCTTCCCTCTGTGACTCCATTGATATTGGTCTGCGTCGCCCTTTTGGGCCAGTCAGTGGGCCCGAGCGTTTTTGGTATCGTTCCCATTTAGCATGCCGACAATCTGGCCAGATCAAAATGGGAACGTTCCCATTTCGTGGCCGAGCTCACAAAAAGCACAGTTTTTGTGCAGGACTAGGTGATGGTAATCACAGAGGGTGGCTGGGGGCTATGGTCGCCAGCGGGGGCAGATCCTGCTCGATCTGGCCGAGCAGCTGACGGGCAGCCTGCTCGCCCGCCCCCTTGTAGCCGAGATCCAGGCTGAGGGCGTTGGGGAAGAGAAAGCTGAGCATGGGGTTGTTGCCAAGGCCGGTCACCAGCACCTCGCTGCGCCCCTGCTCCTGCAGGTATTTCGCCGCGCCGATGGCGAGGGTGTCGCTGGCGCAAACCAGGGCGCCGGTGGTCGGGGTGAGTAGCTCCCCCGCCAGCCGGTAGCCGCTCTGCAGGCTGAGATCGCCGAGGGCGCTGCGCGCCGCCAGCCCTTGCTCGGCACAGTAGCCGAGGTAGGCGTCGAGCCGGCGCTGGCCGGTGGTGAGGTCGCTGGTATCCACCCCCAGGTAGGCGATGTCGCGAATGCCGCGGGCGGCAAGCTGGTCCAGCATGGCGTGCACCGCACCGGCATCGTCGAAACAGACCGAGGAGAAGCCGGGGTGATCGCGGGCGACCAGCACCAGCTTATCCCTGAGCGGCGCCATGGCGGCATAGTCCAGATCGTTGAAGGCGAACAAGATGATGCCATCCACCCCGCGCCGCTCCAGCACCGCCAGATGCTCCTGCACCTTGGCGGGGGAGAACTTGCTCTCCATCAGCACGGCGTCGTAACCGCGCTGGTAGAGAGTCTCCAGCATGCCGCGCACCGCCTGGTTTTCCGAGCTGGAGTCGAGCCGCGAGACGATGATCCCCACCACCTGCTGGCTCTGGCTGCGCATGGCCCGCGCCGACTTGCTCGGCACGAAGCCGTGTTCGGCGATGATCTGCTCCACCCGGTCGCGCGTCGCCTGCTTCACCTTGGGATCCTGATTGAGCACCCGGGAGACGGTCGACTTGCCGACACCACTGAGTCGGGCGATATCGAGGATGGTCAGTTTTTTGTCCATGAAGTGGCTCACAGGGGCTCGGCGGTGGAATTGCCCACATTGTTGTGATTAACCCCTGTGAATACAAGCCCATGGCGTTAGAATGCCCCTTTGGCCCCGGCGAACGCCGTGCCATTCGCCATCGCACAGGACGCGCATTATGGATCTGCTGGCCAGTCTGCACTTCTCCCTCTCCATTACGGGCCCCATCTGCGTGGTGCTGCTGCTTGGCATCTGGCTCAAGCAGCTGGGTCTGTTGCCCGACAGCTTCGTCGAGTCCGCCTCCCGCCTGGTGTTCCAAGTCACTCTGCCCGCCCTGCTGTTCCTCAGCATGGTGCGCACCGACTTTTCCACCATGCCGAGCCCCTGGCTCATCCTCTACGGCCTGCTCGGCACCCTCACCGGCTTTCTGGTGCTGGAGCTGCTGGCAGCCCGCTTCATCCCCGAGCGGCGCCAGCGCGGCATCTTCGTGCAGGGCAGCTTTCGCGGCAACATGGGGATCATGGGGCTAGCCTATGTACAGAACGCCTACGGTGCCGAGGGGATCGGCGCCGCCGCCCTGCTGGTGGGCTCGGTCACCGTGCTCTACAACGTGCTCGCGGTGATCACCCTGACCCGCAGCCTGGGGGGCAGCAAGGGGATCAAGCCGATCCTCAAGGGGATCGCCAAAAATCCGCTGATAATCGCCATTCTGTCCGCCCTGCCCTTCGGCCTGCTCGGCATCGAGCTGCCCCAGCTGGTGATCACCACCGGCAACTACTTCGCCAACATGACCCTGCCGCTGGCCTTGCTCTGCACCGGCGCCAGCCTCAATCTCAAGGCCCTGCGCGGGGGCGCCCTGCTGACCGGCTGGGCCACCGCCAACCGGCTGTTCTGCATCCCGGTGCTACTGGTGATGGGGGCCTGGGCGCTGGGCTTCAGCCCGCAGGCGCTCGGTATCCTGTTTCTCATCAGCTCCACCCCCACCGCAGCCGCCAGCTATGTGATGACCCGCGCCATGGGGGGTGACAGCGTGCTGGCAGCCAACATCATCGCCACCACCACGCTCGGTTCTCTGGTCAGCACCAGCCTGGGCGCCGCCCTGATGAACTACCTGGGACTGATGGGCTAGCCAGCAGCTTGACCTTGCCGCGGGCGGCAGCTTTACGCTGACTGCCTATCAACAGAGGAGATATCCCATGACCATCGAACTCACCGTCTCCGGCATGTCCTGCGGTGGCTGCGCCGCCAGCCTGCAAAAAGCCCTGCTGGCCCAGCCTGCCGTCAGCACCGCCAGCGTCGACTTTGCCAGCAGCAAGGCCGTCATCGAGAGCGAACTGAGCAAGGCCGAGCTGATCGCCCTCATCGAAGCCAAGGGCTTCTCGGCGAGTTAAATTATCTCTATGTAGGTATAAAACAGGTTAAAATTCTGTACCCAGCTGTTTTTTGGTGAGAGTCATCACAAACCCCGGCAACAGAAAGCGCAAACTTGCTGCAATTTTTCTCACCTCAGAAGGATTTGCTGCATGACTCTCCCGATCCGCAAGACCCTGCTCGCCGCCGTCCTCGGCCTGACCCTCTCCCCGATGGCCATGGCCCTGCCCAACGTCCATATCCTGGCCACCGGCGGTACCATTGCCGGGGCGGGACAGTCCGCCACCCAGTCCAACTACGAGGCCGGCAAGGTGGCCATCGAGACACTGATCGCCGCCGTGCCCGAGATGAAGAACGTGGCCGACGTGCAGGGTGAGCAGGTGGTCAAGATCGGCTCCCAGGACATGAATGACGAGGTGTGGCTCAAGCTGGCCAAGCGGGTCAACGAGCTGCTGGCCAAGGATGACGTGGACGGCATCGTCATCACCCACGGCACCGACACCATGGAAGAGACCGCCTACTTCCTCAACCTGACTGTCAAGAGCGACAAGCCGGTGGTGCTGGTCGGCGCCATGCGCCCCTCCACCGCCATGAGCGCCGACGGCCCGATGAACCTCTACAACGCCGTGGTGACCGCCTCTGACCCCGCCTCCAAGGGGCGTGGCGTCATGGTGGCGATGAACGACACCGTGCTGGATGCCCGCGACGTCACCAAGACCAACACCACCGGGGTGCAGACCTTCGCCTCCCCCAACTTCGGCCCGCTCGGCTACATCCACAACGGCAAGATCGACTACCAGCGCAGCCCGGCCCGTCTGCATACCAGCAAGACCCCGTTTGACGTGAGCAAGCTCGACAAGCTGCCGCAGGTCGGCATCGTCTACAGCTACGCCAACGCCACCGATCTGCCGGCCAAGGCGATGGTGGATGCCAAGTTCGACGGCATCGTCAGCGCCGGGGTGGGTAACGGCAACCTCTACCACACCCTGTTCGATACCCTGGCCAAGGCGAGCAAGGACGGCATCCGGGTGGTGCGCTCCGCCCGTGCACCGACCGGTTCCACCACCCTGGATGCCGAGATCGATGACGCCAAATACGGCTTCGTCGCCGCCGAGACCCTCAACCCACAGAAAGCGCGGATCCTGTTGATGCTCTCGCTCACCCAGAGCAAGGATCCGGCCCAGATCCAGCGCTGGTTCCAGCAGTTCTGACCTCCTTGCCGGCATCGGCCGGCATGGGGTGATGACAACAAAAAGGGCGGGACAAGGTCCCGCCCTTTTGCATGCGATGTGGCTGGTGCCTCAGTTCGCCATCAACCAGCCGCAGAAGCCAAGATAGATCAGCCCCACCCAGGCAAGCCTGCCCGCCGTCATCCGCTCCCGACTGAACCCCCACCACAACAGCACGACCGCCAGCAACGTCACCAGCGAGGAGACCATCATGGTGCTGTCCAGCAGCCAGGGGGTGAACAACAGGCAGAACGCCTTGGGAATGGTGCCCTGGATCATCATGGCCCCCGAGATATTGGCCAGCGCCAGCCGGTGCTTGCCCTGCCGCACCCAGATCAGCACGTTCATCAGCTCGGGCATCTCGGTCGCCACCGGGCTCAGCAACAGGGCCGCCAGCACCGGCGAGAGGCCGAACAGCTCGCCCATGCTCTCCAGCTGATGAACGAACAGCTGGGCCGCCAGCGCCACCACCACCAGCGCCACCAGGGTTTGCAGCAGCACCTTGCCGAGCGCCGGGATCTCGGCACCCGGATCCAGCTTGAGGGGCTCTGGCAACTCGACCTCGTGGCTGTCGGTCTGTTTCAGCTCGCGCCGCACATAGACCAGATACACCAGCACGAACAGCGGGGCCAGCCAGGTTTTACCGGTGAAGGCCACCATGCCAAGGGCCACCGCCACCAGGAAGATGCCGACGAACCAAGCCTGATCGCGGCCTATCTCGCGCTGCACCTCGCCATCGATGGCCCTGTGCTCGCGGCTCATGCACAGCAGCAGGGTCACGCCGACGGCGGCATAGCCAATGGTGGAGAGTACCAGCGGACCGCCGAGGGCGGCGCCTATCCCGATCTGCTGCTGAGCGGGGGCATTCCCCATCAGCAATGCGGTCAGGGTGACGATGCATTCGGGCAGGGCCGTGCCGAGGGCCGCCAGCAGGGAGCCGGTGGCGCTCTGGGAGAACTTGAAGTGGTGGCCGGTCCATTCGATGCCGTTGACGAAATATTCGCAGGCCAGATAGATGGTGACGGCAGAGAGCAGAAATAACAGCAGGGTGATCAGCATGATGAGTAACCGCCAGGCGAGCAGAACAACCAATGGACCCGATACGGCTCGCCCGGCTGGCTTGCATATCGAGGCCAAAGGTCTTGCAGAGCGATGGATGCCATCGCCGCCCATGCCATGGATCTGAGGATCCAAGAATGTTGACATGAGCCCTGCCCGGATCACGGGCGGGTTGCTACTCCCCTATGACAGTGCGGGCTTTTTACCAAGTTGAGCGCCGCCTCACAAGGCAAACTAATGATCATTCACTCAACAAGTTGTAAGGGAATGTAACCGCCCTCTCCACCATCTTTGCCATCCGGATCCACTCCCCGGCCGGTGAACGCTGCGCCTTGGCACACCGTTTGCTATGAGATGACTACTGTCCACACTGATTTGGGAAGGGTGAACGATGAAACGGTGGATCCAACATTTCTATCAACTGAACCGCCTCAACTGGCTGATGGTCTGGCTGCTGCTCTGCTGCAGCATCATCCTGCTGTTTCCGGCCGGTTTGATGAAGGGGGCCGTCAGCCAGTGGGCCGCCACACACGCCGCCTGGCTCGGCGTCGGCATGCTGATCGCCATCTCCTACTTCTGCAGTCAGGGCTTCCTGATCGCCTGGGAGTGGGCCTGCGACGAGTGGCAGTCCCGCCGCCAGCAGGATCAGCTGGCCCAGATGATCTCCTTTCTCGACTTCAACGAGAAGGCGGTGCTGCGCGAGTTCGTGCTGCAACGCAAAAGCGTCATAAACTTGCCGATCACCGAGCCTGCCGTCAAAAACCTGATGGATGCCGGCGTACTGACCTATGCCTATGGCAAACCGGTGCGCGAGAAAGAGGACGAGAACCAGATCCGCGCTCTGATGATCGCCCTGCCGGCCCGGCCGCTGCTCACCTACAAGGTGCTGGGGCTGTCGCGCGGCAAGATGAGCGACGAGCAGGTAGAGCAGATCATGAATGCCAGACCCAAGTTCGCGCAGAAAAGCTTCCAGCGCTGATCTTCGTTCCCGCCAATAAAAAGAGCCGGCCCCATGGCCGGCTCTGTCATTTCTGCCCCGTTACTGGGTTCTGGCCTTGAGATAGCCGGCATAGTCCGGGATCTGCACGCTGAACGCCTGGCGCATGTGGGGGCTGTCCATGATGAAATCGGCGGTCGCCTCGTTGGTGGCGACCGGGATGTTCCAGACTGCCGCAAGGCGCAGCAAGGCCTTCACGTCCGGATCGTGGGGCACCGCATTGAGGGGATCCCAGAAGAAGATCAGCACGTCGATCTTGCCCTCGGCGATCAGGGCGCCGAGCTGCTGGTCGCCCCCCATGGGGCCGGAGAAGAGACAGGTGATGGGCAGTTGTGCCTGCTTGCCAAGCATGGTGCCGGTGGTACCGGTGGCGTAGAGGTGGTGGAGCTTGAGCTCCTCCTTGCGCCGCATCACCCAGTTCAGCAGGGGGGTCTTCATGTTGTCGTGAGCCACCAGCGCCACTCGCTTGTGGGCCGCCATCTCACGGGCGATCTGTTCCATGGACATCATCCGTAGCAGTGTTGTTTGAATAGAGCCGTATCCTAATCGAAAGCGGCGCCCGTTGCCTTGCCGGGCGCCGTAACTGTGATCACTTCGACTGTTCAATCCACTGCTGGTTCTTCTGCTCCAGCACCGAGATAGGCAGCATGCCGTATTCCAGCACATGGTGGTGGAACGCCTTGAGGTCAAAGCCTCCGCCCAGCGCCTGCTCGGCCGACTCCCGCATCCGGATCAGCGCCAGCTGGCCCGCCTTGTAGGAGGTCGCCTGGCCGGTGTAGGCCATGTAGCGCGGCACCTCGGAGCTGATGTCCCCCGCCCCCAGCGCCGAGTTCTCCTTCATGTAGTTGACGGCCTGGTCGTGGCTCCAGCCATACCAGTGAATGCCGGTATCCACTACCAGCCGCATGGCCCTCAGCATCTCCTCGTTGAGGCGGCCGAAGTACTGCAGCTGGTTGTTGAAGGCGGACGATCCCTCGACCTTCACGTCCCCCACCGCTGGATCATAGAGACCGCGCCCCTGATAGAGCCCCATGTCGTGATCCGCCAGGTATTCGGTGTAGAGCGCCCAGCCCTCCGCATAGGCGGTGTAGGAGGCGTTTGCCACGTATTGCGGGAAGTCGGGATCCTTGGCGGCCAGCTCCTGGGCGATGGTGATCTGGAAGTGGTGACCCGGCGCCGCCTCGTGGGCCAGCAGGGTGCTGATGTTCCAGCTCTGCAGACCATAGGGGTAGTAGGTGTTGAGGAAGAACTGCCCTTTGCGACCGGTCTGGGGGTTGCCGTCCTGATACCAGGCGACCCCGCCGTATGGCGCATCCGCATAGGAGACGGGCACCACCTCGTAATCCAGCTTGGGAATGGTGCGCTCGGCATCGAAGAAGTCTGGCAGTACCAGTGTCGCCTTGCTCTTGAAGGCGTTGTACTCCTGCAGTGCCCGCTCGTGTTCGGCCAGCGCCTGCTGCTGCGGCCCGCTCAGGGTCGCCCCGGCTGCATTGTCCGGGTTGAGGCCGGCCGACCAGACCGCCAGCGGGTTCTGATAGAAGAAGGCCGGCTCGTTCAGATAGCGGAAGAAGGCGTAGATCTGGCCGCTCAGCTTGGTCTGGCTCACATCGTCGCTGTCACACTTGCCAACGGTATGGCACACCTTGACCATGGCGCCGAAGATCCGCTCCACCTCGCTCAGCCCCAGCGCATGCACCTGCTCCGGCGTCATGTCGGTAGTGGTGTGCTTCTTCAGCAGCCAGCGATACCAGTCGCGCCCGTTGGTCATGCCGCAGAAACCGTCGTCGCACTCGCCGCTGCCAAGGCGCACCGCATAGGCGCCGCCGTGCTGGTAATCCAGGTAGTCGCGCAGCGCCAGATAACGGCCGTTGATGCTGTCCAGCACCCCCTTGTACTCGCTGCGCAGCGCCTCGTCCGCCTCTCCCGGCAGTTGCTGCCAGCCGAGATAGGCGCCGGCGATCGCCTCCCCATCCAGCTTGCTGTTGAGCTGGGCCAGCAGCCGGTCCACCAGCTCGTCCGGCAGGGTGTTGCCCTGGGCGCTGCCCAGTTCGAACTGGTGCTTCACCTCGGCAAGGTAGCCGTCATAGGCCTTGAGCCAGGTGAGGTGCTCCTGATACCAGGCCAATGGTGCGGTGGCGGCCCTCGCCTTGCTCGCCGGAACCGGTGCTGCGGCCGGGCGATCGATATCGCGCCGCCAGGCGGCATCCCCCGGCGCGACCCGCTCGGCCGAACTCTGCTCGAAATAGTCGAAGCCGCGCTCGACGGTGCGGGCGGCCCTGCCACTGGCCGGGGCGGCCCCCACCTCATCGGTCAGATCCACCACCCGGTTGCGGAAGTGATGGATCGGGATCTGGGATTGGGGCAGATCGTAACCCGCCAGATTGATCTGCAGATCCCAGCGGATCATGTCGTAGAACAACCGGTCCCGTTCGCTCAGCACGCTCGAGTCCAGGGCATCCAGCCGTTTGAGCAGAGAACTGTCGAGGGCCTTGCGCTTGGCGATGCTGGCGGCATCGATGGCAAAACCGTAGGGGTCGAGCGCCTGGCCTTCGCGCAGGGCCTCGTCCATGGTCTGCATTAGAGAGGCCTTGGTGGCGGCGGGATCCGCCGGGGCGTTGGAGCTGTTGTCGTTGCAGGCAGCGAGCGAGAGTGCGATGGCGCAAGCCAGCGCCAGCTTGTTGGGCAAGAAGTGCATGGTGTAGTCCTTTAACCGTTGTTATTGTTTGTCCCCAATAAGGGGTTCCAATAGTGCATCTCTCCCGCGTACTTTTTTGCGACCTGATTAACAAAAATAAGCTTACTTTTCATGGTGATAAGCCTCATGAAAAGCTATGCAGCCAGACATTAAAAAACCCGCCGCAGCGGGTTTTTTAATCGTTTTTTCATGCCATAACTATTCAGGAGCCGCCGTGATGCAGCTGGGACTGCTGGTAGTTCTCCAGCCCGATGCGATCGATGAGATCGAGCTGGGTCTCCAGCCAGTCCACGTGCTCCTCCTCGTCTTCCAGGATCTCCTGGAACAGGTCGCGGCTGATGTAGTCCTGCACCGACTCGGCGTAGGCGATGGCCACCTTCAGATCCGGGATGGCATCCATCTCCAGCGACAGGTCGCAGCGCAGCATCTCCTCCACCGTTTCACCGATGCGCAGCTTGCCCAGATCCTGCAAATTGGGCAGCCCTTCCAGAAACAGCACCCGCTTGACCAGCTCGTCGGCGTGTTTCATCTCATCGATGGACTCGTGATACTCCTTGTGACCGAGCGCCTTGAGGCCCCAGTCATCGTAGATGCGGGCATGCAGAAAATATTGGTTGATGGCTATCAGCTCATTGGCCAGCACCTTGTTGAGGTGGGCAATGATCTTGGGATCTCCTTTCATCGACAGTGCTCCTTGGTTCGTGCCTGAGGCTGAGATCCTTAGAGCTTAGTCCAGAAAAGTGACAACAAGAGGTCCGGCGAGCCAGCTCGCCTGCGGGAAGGGATTGAGAAGACGGGCCGGTTTTACCGGCGACAGGCCCTGCTCAGGCCACCTCGTAGTAGAGCGGCGCCTGTTCCAGCTCGGCCTTGTCGAGTTCGGCGGCGATGATCTCCATGGTCATGCGCACACATTTGCCACACTGGGCACCCACTTCGAGCGACTGCTTGAGCTGGCGAAACTCGGTCTTGCCTGCCTGTACCGCCTTGCGGATCTGGGAATCTGTGATGCCGCGGCACAAACAGACGTACATAGTGTTTACCTCATACTGGATTGCCATGAAATCTAAATGAGAATAGTTCGTAGTGCAAATAACGATTGGTAATAAGATCCCCCGCTTGCCAGCCATCAACCCCTTGGTGACAATGCCCTGTCACTGAGGGAAACATCATGCTCAAGAAACTGTTCACTGCCCTGTTTGGCGGCCAGCCCGCTGCGGTCGCCGAAGTCACTCCCACCGAATACGCCGGCTACCTCATCTATCCCGAGCCCATGGCCGAAGGGGGTCAGTATCGACTGGCTGGCCGCATCACCAAGGAGCTGGATGGCGTGCTGCAGACCCACCGCTTCATCCGCTCCGATCTGTTTGCCAACCCCGCCGACGCGGAGCGCTTCATGGTGCAGAAGGCACACACCTTCATCGACCAGATGGGGGATCGCATGTTCGAGCCCCGCAAACCGGCCGACAGCACCGCCTCATGATGCCGGCGGCACTCGACGAGTTGCGCCAGGCGCTGGCCCGTACCGGCGAACGGCGGCTGATCTGGCTGGAAGGTGATGAGGCCGATTGCATCGCCCGAGCCGAGGCGCTGCTGAGCGGTGCCAGCTACTGGCTGGGGAATGGCCCGAGCGAGCACCACCCGCAACCGGCGGCCAAGGCGTTGCAGCGGCTCGGTCAGGAGTGCGACACGCTTGTGTTCAATGCGTTCAGCGGTTTTCACCCCGACGCATTCGGGGCGTTGGCGGGCACCTTGCGGGCAGGCGGCCTGCTGCTGTTGCTGACTCCGCCGCGGGCCGAATGGCCAACCTGGCCAGATCCGGATCGGGTGCGGCTGGTGGCACAACCGGAAGACATGGTGCTGGCGGGTCACGGCTTTCTCGCCCGGCTGGTGCGGCTGGTGGCGGGTGACCCCGCCCTCGAGCTGACGCCCCCAGCCACGCCGACCCCGTGGCAGCCGGTTGGGCCAGCGCGGCCATTGAGCTGTGATCAAGCCCGCGCCCTGCCCGCCATCCACAAGGTGTTGCACGGTCACCGCCGCCGCCCGCTGGTGTTGAGCGCGGATCGGGGCCGCGGCAAGAGCAGCCTGCTGGGGCTGGCCGCCGCCGAGCTGCTGCGCCAGCAACCCGATCTGCAGATCGTGGTGACGGCGCCCTCCCAGGCCACGGTCGCCACCCTGTTTGCCCACGCAGCCCGTGCCCTTGAAGACGCGCCGCAACTGCTGACAGGGCTCAGCTACTGCTCGCCAGATCGGCTGGTGCACGAACCGCTGCAACCCGACCTGCTGCTGGTGGACGAAGCGGCCGCCATTCCGACCCCGCTGCTGGAAGCCATGCTGGCCCGGCACGGCCGCATCGTCTTCGCCACCACAGAGCACGGCTACGAGGGCACCGGGCGCGGTTTTCACCTGCGCTTCAAGCGGGTGCTCGATCGCGAGACGCCCGGCTGGCAGGAGATCCACCTGGCCGAGCCGATCCGCTGGAGTAGCCGGGATCCGCTGGAGCCGCTGGTGTTCCGGCTACTCGGCCTCAACGCCGAGGTCGAGACGCCGCCAGCGCCCACCCAGCCTGGTTGGCGCCGGCTCGAGCAGGATGCGCTGGCTGCCGACGAGGGGCTGCTCCATCGGGTGTTCGGCCTGCTGGTGCTGGCTCACTACCAGACCACGCCGAGCGATCTGCGTTACCTGCTGGAGAGTCCGGCCCTCGACATCCACCTGCTGGAGCAGGGCCCGCATCTGCTCGGGGTCGCGCTGGTGGCCCGGGAAGGAGAGATAGCAGACGAGCTGGCCGAGGCGATCTGGGCCGGGCGGCGGCGCCCGCGCGGCCATCTGCTGCCCCAGTCGCTGCTGGCGCACGCCGGCTTCAAAACCGCAGGCGCGCGCAGCTACGCCCGGGTGATGCGCATTGCCATCCATCCAGCGCTCCATCGCCACGGGCTGGGGTCGCTCCTGCTGGCCCACCTCGAACAGCATTATCAGGCGGCCGGGCTCGACTATCTGGGCTCCGCCTTCTCGGCCAGCGCCGACTTGTTGCCCTTCTGGCGCAAGGCCGGGCTCAAGGTGCTGCGCATCGGCCTGCAACGAGATGCCGCCAGCGGCAGCCACGCCGCCCTGCTGCTCAAGGCGCTGCAACCGGCCCGCACCGCCGAGCTGGCCGACTGGCACCAACGCTTCGTGCGCCAGCTGCCCACCCTGCTGGCGGGCGAGCTGAAAAATCTTGAATCCGAGCTGGTCTGGCAGTGCCTGCGGGATGGTGAGGCCAGCTTGAGCGGGCTCGATGGTTTTGATCAGGATGAGCTGGCCTGCTTTGCCCACCACCACAAACCGTTCGAGCTGTGCCAGCCCAGCCTGCAGCGCTGGCTGGCGGGCAACCTGACACAACTGGCAAAGCTTGACCCCGCCGAGCGGCAACTGCTGATCGCCACCATCTGGCAATATGCCGACTGGGGAGTGCTGGCAGCCAGGCTGCAACTGGCAGGCAAGCCGGCGGTCATCAAGGCGCTGCGCAGCCTGCTGGCCCGGCTGCTGCCGCCCGCTACCACTCGATAGGCTCGCCTCGCCAGTCGAGGTAACTCAGCTCGCCATCCGGCCTCAGCCGCGCCATCAGCGTCACCAGATGCGCGGCAGCCTGTTGCGGGCTGTGCAGGCTGCCGGCGGCCAGGTTGCCGTGAAACGGGCGCGAGAGCGCGGTATCCACCGTACCCGGATGAAACGCCAGCAACTTGACGCCGGGCGCCCGTCTGGCGAGCTCGATGGCGGCACACTTGAGCAGCATGTTGAGAGCCGCCTTGGCGGCGCGATAGCCATACCAGCCCCCGGCGCGGTTGTCACCGATGCTGCCGACCCGGGCACTGAGCACCGCCAGGGTACAGGGGCTCGACCCCAGCAGGGGCAGCAGCTGGCTGATCCAGCGCAGCGGCAGCAGGGCGTTGGTCTGGTAGAGCTGGGTCATGGCCTCGAGGTTGAGCGCCTCGAGCCGCTTCTCCAGCCGGATGCCTCCCTGCTGCAGCAGGCCGTTGCAGATCACCAGCCAGCGCGGCCTCGGCGCCAGCTCGCCGATGCGGGCCACCACCTCTGCCAGCTGTTCATCACTGTAATCGCAGCGTAGCCAGTGCAGCCTGCTGCTGTTGAGCTCCGCCGATTGCGGCTGGCGACTGACGGCGATGACGGGCGCGGCGCCCGCCGCCAGCCAGTGCTCGACCAAGGCGCTTCCCAGCCCCCCACCGGCGCCGATCACCACGACACTCTCTTCCATGACGAGCCCCCTTGTGGCGAGTGTGATGGCCTTCTCCATCGCCCCGCGCTTTTCCTGATAGGCTGATACGCGCCTTCCAGCCTGCGGGATCAAGCGGTTATGGAGGCGATCTTGTGTGGATCCCGCCGTCAGCGGCGGATCCATTCCTATACTGAGGGAAAACCGCAGCGGGTGCTGCCAGCGCAACCAGAAGCACGAGAGTGACCATGATGTCCAAAGACGGGGAAGAGCGTAAATCCATCCTGACCGAGAGCGGCACCAACGAGCTCGAGATCATCGAATTCCACCTCAAGAAGCAGCTGCCCGATGGCCGCGAGAAAATAGCCTATTACGGCATCAACGTCGCCAAGGTGCGCGAGGTGATCCGGGTGCCGGAGACCACCGACTACCCCAATGCCCAGCGCCACATGGTGGGGGTCTTCTCCCTGCGCGAGCGGCTGATCCCGCTGGTAGATCTGGCCGGCTGGCTCGGCATCCGTACCAACCCGGACAACAGCAACAAGGTGGTCATCGTCACCGACTTCAACAAGATGGCAAACGGCTTCCTCATCGACAGTGTCAGCAGGATCCATCGGGTCTCCTGGGAGGATGTGGAGTCCCCCAGCCAGTTCCTGGAGGCGGGCGAGAATGACTGCGTGGTGGCGGTGGTCAGGCGCGACGGCAACCTCATCATGATCCTCGACTTCGAGAAGATCATCGCCGACATCAACCCCGAACTGAGCATGGAGAAGTACGATGTGACCCAGGATCGCAAGGTCATCATCGACGATCGCATGATGGCCATGCGCCAGGCCAAAACCATTCTGGTGGTGGACGACTCCGCCTTCATCCGCAAGATGATCGAGACCACCCTGCGCACCGCGGGCTACAACGTGGTGACCGCCAAGGACGGGGGCGACGGGCTGGAGATGCTGATGGAGTTCGATCGCCTGTCGCAGGAAGAGAAGATCCCGGTGGCCGAGTTTGTCAGCGGCATCATCACCGACGTGGAGATGCCCCGCATGGACGGTATGCACCTGCTCAAGCGGCTGCGCGATACCCCCGCCTTCAAGACCACCCCCATCGTCATGTTCTCGTCGCTGATGAGCGATGACAACCGCCACAAGGCGCTGCAGCTGGGCGCCAACGACACCATCACCAAACCCGAGCTGGGCCGCATGGTCGGCATGATGGACAACTTCCTGCTCGGCATCCCCATCCCCAGACCCGGCAACCTGTGAGGCCGCCGGTCGGCCACCCAAGCAAAAGGGCGCCGAGGCGCCCTTTTGCTGCTTGATGGCTCAGCCCAGCCAGAGATAGAGCTGGTGAGCCGCCACCCCGGCGCACAGGCCGCCGATGGTGTGGGCCACGATGGCGCGAGAGATGAGATGGCGATAGCCGAGCGCATCCAGCATGGCGGTGTGGGTGCTCAAGAAACCGCTCCAGCACATGCCCATGGCGGTGAACACCGCCACCTCGTTGCCGGTGATCCAGCCCTTGCCGATGAAGGGGGGCACCAGCGACATGGCAGCCCCGACCGCCCCCAGTGAGGTGACCGGGAAGGCCACCAGCTCGGCGTGGGTGAAGCCGAACAGCAGCTCGAACAGCCAGCCCACCTTGGCCGCCAGCACCGGCAGCAGCGCCACCCCCTGGAAAGCCTCACCGCTGTAGCCCTGCTCGCCAGGGCCGAAGGTGAGCAGCATCACGAAGGTGCTGATGATGAGCACCCCGGGGATCACCGCCATCCCCAGCTCCACCCCGGACTTGCCACCGTCCAGCAGGGCGTTGAGCACCCGCAGCCAGGTCGGGGCGGCTTCCTGGCTAAGACCCGGTTTGGCCCCCACGCTTGCCACCTCGTCGGTGATCGGAGTCTCCCCCACCAGCGGGCGGATCATCCGCTGCATCAGCCGGGTCGACACCACGGAGCCGATGAGGGCGCCGAGCAGACCGATCAGCGCCGCGCTGGCGGTGGACTCGCCGCCCGGCAGTTGCAAGGTCGCCATGAAGGTCACCACGATCAGCCCCATGCCGAAGGCGGTGCCGAAGTTGGTGAGCGACACCAGCTGCCAGGGGGTGAAGCCCTTGCGAAAGCGGCTGTCCTTGGCGAGGCTGATCACCGCCGGGTTGTCGGAGAAGAAGGTCATCAGGGCTGCCAATGCGGTGCGCCCCGGCAGCCGGAACACCGGCTTCATCAGCGGTGCCAGCAGCACCTCCAAAAGGCGGATCACCCCGAACTCGCTGAGCAGCTGGCTGAGCGCGCCAGACAGCACGGTAATGCCCATGATGAAGAGCACGGTATTGAGCAACAGCTGATGGGCGGTGTTGAACAGGGTGTTGACCAGGGCGGAGAGCCCCATCTGGCTGCCGAGGTAGCCAAACAGGCTGCCGAGGATAACCAGCACCAATACCGGCTCCAGCCAGCGGCGAAGGGAGGCCGCCCCCTGGTGAGATTCTTTAACTGCTTGATTTTCCATACCAATCCTGAAATCTGTCGCTGTGTGGTAAGTATTGTTGTTATGGCACCCATAAAGCAGGAGCCCTTGTCTTGCGACAAGGGCTCCTTGAATGACTCTTCCTGCCGGCCGCGAACCCGTGCCATACGGATTGACGCTTCGCCGCGCTAGCGGCTGAACCGGGGAGGAAACACGGGTGGCCGGACGATCCTGTCCAGTCTGCCCGTCTCGCGTCAGCGCGCCGGCCCACGGCCAGCCCGGCGACGAAACGGGGCGGCAGTATAACAACTGGGGCCAGTCAGCGAAACAAGGGGGGAGACCTGCGCCTTGCCACCCCCTCGCCTGTGCTGGCCGCCAACGAACCCTACGGCTTCACCCCTTCGCTCTTCAACCACTTGCGCAGCCGGCCGTCGGCGTTGTGATAGGGCGAGGCGGTATTGAACTGGATCATTCGTCCCAGCGGCCAGCGTTCATACCAGGGGTGGCCATACAGCTCATCGTCGCTGCGCTGCCCGATCAGCTCGACGATGCTGGCCCTGGCCGCCACCAGCCGGGTCAGCAGCTGCGGGTAGGTCAGCTCCTCATAGTCCCGATAGAATTTGTGAGCCAGCCCGCCCAGCTCGTTCCATTTAAAACCGGTCTCGGGAAAATCCACCGGCAGACCCGCCGCATCCCGCTCGATCCACTTGATCACCAGCTCATTCCAGCCGATGAGGTAGGCCACCAGATTGGCCACGCTCATGCGGGTGCTCTTGCTGTGCCCCTCCATCACCGGCTCTTGTGTCAGGCCCTCGGGGACGGCCTGCAAGGCCTTGAACAGCTTGCCGAAATTCGTCTCGATGGCGAGCAGCAGCTCAGCCTTGTCAGCAGGGATCCCCATCACTTTTCTCCTGAATGCCCGCCACCCGACAAGCGGCGGGCAGATTGCCGTCCACGGCCGGCGCGGGTAAGCTCGCCCCATCGGCCATCCATCTACTCATCCAGCAGCACCATGAACGACCTCGTGACCTACATCAGGGCCATCCATCGCCAGGCGGGGCCGGCGATCATCGTCCGCCAGCAGAGTGAACAACACAGCGAGCAGGACGGGAGCGGCACCCTGACTCATCACCGGCAGACCCATTACTGGTTTGCCAACGGCGTAGTCATCTGCCACCAGCTGGAGCTGGACGAAGAGCCCTCCCCGCAGCTCTGTCCGGAGTGCTGGATCAGCTACCGGGTGGTCGTCAGCCCCATTCCCATCACACCTGCGCGCAAGCTGTTCCACAACCCCTGCCAGGAGGCCTTCTGGCTCAAGATGCAGGAGATCACGCCAGCCGGCTGACCCGCTCGACCGGCCGCCGACGCCCCATCAATACTGCTTGGTCTTGGAGGCAAACCCCGCCAGGAACAGCCCGGTCAGAAACATGCCGCAGAAGGCCTCGATGGCCGACAGCAGCTGGAGCGGGGAGGAGGTCTGGGAGATGTCGCCATAGCCGAGCGTCACGAAGGTGACGATGCTGAAGTAGAGCGAGCGGCCCAGGTGGTGGTAGGTAACCGAGGCCGGCGCCAGAAAATAGGTCAGGGTCGCCAGCAGGATCACCCCCATCGACAGCAGCAGGCTGCGGATCGGCCGCTCGCCAAAGCCCCAGGTGATGAAGCTGATGAACTTGGCGGCGCACTTCAGGTAGCACAGCAGGGTGAGCCAGCCTTTCTTGAGCAAGCCGCTGCGCAGCCAGCACTCCTTGAACAGCTCCCTCGGGCTCGCCAGCGACTTCATCTCGTGCAGCTTCTCCTTGTAGTAGCACTCGCCGGCATCGACGGTATCCCCCACGCTGGAGAAGAGCCGCTTGGCGTTGCGGTAGAGCTTGCTGGCCTCGCTGTGATCGACCCGGCCATTCTCGTTGTAGGCCACCTGCACCTTGTCCAGGTTGGTGTGTTCCATGGTGGCGTCGAAGTTCTTGGCCCGTACGTTGAAGTTTTTCAGCACCGCCCGGGAGGAGTGAAAGCGGATCTCCTCGCACTCGATGGTGAAGTCCTGAAACACCCCGTCCTCCAGCGCCAGCTCACGTTTCTTGGCCCAGGCCCTGTGGTCCCACAGCAGGGAGTCGAACAGATCGAGCCCGATCACTCCGCCGTTGACCCTCACCCCCTTGGCCGAGCAGTGCCACAGATAGACCTTGGAGTTGTTGACGGCGCCATCCAGCGAGAGTTCGTCCAGGCAGGTGAAGTCGAGCAGCCGGCCGGAGATGATGGGGCTTTTGAGTTCGACGCCGCCGATGTTGAGCAGCCGGTGCTTGCCCAGTACCTGGGCCTCCCCCTTGTTGTTCTCGGAGACCGACAGCAGGCTCTGCACCCGCTTCACCTCGTCCTTGCCGTGCTTGCCGGCCAGCCACATGCAGTAGGGTTCAAAGCGCGTCTCGGCGCGGATCAGCCCGCTCTTGCGCAGGGACTCCAGCGCGCTCGAGGCAGTCTCATAGAGCCTGATCTTGTCGTCGCTCATGTAGAGGCACAGGCTCAGCACGCAGCGGGAGCTGATGAAGCGGGCGATGCCGATCTGGAAGATCACCTGCTTGTCGATCTTCTGCTCCATCATCCAGTCGTCGAAATGGGGCAGCGACGCCACCAGCAGATCCCAGATCAGGGGATAGTCGTTGGCCCGGCGCCACTCGTTGAACTGTTCGGGGGAAAGCTGCCAAAGCTCTGTTGCATTCATGGATGACCTCGCTCAAGAAACGGTTCCGTTTGCCTGCACCGGGCCTGGTACCCGATAAGCCTGCATGACCCGAACCGGGCAGGAGACGGACTCAGCAAGCCATCATACTAGCCGAGCCGACGAAGTCACTGATGGGGAGGGGACAGGGTGAGCAATGCGACAACTTGGCGCCGGTTGGCCCATTTATTGTCCGCAGTGGATGCCAAACAGCGGCAAACGGGCAAAGAAAAAGCCCAGCATTGCTGCTGGGCTTTTGAATTGGCTCCTCCTACTGGACTTGAACCAGTGACATACGGATTAACAGTCCGCCGTTCTACCGACTGAACTAAGGAGGAATTGTACTTTGGAGACCAGATATCGCTATCTCATCGCCTTTATGGTGGTGCCCAGAGACGGAATCGAACCGCCGACACGGGGATTTTCAATCCCCTGCTCTACCGACTGAGCTATCTGGGCAAATGGTGCCGGCTACCGGAATCGAACTGGTGACCTACTGATTACAAGTCAGTTGCTCTACCTACTGAGCTAAGCCGGCACACTTTAAACCATTGTGCATGAACAAGTTTTTATTTCATGGCACCAAAATTTGGTGCCCAGAGACGGAATCGAACCGCCGACACGGGGATTTTCAATCCCCTGCTCTACCGACTGAGCTATCTGGGCGTGGGCGCTATTAAACGGATTTTAAGGCAGGTGGTCAACGGGAAATTTCACTTTTTGTCTCGTTCGTCTCTTTTTTGCTCAGGATCATCCATTTCCAGCACTTCTTCCTGCTCCGCGCGGTTCTGGCGGCCCCAGACTCTGGGTTCCTCCCCCTTCAGCAGGCGGGCAATGTTCTCGTGATGGCGGATCAGAATGAGGCAGGAGAGCAGCGACACCGGCAGCGTGTATTCCGGCTTGAGCAGGTAGGTAAAGAGCGGGGTCAGCAACACGGTAATGATCGAGGCCAGCGACGAATAGCCGCTCACCAGCAGCACCAGCAGCCAGGTGCCGATCACCGCGCCCCCCATGGTGAAGCCGATGGGCATCATGGTGCCGAGCGCCGTGGCCACCCCCTTGCCGCCACGAAAGTGGAAGAAGATGGGGTACATGTGGCCGAGACAGGCAGCCACCCCGATAAAGCCGAGGTAGACGGGTTTGATCTGCAGATACCAGGCGAGATAGACGGGAGCCGTGCCCTTGAGCACATCGAGCAGCAACACCACCACGGCCGCCAGCCGGCCACCGAGGCGCAGCACATTGGTGGCCCCCGGGTTGTGGGAGCCGTGATCACGGGGATCCGGCAGACCCGTGATGCGGGAAACCAGCACCGCACTGGACAGCGAGCCGCCCAGGTAGGCCAGAATAATCATCAAAATCGTCAGGGCCGTCATCTTGGTCGTTTTTACCACGATATGAATGGGGTATGATGCGGGCCACATTCTCTGGCGCCGACGTGGGGTTGCCCACCGCGTGTCGCCCAAACCGGCCGCCGGCACTCATCCGCTGGCCAGGCCTGCATCCCTGCGCTGTCATCACAGCCCATCAAGAGTAAAGAAGAAGTACTGTCATGGACAAGGTGTTTATTCGCGGACTCGAGGTTTTGACCACTATCGGTGTATACGAGTGGGAGAAAGGCATTCGCCAGAAGCTCTGTTTCGACCTCGAGATGGGGTTCGACAACCGCCCCGCCGCCGCAACCGACGATATCAATCTGGCACTGGATTACGCCACCCTCTCTCGCAAGATCTGTGATCACGCCTCCAGCAAGGTGGTGGAGCTGGTCGAAACCATGGCCGAACAGGTCGCCATGCTGGTGCTGGCAGACGAACGGGTGCAGTGGGTCAAGGTCATCCTGACCAAGCCGGGTGCCGTCCCCAATGCCGCTGGTGTCGGCGTCGAGATCCTGCGTCACCGCACCCCGGCCGCGAGCGCCAACTGATGACCCGCATCTATGTCAGCCTGGGATCCAACATCGAGCGGGAACGCCATATCCGCGCCGGCCTCGATGCGCTGCAGGCCGAGTTTGGCGAGCTGCAGGTCTCCCGGGTGTTCGAGAGCGAGGCGGTGGGCTTCAACGGCCGCCCCTTCTACAACCTTGTGGTGGGTGCCGACACCGAGCTGCCGCTGGCGACCCTGTGTCAGCGACTGCGCGCCATGGAGTTCGCCCACGGCCGCGAGCCGGACGCCAAGAAGTTCGCCCCGCGCACCCTGGATCTCGATCTGCTGCTCTACGGCGAGCTGGTCTGCGAGACGCCGCTGGTGCTGCCGCGCGGCGAGATCCTCAGCAACGCCTTCGTGCTCTGGCCGCTGGTCGAACTGGCACCCACCCTGCGCCATCCGCTGGATGGCCGTACTCTCGGTGAGCTGTGGGAGCGTTACGACAAGGCCTCCCAACGGCTCTGCCCCATCCCCTTTCACTGGGCAGCGGGCGAATTGCAGCACCACTGAACAACAAGGGCACCTCGCGGTGCCCTTGTCGTTGATGGACGGAGCTGATAACGGATAAGAAACCGTGATTGGGCCTGCGCCGGTGCAAGTGGCAGGATGGCCGCCATCACAGGAGAACCCCATGCGACTCGATACCATTCACGACTTCAACTGCCGGCTGCTGGCCGGGCTGCCCCACCAGCGCTTCAAGCACGAACCCATCCTCGACTACGCCACCGATGAAAAGGTGAGAGCCCGTCTCGGCTGGCAGGCCGAGTTCAGCAAGACCCTGTTTCTCAAGTTCAAGGATGGCCGCTTCGCCCTGCTGCTGACCCACAGGGACGGGCGGCTCGACAACAAGGCTGTCAAGGCGGCGCTCGGCGCCAAACCCTCCATCTGCACCGCCGACGAGATGCAGGCCCAGATCGGTTGCCTGCCGGGCGCGGTCTGCCCCTTCCTGCCCCGCGCCGACATCCCGCTGCTGGTGGATCCCGCTCTCATGGCCCGCCAGGCCTTTACCTGGACCCCGGGCCACCCCGAGCAGACCTTCCTGCTGGAAACCACCCACCTGGCCGGGCTGCTGACCCAGCTGCCCTGCCAGGTGAGCTACCTGCCGGCCCCCTGAGCCCGCAGCTCAACGCTTGTCCCGCGCCAGCTGGGCGAAGATCAGCGCCGCCAGCATCGACATCAGGCCGATGCAGAGGTAGGTGAGGTGAAAGCCCCCCAGCCACTGACCATCCGCCGCTGACGAGCCGGCAGAGAAGAGCCCCAGCAGGCTGGCGGCGATGGCCACCCCCAGGCTCATGGAGAGCTGCATCACCACCGACAGCAGGCCGTTGCCGCTGCTGGCAAACTCCGGGCTGAGATCCTGCAGGGTCAGGGTGTTCATGGCGGAGAACTGCAGCGAGTTGATGGCGCCGAACACCATCAGCCAGCCCAGCAGCACCCCATAGGGGAGCTGGTTGTCGATGAGAGAGAAGCTGGCGATCATCACCCCGAGCGCCAGGGTGTTGCCGATCAGGATGCGGCGATAACCGATGCGCGGAATGAGCTTGTTCACCAACGTCTTGGTCAGCATGGCCCCCAGCACGGTGGGGATCATGGTCATCCCCGCCTTGCTCGGCGAGAAGCCGAGCCCCAGTTGCAGAAACAGCGGGGTGAGAAACGGCATGGCGCCGCTGCCGAGCCGGGCAAACAGGTTGCCCCAGATGCCGATGGCGAAGGTGCTGGTCTTGAACAAGCCCAGCCCGAACAGCGGCTCCTCGGCATTGGCGGCATAGAGCCAGTAGCTCGCCATGGCGGCCAGCCCGAACAGCAGGGCAAACAGCGCCCAGCCGGTGGAGATGCTGTGCTCCCCCAACCCCTGCAGGCCCACCGACACCAGCACCATGCCGGCGCTGAACATCACGAATCCCTGCCAGTCGAACTTGGCCGTGCTCTGGCGCAAGTCCGGCATGAAGTACCAGCTGGCGATAAAGCCGAGCAACCCCACCGGCAGGTTGATGAGAAACACCCAGTGCCAGCTCGCCACTTCCACCAGCCAGCCACCCAGTGCCGGGCCGATGAGCGGCCCCACCAGGCCGGGAATGGTGACGAACGACATCACCCGCAGCAGCTCGTGCTTGCTGTAGACCCGCAGCACCGCCAGCCTGCCCACCGGCATCAGCAAGGCACCACCAATCCCCTGCAGCACCCGCGCCGCCACCAGCAGCGGCAGGGAGTTGGCGGCGGCGCAGGCCAAAGAACCCAAGGTAAACAGCAGGATGGCGGCCAGATAGATGCGGCGGGTGCCGAATCGGTCCGCCAGCCAGCCGGAGGCGGGAATGAGCAGCGCCACCGTCAGCATGTAGGCGATGATCACCGACTGCATCTGCAGCGGGCTCTCGCCCAGGGTCTCGGCCATGCTCGGCAGGGCGGTATTGAGGATGGTGCCATCCAGCGTCTGCATGAAGAAACCGACCGCCGTGAGCGGCGGCAGCCATTTGCGCTGGGCAGGGGTCACCATGTGTGTGCTATCGGGCATCTGCAGCCACCTCCTCTTCAGACAAAAAAAGACCCGCACAAGCGCGGGTCATCTCATTACATCAGGCATCAGGCTGGCCGAGCATGGCTCTGAGCTGCTCTTCCAGGCTGGGCTCGGGCGCCTTGAGCGTAGCAAGGAACAACCGCTCTATGCCCGCCTTGTCCTGGCTTTTCACGATGAACACCAGCCGGGACTGGGCCTTGCCTTCCGGCCACTCTCCCAGCGCCTGCAGTGGATAGAGCTGGCCATGGACGCCGTGGATCACCACCGGCTGGCTCTCGCCTTCCAGCTGCAATATACCCTTGAGCCGCAGCAGCGCATCGCCGTATTGCGCCTGCACCGCATCGATGGCGGCCAGCAGGCGGGAGGGCTTGAGCGGCTCGCCGATGCGCAGGGCGAAACTTTCGATATTGCCGTGCTCGAAGTGGGTCGGCGCCGCCGTGCCTACCTTGGCGGCGAACGGCTTCATCTTCGGCTGCATTGGCGAAGCCAGCCCCTGTTTCGGGGATTCGGTACGCAGCCAGGCCAGCAGCTGGCGCACGTCGCGCCCGGCCGCCTCGTTGTAGGCACCCAGCTTCTCCAGCACGGCGGGCGACAGCTCGCCGTTGCTGACTCGCTTGATGGGGGCCGCCGGATTGAGGGCCGCCAGCTGGGCTTCGACCCGCTCCAGCTGCTCGCCATCCACCAGGTCGCCCTTGCTCACCACCAGCAGATCCGCCAGCGCCACCTGTTTCACCGCTTCATACTGGGCTGCCAACTGCTGCTCGATATGACCGGCATCCACCACGGTGACGGTGCCGTCGAAGCGGTAACGCTGGGCGATAAAGCCCTCTTCCCTCAACGTGAACAGCACGGGGGCCGGATCGGCGAGGCCTGTGGTCTCGATGATGAGTCGCTTGAACGGTTTGATCTTGCGCTGAATGGCCTTCATAAACAGCCCCTGCAGCGCCTCCACCAGGGAGCCCTGCACCGAGCAGCAGATGCAGCCGGAATCGAGCAGCACCACCTGCTCGTCTACTTGCTGCACCAGGTGGTGATCCAGCCCCACCGAGCCGAACTCGTTGATCAGCACCGCGCACTCGCCAAGCTCGGGCTGCTTGACCCAGTGGTTGAGCAAGGTGGTCTTGCCGCTGCCGAGAAAGCCGGTCAGCAGGGTCACGGGGATACGAGTATCTTGCATGTCCGTCATAGGGATGACTCCCCTCTGGTCGGCAGGGTGATGAGTAAGCGAGTGTCTTGCATATCGGTCATGTCAGATCCTTACCGGTTGGCAAACAGGTCGGCGAGCCAGCGGTTTTCGAAACGGCCGTGGGGGTCGAGCTCGCCCTTGAGGGCCAGGAAGTCGTGCCAGCGCGGCAGCAGCGCCGGGAAGTCGTAGAGATCCATCGCCAGGTGCTTGCCGAAGTGCGGGATGCCGCCGAGCGGCACCAGCAGTTGCTGCAGCTCGCGCATCTGCTCCATGGAGCCGTTGACGAAGGTGCCGTCCGCCGCCAGATAGACCAGGAACCCGATCCAGCACACCGACTGATCATAGGCGGCGCTGAGCCAGGCCTTGGAGGGGCCGGTGCAGCGCAGGATAAAGGGATAGTGCAGTACACCGGGGTTGGCCTGCTGCCACGCCTGCAGGGTCTCCAGCGCCTCGTTCATGCGATTAAGCGGCACCGCCACCTCGCAGTTGATCTGGGGCGCCGGGATCCCCTTGCAGAGGATCTGGTAGACGTTGCCCACCAGATCGGAGGCATCCTTGAAGCGGCGCACCGTCTCGAAGTGCTCGCCGGCCAGCGCCTCATCCTTGGTGTCCTTGGCCATCTTCTGCAAGGTGGCGTCAATGGTGGCATTCATGCGGGCGTCGATGTCGCCCTCCAGCAGCAGCGGCTCGCTGCCACCGGCGCGGTAGCGGGCCACCTCTTCCTCGGAGGCCGGATCCACCAGCCAGATGTGGCTCTCGCCGGTCCAGGCGAACCACCAGCTCTTCACGAAGGCGTGCTCGCGGTTGAGCCGCCCGTTGTGCGCCAGCAGGAAGGGATAGTCGGTAGTGAACTTGGTGCAGCGCATGATGCGATTCGGCACGGTCTGCAGGGTGACGTCGAGCAGAATGCCGAGCATCCCCATGCCCATCACGAAGGCGCCGAAGCGCGAGTCGGTGCGATCCACCCGGATGATGTCGCCACTCGCCAGCATCACTGTCATGGCCGCCACCGCATCGCACAGGGCGGACTGGTGCAACCCCTGGCCGTGGGTGCCGGTGCTGAGCGCACCGCCCAGAGTCTGGATGCCGATGACGCCGGGGGAAGCCGGCAGCATCCGCTCCATGGCGATGAGATCGGCGTAGACGGTGTCAAGCGGGGTGCCCGCCTGGTAGGTGACGGTGTCGGCGGTCTGCGCCAACTGGCCACGCAGGTGGTGCAAGTCCACCAGCAGCGCCTGACTGCCCTCGGCATAGACGCTGTGGATGGGTTCGAAGGAGAGGCCGGAGCCGATGAGGCGCAGCTTGCGCTCGGGGTTTTCCCGCAGCAGTTGCTGCAGTTCGTCGCGATTCTTCGGACGCCACACCTGCTCCAGTGCGCCGAGCGGATTGGTCCTGGACCAGTTGAACAGCACCTCCCGCTGACCTATCGCCTTGATGCTGTGAAATGCCTGGAACCTGACCGTCATACCGCCCCTCATCTTTATTGACGTCAAAATGAGCGCCAATTCTACCGAAAAGCGGGGCGCAAGGCATGAAAAACAAGCCCCTACAGTCGGGGGTGGATAGGGGAGAGCGCCTCTCCCCTCGCCTCAGCGCGTCTGCTGGGTCAGTGCCAGCAGCATGCCGACCCCACGAAAAGCTGACGAACCTACGACAATAGGGTTACATCAAAAACGGTCTCTAAAGGAGGATCCTCTAGGTTGAGACCGGTCTCACATCTATGTAAAAATTGCCATTAATAAAACTAGGTGGCTTAAATTTAGGATGATAAGAAATGATGCCATAAAAAGGAACTTTGATAGCATATCATCCTTACTCAACATTTCGAGCATCACTCATAAACATGCACAGTTAAAGACGCTTTTTTATGGTAAAACCTAGTCCACAGACCGGTGAAATGTCGTTATTCTCCGACTAAACTCCTGCGGCATAGCTTAGCTATGCACTATAAATAATGTTCAAAAAACGTAACAAACTAAAAGTCTCACCCTAAATAATTTGTGAGATAAGCATCAATCTTTATCAAAAAATGAACACCAACCTAACGCTTTTTGATAAAATCATGCTCCACCGTCAGGAGTAACTTCATATGCACTTACCAGAAAAGATAGATATAGTATCTGAGTATTATAAAAAACTAGGGTTTTACCGAAATCCTTTTGAAACAAATACGGCAGAAAGAGAGCCTGAAATTGAAAAGTATGTTGTAAGACCGCCTTATCTTGACCCTATAGAAGATGCATCAAAACATACTGGTAGTTATACACTATCCGGATCTCGTGGTTCAGGTAAAAGTGCCACGAGAATTACAGTCCATAGAAATATATTAAACTCTGACTTACCTCATAAACTCCCTATAGCACTCACAAATTTTGAAAGAATGAGAGGGATAAGAAAAACAAACGATTTGTTAGATTCATTTGCCAAACAAATATTTTTTCTTACTATAGAGGCATGCCTAGTTTATCTAACATCGTTAGATTCTGATGCAGCAGACCAACATCTATTATCATTTGATAGCGACTCAAAAAGATTTATAGACTGGGCTATAAAGAACTATTATTTAAATAGACCACAAAATGAACGTGATGTATCTGCTCAAGAATGCTTTGATACTTTTTCTGTGTCATTTGCACGGCAAAGCAAACTTTGGGCAGAAAAGAGATGGGATACTCTTACGGCATCTCTTATAAATATTGCGGATGCAATTGCAAGGACATTTAAGGAAGGTGCGATTTAATCAGTCATGACGATCCAGAGCCTGGATATCCTCCTTACGCGGCAAAGTAAGCACCCCAGTTTGGACAATATTTAATCTCCCCCATCAACTCAGGGTAAGCAAAATGTCACTGCTCCACTGATATTACAATGATTTTCACGACATCCCCGCCAGTTGTCCCGCCCGCACCAAATTGCACATTGCAAACAGCATTGAAAGCCGGTTGTGGTTCTTCATCAGTCCCCGTAATCGTGTTTTGCTGAAACCAAACTGGCACTTCAGTATCCGGAAAGGATGCTCAACCTTTGCCCTAATACCTGCTTTCACATATTCATCATGCAGCGCCTGCTTATTCAGCCGGGGATGCTGTCTGAGCTTTTTTACGGCATGAGGACCTTTGGCAATAAACCACTCTTTAACCCGATGTGTCAGAGAGTCCCGTTTTTCTGCCCCGCGATATCCGGCATCGGCGAAGACAATTGCTACCGGCTCCGTAATCAGGCTATCCGCCGCATTCAGGTCATGCACATTTGCCGCCGTGGTCACTACTTTTTCCGTCAAGCCTGTGGCCGCATCAACAGCAATATGAGCTTTCATACCAAAGTACCACTGATTTCCCTTGCGGGTCTGATGCATTTCAGGATCCCGTTGACCGGCTTTATTTTTTACGGAACAGGGAGCGGAAATAATGGTCGCATCGATAATGATGCCCTGACGTAACATCAGTCCGGCCTGCTTCAGTTTCTGGTTAATCAGTGCCAGTATCTGTTCTCCTGCATGATGTTTCTCCAGAAAATGGCGGAAATTCATGATGGTTGTGCGATCTGGCACCGTGTCACAGATCCCCGCAAATTGACGGAACGGCAGGACATCATGCAGGGCGTCTTCAGCCGCTCCGTCACTGAGGTCAAACCAGAGTTGCAGGCAGTGGATACGGAGCATAAGCACCAGGGGGAAAGGCCGTCGGCCGCGACGGGATGACGGATAGACGTGAAGCAGCTTATCAGCAATATCCTGCCACGGCACCAGAACATTCATACGGTCAAGAAAACGGGATTTACGGGAGGAATAGCTGGAAATGGCAGGCATTGTAAACAGCTCATGATAAAGAAAGCTTTATGTTCTCACATATGACGATTAAATCGCACCTTCCTTAACGTAGAGTTAGGTGATACAGAGCAATATAAAAAACTTCTTTCTAGCGCAAATCCACCTGAAGAAATAATATCAGACCCTCTATTTACCCTCAAAAAAGCAGTGGAATTTGCAAGAATAATGGGATTTAGTGGATTATTAATACAAGTTGATAAGATTGATGAGACCGACTGGACAACCAATGATGCTGAAACAGCAGCCAAACTAGTTTGGCCAATATTTTCAAATGTCCAGTTACACGAAATTGATGGTCTCTCATGGTCATTTTTTCTATGGGATCGTGTTCGAGGGTATCTAATAACTGAATATGGCATGCCAGTTAGGTGGGATAAGCTCCCCAATGATAAAATAAAATGGGATGCTAAACACTTACAACGTTTAGTTGAGCGAAGGATAAATTTCTTCTCTAATGGTGCATTAAATAAAATATCAGAGCTATTTGATCAGGAAACTACTGAATCTGATGTCTACAAACAAATTCTTGCGCTTTCTGGATTATCGCCAAGAATTTTAGTGACAGTGTTAAACAACATATTAACAGATCACATTCATACCCATGAGGGTATTGTCACACCATTGAGCATGCAAGCAGTCCATAATGGATTGGATAATTACGCGAGAATATCCATATTAAATGACTACAGTCCAGACACTATTGCGCAGCTTAAAAAACTGAATAGAACTACTTTTGTTACAAAAGATGTTGCTAAAGCATTTTCTATTGGTCAGCAAGGTGCTAGACAGAAAATTGAGAAGTGGATTACTTCTGGTCTAGCAAGAAAGAATGGTCAAGTACATGCAGGGGATAGAGTAAAGCCCGTTGACGAATTTATCATATCTGAGCCTCGGGCCAAAAGAGTTGTAGAACGTGACTTAGACATTTATACAGATTAAGCAACTGTGAATATTTTATAAATAATATAGAACCAAGAAAGCCCCGGCACGGGCCGGGGCTTTGCATCAGCACGGGAGCGCCATGGCGGCGCCGACCCTTATACCGCTTGCTGCAGGATCACCGCATCGGCCTTCTTGGTGTAGGAGGCGATCTCGTTGAAGTTGAGGTAGCGATAGGTGTCGGCCGCAGTGGCATCCAGGGTCTTGGCGTACTGCAGGTACTCGGCCACGGTCGGGATCTTGCCGATGATGGCGGCAACCGCAGCCAGCTCGGCAGAGGCCAGATAGACGTTGGCACCCTTGCCCAGACGGTTCGGGAAGTTGCGGGTGGAGGTGGAGACCACGGAGGCCCCTTCCGCAACCCGCGCCTGGTTGCCCATGCAGAGGGAACAGCCGGGGATCTCGATGCGGGCACCGACCCGGCCGAAGATACCGTAGTAGCCCTCTTCGGTCAGCTGATCCTTGTCCATCTTGGTGGGCGGCGCGATCCACATGCGGGTCGGCAGCTCGCCCTGGTACTTCTCGAGCAGTTTGCCGGCGGCGCGGAAGTGGCCGATGTTGGTCATGCAGGAACCGATGAACACCTCGTCGATCTTGTCACCAGCCACGTCGCTCAGCAGACGGGCATCGTCCGGATCGTTCGGCGCGCACAGGATCGGCTCCTTGATGGTGGCCAGATCAATCTCGATGATTTCGGCGTACTCGGCATCCTTGTCCGCTTCCATCAGCACCGGGTTGGCCAGCCACTCTTCCATCCCCTTGATGCGGCGGGTGATGGTGCGCACGTCACCGTAGCCTTCGGAGAGCATCCATTTGAGCATCACGATGTTGGACTTCAGATACTCGATGATCGGCTCTTTATCCAGCTTGATGGTGCAACCGGCGGCGGAACGCTCGGCGCTGGCGTCAGCCAACTCGAAGGCTTGTTCCACTTTCAGGGTCGGCAGACCTTCGATCTCGAGGATGCGGCCGGAGAAGATGTTCTTCTTGCCCGCTTTCTCGACGGTCAGCAGCCCTTTCTGGATGGCGGCGTAGGGGATGGCATGGACCAGGTCACGCAGGGTGATACCCGGCTGCAGCTCGCCCTTGAAGCGCACCAGTACGGATTCCGGCATGTCCAGCGGCATCACGCCGGTGGCGGCGGCGAAGGCCACCAGACCGGAGCCCGCCGGGAAGGAGATGCCGATGGGGAAACGGGTGTGGGAGTCACCACCGGTGCCCACGGTATCCGGCAGCAGCATGCGGTTCAGCCAGGAGTGGATGACGCCGTCGCCCGGACGCAGGGAGACACCGCCGCGGTTCATGATGAAGTCCGGCAGGGTGTGGTGGGTCTGTACGTCGATGGGCTTGGGATAGGCCGCAGTGTGGCAGAAGGACTGCATGGTCAGATCGGCGGAGAAGCCAAGGCAGGCCAGGTCTTTCAGCTCGTCGCGGGTCATCGGACCCGTGGTGTCCTGGGAGCCGACCGTGGTCATCTTGGGCTCGCAGTAGGTGCCGGGGCGAATGCCCTTAACGCCGCACGCCTTACCCACCATCTTCTGGGCCAGGGTGAAGCCTTTGCCGGTATCGGCCACCGGCTGCGGACGGCGGAACACGGTGGAGAACGGCAGACCCAACGCTTCGCGGGCCTTGTCGGTCAGGCCGCGGCCGATGATCAGCGGAATACGGCCACCGGCGCGCACTTCGTCGATCAGCACGTCGGTTTTCAGTTCAAACTGCGCCAGCACCTGGTCGGTGCCGTGCTTGCAGATCTTGCCGGCAAACGGGTAGATGTCGATGACATCGCCCATCTCCAGTTTGGAGACATCCACTTCGATGGGCAGAGCACCGGCATCTTCCATGGTGTTGAAGAAGATCGGGGCAATCTTGCCACCGAGGCAGACACCGCCGGCGCGCTTGTTCGGCACGTGCGGAATGTCGTCGCCCATGAACCAGAGCACCGAGTTGGTGGCAGATTTGCGGGAAGAGCCGGTACCGACCACGTCACCCACGTAAGCCAGCGGGAAACCCTTCTCTTTCAGCGCATCGATGGTCTTGATGGGGCCGATGACGCCATCCTTGTCCGGGGTGATACCGGGACGGGCGTTCTTCAGCATGGCCAGCGCGTGCAGCGGAATATCCGGGCGGGACCAGGCGTCCGGCGCCGGCGACAGATCGTCGGTGTTGGTTTCGCCGGTCACCTTGAACACGGTGACGGTGATCTTCTCGGCCAGTTCAGGGCGGGAGAGGAACCACTCGGCATCGGCCCAGGATTGCATCACCTGCTTGGCGTGGGCATTGCCCGCCTTGGCCTTCTCTTCCACGTCGTGGAAGGAGTCGAACATCAGCAGGGTGTGGGAGAGGCCCTTGGCGGCAAGAGGAGCCAGGGTCGCGTGGTCCAGCAGGTCGATCAGCGGCTGAATGTTGTAACCACCCTGCATGGTGCCCAGCAGCTCGACGGCTTCGGCAGCGCTCAGGATGGGAGAGTGGGCTTCGCCCTTGGCGACGGCGGTGAGGAAGCCGGCTTTGACATAGGCCGCTTCATCAACACCAGGGGGAATACGGGAGGACAACAGCTCTTTCAGAAAGTCTTGTTCGCCGGCGGGCGGGTTCTTGAGCAGCTCAACCAGGGCGGCGACCTGCTCTGCGTCCAGAGGTTTGGCAACCACGCCTTCGGCGGCACGTTCTGCGACGTGTTTACGGTATGTTTCAAGCACGACTAATTCCTCTTTGGTCTTTTTTTGGGGTTCGCCCACGCTCGCGGCGATCGTCCTTGCGGGACACCCGTAGGGTGCCCCCCACTATATAAGTTTTAACGACTAATTAAAATCCAAAGCCTGTACAGATATTCATCAAAACAACATAACCATCTAAAGTTGCTGGTGTTTTACAAACAGATAAATGGCGCGCCAAAAATAAGTTAACAAAAAGGCATCATTTGGCCGTTATTCGAATGTGCTGCCCAATTGCAGATAGAACATGTCGTTGCCCCCCTCCGCCATGCCGTAGCCGAGGAAGATGGGGCCGAGGAAGCTCTCCACCCCCACGTAGACGGAGCCGGCGGTGAAGGAGCTCTCCATGCTGATGTCTTCACCCTTGTCCCATACCCCGCCCTGCTCGAGGGAGCCCCCCAGATAGAGTGGCGCCCGCAGCGCGCCGAAGTCGTTGTCCGCCACCCGGTAGATGTAGCGCAGCCCGCCAAACAGGCTGTAGCGGCCGCTCAGCTGATAGCGCTGGAAGCCCGACATGCGGAACAACCCGCCCAGATCCTGCACGAACAGCGGCAGCTCTTCCTGGGAGGTGGAGCCCCCGCCCTCCAGCAACAGGTTCAGGCTGTGTCTGTCCCAGGACCAGGGCTTGACCATCGCCAGGTGGTAGTTGACCCCCTCATAGCGCTCGTTGAGCGTGTCGTTGTCATCCAGCCGGACGGCGGAGTACCCCCCCTTGATGTCCCAGTAGACGCCCTGATAGGGGAAGTAGCGGCTGTCGAGGGTATCGTGCTCGAAGCGGACATAGGGGCCCCAGGAGGAGGCATCCACCTTGGCATCCGCCACGTTGCGCACGTCGATGTCGCCCACCTTCCCTTCCAGCCCGAGCGAGAGGCGGCTCCAGGGCTGACGATTCCAGCCCACCGCCAGATCGACGTTGGTGAAGTTGTACTCGGCGTCGACATAGCTCACCTCATTCGCCGCCCGCGTCTCCTCGGGAATGAAGATGCGACGCTGGGTCTTGTCGTAGGCCAGGCTCGCCTCGCCAAAAAAGGTCTGGGAGGGCTCCAGCGGGGTGTAGAAGTCGGTCTTGAAGTGCTTGGCGGTACCGAGCGATGCCTCGGTCAGCCACTCGGCCCCCCAGTCGTTGACGTTGGTGAGGGTGTAGGACATGCCCACGTTGTAGTTGGAGCTGCTCTCGAAGTCATCGGAGAAGCCGAACTGGAAGTTGAGGTAGCCCGGCCCCCAGTTCTTCTCGCTGGCGTCGACCACCAGCACGTTCTCGCCACCCCGCTCCACCACCTCGTAGGTAATGCGATCGAACGACTCCAGCGCATAGAGCCGGCGAATGCCCGCCTCCAGGCTCTCGTTGGTCTGGATCTTGTCGGGGCGCACTTTCAGCATGGCGCGCACCGTCTCGTCGGAGAGACGGGACTTGTTGATGATCTCCACCTTGTCGATGTAGTAGGCGGGCTGGCCGCTGCGCTCGGCACGCCGGCTCAACTTCTGGTTGCGATAGGCGGCATAGGCGGCCGGCGAGAGGGAGAGCTTGTCGAGCCGGGCCGAGGCGCGGTTGGCCACCTCCTCCCCGAGCTTGATCCCCTCCGGCATCAGGGCGAAGTCGGCAATGCCCATGTTGCCGAACTCGGGCGTCAGCAGAATGTCGTCTGGCCCCATCAACGCCTTCTGTTTCTCGGTGCCGACCTGGGTCATGTAGGTGGTGAGCTGGTCGATCATGGCGAGCCCCGATTTCAGAGACTCGCGGGTGCGCAGCCTGGCGCTGATGTCCACCGCGATCACCACGTCGGCCCCCATCGCCTTGGCCACGTCCACCGGCATGTTGTTGACGGTACCGCCATCGGCCAGGATGTGCCCCTCCCACTCCACCGGCTTGAGGGCGCCGGGAATGGACATGGAGGCCTGCATCGCCTTGGCCAGGCTGCCGTGGTCCAGCACGAAGGGGGTCACCGTCTCCATGTCGGTGGCCATGGCGCGGTAGGGAATGGGCAGATCGTTGAAGCTCTTCTGTACCGGCAGGTTGGAGGTGGCGTGGCGCAGCAGGCTGGCCATGGACTGGCCCTGGAAGAAGCCGTCGGGGAACTGGACCGAGTCGCCGTTGATGCCGATGTCGGTGCGCAGCTGGTACTGTTCGCTCTGCTGCTTCTTGCGCAGGGAGAGTTCGTCGCGCCCTACCTTGTCCTGATAGCCCTTGTTCCAGTCGATGGCCAGGGTGGTGCGCTCCACCTCTTCGGCGCTGAGCCCCATGGCGTACATGCCCGCCACGTAGGAGCCCATGCTGGTGCCCACTATGATGTCGACCGGGATGCGCTTCTGCTCCAGCACCTTGAGGATGCCGATGTGGGCCGACCCTTTGGCGCCGCCGCCGCTGAGTACCAGGGCAATTTTGGGCCGTTCGGGCTGGGCCGCCGCCATCAGCGGCAGACAGGCCAGCAAAATCAGGAACAGTGGGTTCCATCCTCGACGAAAGATGCGCATATGATTTTCCATTGAATCCAGGGCGAGCCAGCTAGGCAGTGAAGCCTACTATAAGGTGCGCAAAGCGAACCGCAACAGTTGGCAGGGGTTATCGATGCGCATTCCGACGCAGGCGGGTACGACCCAGCCAGGCAGCGATGTGAGCGCAAACGTAATCCATCAATAAAGTGGGCCGGCCTATCAAGGGTGGCGCCGGGCTGCCGCTAATATGTGCTCAATCCCGCGTTCATCCATCCGAGTCACTCTTATGCTTGCAAGCCTGACACTCAAACAGAAAATCCTGGCCACGGTCACCCTCGCCGTGGTGCTCTCCTGCCTGCTGGTAGGCTACTTCAGCCAGCGCTCGGCCCAGCAACTGATCGAAACCCGCATGTTCGAGCAGGAGCTGCCCAACCTGACCCAGCGCATCGGCAAGGAGATCGAGAAGGATCTCACCTCGGTCGCCGGTGCCGCCAGGCAACTGGCCAACGATCGCTTCGTGCTGGACTGGGTCGAGCGCGGCATGCCCAAGGAGCAGGAGTCCATCCTCATCAACCAGCTCAAGGACATGACGAGCCAGTATGGTCTGGTTACCGCCTCCTTCGCCGATCGCCAGAGCGCAGCCTACTACAACCAGGATGGCTTCCTGCGCAACCTCACCCCGGAGCAGGACGCCTGGTTCTACGGCTACACCAAGAGCCAGCAAGACCTGATGCTCAGCATCTTTCGCGAGAGCAACGGCGAGGTGAAGCTGTTCGTCAACTTCCAGCAACTCAATGGCCGCGGCCTCGCCGGTCTCGCCAAGTCCCTCGACAGCATGGTCAGCATGCTCGCCAACTTCCGCATCGGTGACAGCGGCTTCGTCTTCATGACCGATGGCAGCGGCAAGGTGAAGCTGCACCCCGACGCCAGCCGCATCGACCGGGACAGCCTGACCCAGCTGGCAAGCGACAGCGGCAACCTGCTGGCCAAGCAGCCCTTTGCCGCCACCCACGCCGAGGTGGATGGTCAGCCGGTGGTGCTGGCCAGCAGCTACATCCCCCTGCTCGACTGGTACCTGGTGGCCCAGGTACCGGAAGCGGAGATCTATGCCGAACTGGATCGGGCCCGCCTGCACATCCTGCTGGTGAGCCTGGCCATCGCCGCCGGCATGGGCCTGCTCGGCATGCTGCTGGCCGGCTCGGTGAGCCGCCCGCTCAACCAGCTGGCCCGCCTGTTCCGCGAACTCGGCAGCGGTGACGGCGACCTGACCCAGCGCCTCAAGGTGGAAGGGCGGGATGAACTGGCCCAGGTGGCCACCGGCTTCAACAACTTCGTCGCCAAGATCCACGGCTCCATCGAGCAGGTGGCCGACAACTCCCGCCAGCTCGCCGCCACCGCCAACGAGGTGGCCGCCAAGGCCCAGCTCACCCAGCACAACTGCACCGCCCAGCGGGATCGCACCGTGCAGGTAGCCACCGCCATCCACGAGATGGGGGCCACCGTGAGTGAAATCGCCGGCAATGCCTCGCTGGCGGCTGACGTGGCCAAGCAGGCCAACGAGCAGGCCGACGCCGGCGCCGTGGTTGTAGCCCAGGCCCGCCACGGCATCGTCGGCCTCTCCGGCGAGATTGAAGGGGTGGCCGGGGTCATCGAGTCGCTGGCCAGCCAGACCGACTCCATCGGCAGCATCCTCGACACCATTCGCAGCATCTCGGAGCAGACCAACCTGCTGGCGCTCAACGCCGCCATCGAGGCGGCCCGTGCCGGCGAGCAGGGCCGCGGCTTCGCGGTGGTGGCCGACGAGGTGCGCAACCTCGCCAGCCGCTCCGCCGCCTCCACCGCCGAGATCCAGGGCATGATCAACCGGCTGCAGGAGCAGAGCGCCCGCGCCGTCAGCGCCATGGCCCAGGGCCGCAACCAGAGCCTGGAAGTGGTCACCCAGGCCGATGCCGCCAACGGCGCTCTCGGCCAGATCACCGCCCACATCACCCAGATCAGCGACATGAACATCCAGGTTGCCACCGCCACCGAGGAGCAGTCCAGCGTGGTGGGCGAGATCAATCGCAACGTAGAGGACATCAACCAGCTCACCATGGAGACCGCCGACATCGCCCACCAGCTGACCGAGTCGAGCCGCAGCCTGCAGCACCTCTCCGGCGAGCTGGACAAGCTGGTCGGCAACTTCCGACTTTGAGGCTTTTGACATCACAAGGGGCGCATGGCGCCCCTTTTTGTTGGCCGTTTGTTAACAAAGGCTCAAGTTGGCGCCAGATCCGTCGATTTATACTGTGATAATTCACATCGTCATGATCAGCGAGGAGAGCCCATGCTAGAGGGTAAACTGACAATCAAGAGCCAGTTGATACTGGCTGTCGCCGTGCCCTGTCTGGCGCTGCTGCTGGTGGGCGCCGCCAGCCTTCGCAGCATGGGCGCTATCGAACGACAGGCCACCGAGCTCTACGAGAACACCGCCACCCCGATGCGGGCCATGGCAGAGGTAGTGTCGCGCATCCCCCGTATGCGGGTGGGGCTCGACATGATGCTGTTACAAGAAACCTCGCTCAAGGATGAAAAAGGGGTGTTGACCCGGGTCAAGGAGACACGGGAAGAGGACATCCCCGAGATGCGCCAGGCCATGCAGCTGGCGGTCAACGCCCAGGTCGATCCTGCCGCGCGGCAAAATGCCCAGCAGCTGTTCGAACAATTCGAAGCGATGGAAAAGAGTGAGTTGCAGCCCATGCTGGCCGCCATGGAACAGGGTGACATGGAGAGTGCACGGCGCATCTACAAGGAGCGCTACGCGGTGACCTACGGCACCATGCGCAAGAGTGCCAATACCCAGCTCGACGAACTGATGAAGCTGGCCCAGCAGCGTCACGCCATCAGTCAGCAGAGCTTCGCACGGGGCGAAAGCCAGATGCTCGCCATCATAGGAGGCGCACTCGTCATCTGCCTGCTGGTCTCCTTTCTGGTACTGCGTGGCCTGCGCAATCGCGTCAGCTTCCTGCAGCAGTACATTGGCTATGCCGCCGAACACCTGGCGCTGGATTCCCGTGCCCAGCTGAAGGGCAATGACGAGCTGGCGGAGATCACGGTGAGCTTCAATCACTTCGTCAGCAAGATCCACAGCGCCATCGAGCAGGTAGCCCGCAACTCCCATCAACTGGCCGCCACCGCCGACGAGGTGGCCGCCAAGGCCCAGCTCACCCAGCACAACTGCACCGCCCAGCGGGATCGCACCGTGCAGGTGGCCACCGCCATCCATGAGATGGGGGCCACTGTAAGCGAAATCGCCGGCAATGCCTCCCTCGCCGCAGAGGTGGCGAGACAGGCCAATGAGCAGGCGGATGCGGGGGCCGGCGTGGTCGCCCAGGCGCGCCACGGCATCGTCGGTCTCTCCGACGAGATTGCGCAGGTCGCCGGGGTGATCGAGTCGCTGGCGACCCAGACCGACTCCATCGGCAGCATCCTCGACACCATTCGCAGCATCTCGGAGCAGACCAACCTGCTGGCGCTCAACGCCGCCATCGAGGCCGCCCGTGCCGGCGAGCAGGGCCGCGGCTTCGCAGTGGTGGCCGACGAGGTGCGCAACCTCGCCAGTCGCTCCGCCGCCTCCACCGCCGAGATCCAGGGCATGATCAACCGGCTGCAGGAGCAGAGCGCCCGCGCGGTCAACGCCATGACCCAGGGCCGCAACCAGAGCCTGGAAGTGGTTACCCAGGCCGATGCGGCCAACGGCGCACTCGGCCAGATCACCGCCCACATTACCCAGATCAGCGACATGAACATCCAGGTCGCCACCGCCACCGAGGAGCAGTCCAGCGTGGTGGGCGAGATCAACCGCAACGTGGAAGACATCAACCAGCTCACCATGGAGACCGCCGACATCGCCCACCAGCTGACCGAGTCGAGCCGCAGCCTGCAGCACCTCTCCGGTGAGCTGGACAAGCTGGTCGGCAACTTCCGGCTGTAACTTTTGACTCCCACTTCATCACCCGACAGAGGGCGCTGCGGCGCCCTCTGTCGCAACCACGGCAAGCCGTGACGCAGGCGCTTTTGCGCCGCCTCCACCGGCTTCTGAAAATGCCCCATAATCAGGAAAATGAGAGGAGGAGTTATGGGCAAGCTGGTAGTGATGATCTTGCTGAGCGGTCTGCTCAGCGCCTGCAGCAGCGGGCCGGTGCGGGTACACGGTGCCGACGTGAGCGTGGACGATACCCGGATCCGGGTCAGCGACGGGGATCGAGGGGGTTACGGTACCTTCTGTCCGCCGGGACAAGCCAAGAAAGGGCGCTGCTAGCGCCCTTTTTTACAGTCATACATCTTCTGGTCCGCCTGCTGCAGCAGTTGTTCCAGCGCTGGTGGCGAGCGTCCGTCATAGTGTCCGACACCGATCGAGCAGGCCAGCTGATAGGGTTTGCCGCTCTCCTGATTAAAGACAGCCAGAGCCTCGGCAAAACGGGCCAATACCCTTGTTATCTCAAGAGGCCCTGAACCCAGCAGCAGCACCGCAAATTCATCGCCCCCCAGCCGGGCAAAAATATCCGCCTCCCGAAAAACCCGGCACATCAGACCGGCCATCTGTTGCAAGGCATCGTCACCCACATCGTGCCCAAGCTGGTCGTTGATCTCCTTGAAACGGTTGAGATCGATGAACAGCAGGGTAGCCTCCCGCTCCTGCCGGTGAGCCAGTTGCAGACATTTTTGCGCCAGCAGCATGAAGCCGCGCCGATTGGTGATACCGGTAAGGTCATCAAGCGTAGCCAGCTGGATCGCGGCCAGCTCGCGCTCCACCATGCCGGCCAGATCCGTCAGCAAGCCCTGTTGGCGCGAATCCAGCAGTCGCGGCTTGCGGTCAATGATGCACAGAGTGCCCAGCTTGTAACCTTCGCCAATCTGTAACGGGCAGCCGGCATAGAAGCGGATATGGGGTTCACCGGATACCAGCGGATTATCGGCAAAGCGCAGATCCTGCCTGGTATCCTCCACCACGAACAGACCATCACCGAGAATGGCATGCCCGCAGAAAGAGACGTCGCGCGGTGTCTCCTGCACCGGCAAACCACAACAGGACTTGAACCACTGCCGGTTTTCATCCACCAGCGACACCAACGAGATGGGCACATCAAACATGCTGCGCGCCATCCTGGTAATCCGATCGAAACGCTCTTCGGCGGAGCTGTCGAGAATGGAGATCCGGCGCAATGCGTCGAGGCGCAATCTTTCATTGTCAGGGATAGCCGGTGTTTGCATGGTTGACTCCAGCAAGTGACATAGAAGTCACTAGCATAGCAACCAGCTCCGAACAAATCTCAGCTATATACAAAAACAAAAAAGCCGCTCGATTGAGCGGCTTTTTTACAGGCAGAAGTGAATTACTTCTTCTTCTTGGCCTTGGCGTTCGGCAGATCGGTGATGGAGCCTTCGAACACTTCGGCTGCCAGGCCCACGGACTCGTGCAGAGTCGGGTGAGCGTGGATGGTCAGCGCGATGTCTTCGGCGTCGGCACCCATCTCGATGGCCAGACCGATTTCACCCAGCAGTTCACCACCGTTGGTACCCACGATGGCACCACCGATGACGCGGCCGCTCTCCTTGTCGAAGATCAGCTTGGTCATGCCGTCGGAGCAGTCGGACGCGATGGCGCGACCGGAAGCCGCCCACGGGAAGGTGGCCACTTCGAAGTTCAGCCCTTGTTGCTTGGCTTCCTTCTCGGTCAGACCAACCCAGGCCATCTCTGGCTCGGTGTAGGCGATGGACGGGATCACTTTCGGGTCGAAGTAGTGCTTCTTGCCGGCGATGACTTCGGCGGCAACGTGACCTTCGTGAACACCTTTGTGCGCCAGCATCGGCTGACCCACGATGTCACCGATGGCGTGGATGTGCGCCACGTTGGTACGCAGTTGCTTGTCCACCTCGATGAAACCGCGCTCGGTCACGGCAACGCCGGCCTTCTCGGCATCCAGCATCTTGCCGTTCGGCACACGACCTACGGCAACCAGCACGTTGTCGTAACGCACCGGCTCGGCCGGGGCGTGCTTGCCTTCGTAGGAGACGTACAGGCCGTCTTCACGGGCTTCAACTGCGGTGACCTTGGTCTCCAGCATGATGTTGAATTTCTTGGCCACGCGCTTGGTGTAGATCTTGACGATGTCTTTGTCGGCAGCCGGTACCAGCTGGTCGGCAAATTCCACCACGTCGATCTCGGAACCCAGGGAGGAGTACACGGTACCCATCTCCAGGCCGATGATGCCGCCACCGATAACCAGCAACTTGCCAGGAACGGTAGTCAGCTCCAGCGCATCGGTAGAGTCCCATACGCGCGGATCATCGTGCGGGATGAACGGCAGCTTCACCGGACGGGAACCGGCAGCGATGATGGCGTTGTCGAAGGTAACGGTGGTCTTGCCGTCTTCCCCGGTCACTTCGAGCGTGTTCGGGCCGGTAAATTTACCGAAGCCGTTAACAACCTGTACTTTACGCATCTTGGCCATGCCAGCCAGACCGCCGGTCAGCTGGTTGATGACTTTCTCTTTCCACAGACGGATCTTGTCGATGTCGGTCTGCGGGGCACCGAAGACGATGCCGTGCTCGGCCAGCGCCTTGGCTTCTTCAATGACTTTGGCGACGTGCAGCAGCGCCTTGGACGGGATGCAACCCACGTTCAGGCAGACGCCACCCAGGGTGGAGTAACGCTCGACGATAATGGTATCCAGAC
Source organism: Aeromonas sp. Y318-1 (assembly GCF_027706125.1). NCBI lineage: Bacteria > Pseudomonadati > Pseudomonadota > Gammaproteobacteria > Aeromonadales > Aeromonadaceae > Aeromonas > Aeromonas sp. Y318-1. The sequence continues at coordinate 170,785 of NZ_JAPDCM010000008.1, forward strand.
CCAAGTCAGCCGCACGGAAGGCAGCGGAATAACCGGCAGGGCCAGCACCCAGTACTACGACCTGGGTTTTGATTTCTTTACTCATCATGACCTCTTTGTCGTTCTTATATCCCCGGACAGCGCAGTCTTAAACCAGAACGAGGCGGCTGCAGCCGTGAAAAAAACGGGGCAAGTTTACAATCCTGTTAACGAAATGAGAAGTAAAAAGGGCAGGCTCTGGGCCCGCCCTCTCACTTACAGGACCAGTCGACGAATGTCGGACAGCACGCCGTTCATGGTGGTGATGAAGCGAGCTCCATCGGCACCATCGATGACGCGGTGGTCGTAGCTCAGGGCCAGCGGCAGCATCAGGCGCGGCGCGAACTCTTTGCCGTTCCACTTCGGCTTCATCTCGGACTTGGAGACACCGAGGATGGCCACTTCCGGCGCGTTGACGATCGGGGTAAAGCTGGTACCGCCGATGCCACCCAGGCTGGAGATGGTGAAGCAACCGCCCTGCATGTCGGCAGCGGTCAGCTTGCCGGCACGGGCCTTCTTGGAGATCTCGGCCAGATCGCGAGACAACTCCATGATGCCCTTCTTGTTGACGTCACGCACCACAGGCACAACCAGACCGTTGGGGGTATCCACCGCCACACCGATATGGATGTACTTCTTCATGATCAGCTTGCTGCCATCTTCGGACAGGGAGCTGCAGAAGCGCGGGTGAGCTTCCAGCGCCTTGGCGGCAGCTTTCAGGATGAACACCAGCGGGGTGATCTTCACGTCTGCCTTCTGCTTCTCGAGCATCGCGTTCTGCTCTTTGCGGAACGCTTCCAGCTCGGTGGTATCGGCTTCGTCGAACTGGGTGACATGGGGGATCATGACCCAGTTGCGGTGCAGGTTCGGACCGGAGATCTTCTGGATGCGGGTCAGATCGACCTCTTCCACATCACCGAACTTGCTGAAATCGACCTTCGGCCACGCCAGCACACTCATGCCGTTACCGTTGCCAGTGCCGGTACCTGCAGCCGGAGCGGACTCGGCGCGCTTGACCGCATCCTTCACATAGGCTTGCACGTCTTCTTTGACGATGCGGCCCTTGCGACCGGAGGCTTTCACCTTGGCCAGGTTGACACCGAACTCACGCGCCAGACGGCGCACAGCCGGAGAGGCGTGTACGTAGGCATCGTTGGCAACGAAGTCGGAGGCAGCAGCAGCCTGGGCAACCGGAGCTGGAGCAGCGGCGACAGGGGCAGCAGCGACCGGGGCGGCAGCCTGAGCAACCGGGGCAGCTGGAGCAGCACCAGCCACTTCGAATACCATGATCAGGGAACCGGTGGAGACCTTGTCACCCGCCTTCACCTTGATCTCTTTGACCACGCCGGCGAACGGCGCAGGCACTTCCATGGAGGCCTTGTCACCTTCCACGGCGATCAGGGACTGGTCGGCTTCAACCTTGTCACCCACGGCGACCATGATCTCGGTGACTTCGACTTCGTCGCCACCGATATCCGGTACATTGACCTCTTTGGCCGCGGCGGCAACCGGGGCAGCAGCCACGGGAGCGGCAGCCTGGGCCGGTGCAGCAGCAACGGCAGGGGCGGCGCCAGCCACTTCAAAGACCATCACCAGGGAACCGGTAGAGACCTTGGCACCGGCGGCGACCTTGATCTCGACCACACGGCCCGCGAACGGTGCCGGCACTTCCATGGAGGCCTTGTCACCTTCCACGGCGATGATGGACTGGTCGGCTTCAACCATGTCGCCCACGGCAACCATGATCTCGGTCACGTCCACTTCGTCGTCACCGATGTCCGGCACGTGCACGTCTTTGCGAGCGGCAGCAGCAGGAGCGGCGGCCGGTGCGGCGGCAACCGGTGCAGCGGCCTGAACCGGCGCAGGTGCGGCAGCACCTTCGGCTTCGAAGACCATGATCTGGGAACCGGTGGCAACCTTGTCACCCACCTTGATCAGGATCTCTTTGACGATACCGGCAGACGGGGCCGGTACTTCCATGGAGGCCTTGTCGCCTTCTACCGCGATGATGGACTGATCGAGTTCGACCTTGTCACCCACGGCCACCATGATCTCGGTGACTTCAACTTCATCGGCGCCGATATCCGGCACCATAATCTGTTTGGACATTGTGCTTTATCCTCTTGCGTGCATCCGCGTGACCGACTGCTGTCACGCGTCTCTCGCGTTAACCTTTGCAAGGTCGTGCCGGGCAGCGAGTCCCGGCACGACGCTTGATCCTCTTACGCGTACAGCGGGTTGACCTTGTCGGCATCGATGCCGTACTTGGCGATGGCGTCAGCCACAACCTGCTTGTCTACCTCGCCGCGCTTGGCCAGTTCGGTCAGGGCAGCAACCACCACGTAGAATTCGTTCACTTCGAAGTGACGACGCAGGTTGGCACGGCTGTCGGAACGGCCGTAACCGTCGGTACCCAGCACGCGGTAGTTCTCGGTCGGTACGAAGGCACGCACCTGATCGGCGAAGGACTTCATGTAGTCGGTCGCGGCGATGGTGGCTTCAGAACCCAGTACCTGAGCGATGTACGGTACGCGAGCATCGGCGTTCGGGTGCAGCATGTTCCAGCGATCCGCGTCCTGACCGTCACGAGCCAGCTCGTTGAAGGAGGTGACGCTGAACACATCGGAGCCGATGCCGTACTCGCTGGCCAGGATCTGGGCGGCGGTGCGCACGTGACCCAGGATGGAGCCACAACCCAGCAGCTGTACCTTGGCCTTGGTGCCGGCCACGGTTTCCAGCTTGTAGATACCCTTGCGGATGCCTTCCTCGGCGCCTTCCGGCATGGCCGGCATGGCGTAGTTCTCGTTCAGGGTGGTGATGTAGTAGAAGACGTTCTCCGGCTTCTCACCGTACATGCGACGCAGACCGTCCTGTACGATCACCGCTACTTCATAGGCGTAGGACGGGTCGTAGGAGACGCAGTTCGGGATGGTGTTGGCCAGGATGTGGCTGTGACCATCTTCGTGCTGCAGACCTTCGCCGTTCAGGGTAGTACGACCGGAGGTCGCACCCAGCAGGAAGCCACGGGCTTGCTGGTCACCGGCTGCCCACGCCATGTCGCCGATCCGCTGGAAGCCGAACATGGAGTAGTAGATGTAGAACGGGATCATCGGGCAATCGTTGGTGCTGTAAGAGGTCGCAGCAGCCAGCCAGGAGGACATGGCGCCCAGCTCGTTGATGCCGTCTTGCAGAACCTGACCCTGCTTGTCTTCCTTGTAGTAGGAGACGATGTCGCGGTCTTGCGGGGTGTACTGCTGACCGTGCGGGCTGTAGATACCGATCTGGCGGAACAGACCTTCCATACCGAAGGTACGGGCTTCGTCAGCCAGGATCGGGACGATGCGCTTGCCGATGGACTTGTCTTTCAGCATCACGTTCAGGGAACGCACGAACGCCATGGTGGTGGAGATTTCGCGCGCCTGTTCACCCAGCAGCGGACCGAAAGCATCCAGCGCCGGGATTTCCAGCTTGGTGGTGCTCTCGCGCAGACGGGTCGGTACATAGCCCTTCAGCGCCGCACGGCGGGCGTGCAGGTACTTGTGCTCTTCGGTACCCTCTTCGATCTTCAGGTACGGCAGGGTTTCCAGCTGCTCGTCGGTGACCGGCAGGTTGAAACGATCGCGCAGGTGACGCACGGAGCCCAGATCCATCTTCTTGACCTGGTGAGCGATGTTCTTGCCTTCGGCCGCTTCACCCATGCCGTAACCCTTGATGGTCTTGGCCAGGATCACGGTCGGCTTGCCCTTGGTCGCCGCAGCCTTGGAGAAGGCGGCGAACAGTTTGCGAGGATCGTGACCACCGCGGTTCAGGGCGAAGATCTCCTCGTCGGTCATGTCTTTGACCAGCGCAGCGGTTTCCGGGTAACGGTTGAAGAAGTGCTCGCGCACGTAGCCGCCATCACGGGACTTCATGGTCTGGTAGTCACCGTCCACGGTCTCGTTCATCAGCTGGATCAGCTTGCCGGAAGTGTCTTTCTTCAGCAGCTCATCCCACTTGCGACCCCAGATCACCTTGGTCACGTCCCAACCAGCGCCGGAGAACAGACCTTCCAGCTCGTTGATGACCTTGCCGTTGCCGACAACCGGACCATCCAGACGCTGCAGGTTGCAGTTGACCACAAACACCAGGTTGTCGAGCTTTTCACGCACGGCAACGGTCAGGGCGCCCTTGGCTTCCGGCTCGTCCATCTCGCCGTCACCCAGGAAGGCGTAAACGGTCTGCTCGGAGCAATCCTTGATGCCACGGTCGGTCAGGTACTTCAGGAAGCGGGCCTGATAGATGGCGGCGATGGGGCCCAGACCCATGGAGACGGTCGGGAACTGCCAGAAGTCCGGCATCAGTTTCGGGTGCGGGTAGGAAGGGATACCCTTGCCATCCACTTCCTGACGGAAGTTGTCCAGCTGCTCTTCGGTCAGACGACCTTCAGCGAAGGCACGAGCATAAATGCCCGGGGAGATGTGACCCTGGAAGTAGACCAGATCGCCACCGTCCTTCTCGCTGCGAGCGCGGAAGAAGTGGTTGTAGCAGACTTCGTAGATGGTCGCGGAAGAAGCGAAGGAAGACATGTGACCACCCAGGTCCAGGTCTTTCTTGGAGGCGCGCAGCACGATCATCATGGCGTTCCAGCGGATGATGGCGCGAATGCGGCGCTCCATCTCCAGGTCGCCCGGGTAGTCCGGCTCTTCGCTGGACGGGATGGTGTTGATGTAATCGCGGTTTGCCTTGGCAGCCACGTCCACACCGCTTGCGCGGGCTTTCTCGGCCAACTGTTCAAGGATGAACTGAGCGCGTTGGGGACCCTCTTCACGCAGCAGGGATTCCAGAGAGGCAAGCCACTCCAGCGTTTCTATCGGGTCCACATCGTTCTTCAGGATATCAGACATGGCTGGTTCCTATTTTGTTGTGATTGCACGGCATTGCACGGCGAAGGGCGCAAGCATTCGACAATAAAGCCTTGTGGGATTAGTTTTCCTGCTGACGGATCCGACGCATGGATCGCTGGATCCGGCTGTCTTCCCTCTGCATATCCAACAAGGTGTCCTCGATAAAGGCCAGGTGCTCATGACAAGCTGCCCTGGCCCGCTCCGGAGCCCCCGACAGGATAGCCTCGATCAGATGCGCGCGATGGCGACGGATCTTGGCGACCACTCCCGGACGGCGATTCAGAATTTCGTTATTGCGTAAAATGTTCTGCTCAAGCATGGGGCCCATGGCCCGCAGCAGATGCAGCAGCACCACGTTGTGGGACGCCTCGGCCACCGCCAGATAGAACTGGGTGACAGCAGCGGATTCGCTGACCAGCGAGCCTTGCTGGCCGGCCTCCTCGATGGCGGACTGCACCTGACGGATGCGCTCGAAATCGGCGTCTGTACCCCGTAACGCAGCATAGTAGGCGCAGATGCCTTCCAGTGCGTGGCGAAACTCCAGCAGGTCATACTGGGCTTCCGGGTGGGTGCTGAGCAGCTCGAACAGGGGATCGGCGATCCCTTTGCTCAAGGCGTTTTGTACGTAAGTGCCGCCGCCCTGACGACGATACAAGAGTCCTCTTGCCTCGAGGCGCTGGATGGCTTCGCGCAGCGAGGGGCGCGACACCTGAAACTGGATGGCCAGTTCCCGCTCGGGCGGCAACTTCTGGCCCGGCTGCAAACTGCCTTCCAGAATCATCTGTTCCAGCTCGGCGACAATGGCGTCGGCCAACTTGGGTTGAGTAATCTTGAGATAGGGCATGAGGCTGCTTTGTTAAATTGGTATTACCAATTTCATGAATGGGGCGAAAATTAGCAGAGGGCATGGGAAAAGTCCACCCAAAAGATGATCTGAATCAAGAATCAACCTTGCCACTTAAGAGGTAAAGAGAGGGATTTATGATTTAGCTCATAGAAATTGGTCAGACCAATATTTTTGACATCGCTCACAGGCAACATTTGATCAACAGCCAGCAAAAATGGCCTGCCATAAAGGCAAGCCATTGTTTTAAAAACACAAACTTATTTTTAGAATAATTACTTAAAGTTGAGTGCCTGACGGTAGCGCGGCCATTCGAAACTGTCACCCGGATCCGTCTTGCGCCCCGGCGCTATGTCGCAGTGGCCAACGATGCGATCCGCCGTAATGGCGGGATAATAGTTGGATAAGGTTCGGCTGAGCCCGACCAGTGCCTCGTATTGTGCATCCGTGTAGGGCTGCTCATCGGTCCCTTCCAGCTCGATCCCGATGGAAAAGTCGTTGCATGCCTCGCGTCCCTGCCAGCTCGATACCCCCGCATGCCAGGCTCTGTCACCAAACGGCACATATTGCACCAGCTCACCGTCGCGCCGGATTAAGCAGTGCGCCGAGACCCGCAGCTGATGGATACCGGCAAAATAGGGGTGAGCATCGGGATCGAGCCGCCCAAGGAAAAGATCATCGATGAAGGGGCCGCCAAACTGGCCAGGCGGCAGGCTGATGCCATGCACCACCAGCAGGGAGATATCGCTCGGGGTGGCCCGCTCGTTGTGGTGCGGTGACGGCACCTTGCGGGCTTGCTCACACCAACCGTCTGAATCAATGGAAAATACTATTTTTGGCTGAGTCATTGTCTACTCGCTCTGCAATGGGATGGCACATCTGGCAACACTGGGCGGGCAACAAGGCGATCCACCTCTCAGGCTCATCGCAGTCGCCTCATGACAACGGGCAACTGTGGTAGGCTGGGCCATCTTCCGCTCGACTCAGGAAAGGATATGCACCCGATGGCACGCCGCTTCTGGTTGCTGGCCTGGCTCTCCCTGATGGGATTGCTGACCCTCTATTTTCATGCCCGCGAACAACCGTCGGTGACCGCCAGCGGCGACCTGCTGCTCAAGGCCGATGCCAGCGGCCACTATCGTCTGGAGGGTGCCATCAACGGTCAGCCGGTGCAACTGCTGCTCGATACCGGTGCGACCCGCATTACCGTGCCACAACAGGTTGCCGAGCGGCTTGGCCTGACCGCCCGCGGCAGCAGTCAGGTGAATACGGCAGCCGGCTTTATCCGGGTCGGCAACGGCACCATCGAAACGCTGGCGATGGGACCACTGACCTTGTACGATCTGGCCATTTTCATCAATCCGGCAGCGGCTGGCGACGAGGTCCTGGTAGGCATGAACGCCCTCGGCCGGCTGGAGCTGGTTCAAAAGGAGCGGCAGTTGCTGCTCAGACCTTTGCAGGAATAAAAGGCATGCTACAACAGGACATCCGCCGCGCCGTGCGCGCCGCACTACTCGAAGACTTGGGCGATGCCCTCACCCCGTTGGATCAACCGGATGCCAGCGCCGACATCACGGCCCAGCTGATCCCGGCGGATCGCCTCGCCAGCGCCAGGGTCATCACCCGCGAGGCTGGCGTATTTTGCGGCCAGCCCTGGGTCGATGAGGTGTTTGTCCAGCTTGGTGGCGAAGTCAGAGTTGAATGGCTGGTACAAGATGGCGAAGTGCTCTCCCCCAATCAGGAACTGTTTCGCCTGCATGGCCCGGCACGCGTGTTGCTGACCGGTGAGCGCAATGCCCTCAACTTCGTGCAGACCCTCTCCGGAGTGGCCTCTCTTACCGCTCGCTACGTGGCCGAGCTGGCAGATACCGATTGTCGGCTGCTCGATACCCGCAAAACCCTGCCCGGCCTTCGCAGCGCCCAGAAGTACGCAGTCACCTGCGGCGGCGGCAAGAACCACAGGATCGGCCTGTTCGACGCTTACCTCATCAAGGAAAACCATATTCTCGCCTGTGGCGGCATCGCTGAAGCAATCAGCGAAGCACGCCGTCTCAACCCGGGTAAACCAGTAGAGGTGGAAGTCGAATCCCTGGTCGAGCTGGCGCAGGCCTTGGCTGCCGGCGCCGACATAGTGATGCTGGATAACTTCGACATTCCCATGATGCGCGAAGCGGTTACCCTCAATCAGGGCCGGGCCAAGCTGGAGGTATCTGGCAATGTCACGCTGGATACCCTGGCGGACTATGCCGCAACTGGAGTCGATTTTATCTCGGTTGGTGCACTGACCAAGCATGTACGCGCTCTGGATCTCTCGATGCGATTCATCTAGCCGAAGAGGCATCATCATGCCCCCATCTTGTCGCTGACATATAACAAGATGAAGGACTTGCAAAAGGCGCCACGGGCGCCTTTTCTTTAAGGCAGGATCCCTCGACAAAGGAGTGTGAGATGGACCCATCCCCGCCAGTAAAAAAGAGTCGATAGGGACTCTTTATCCATGATTTATATCAAAATTTTCGCAAATGACAGAAAGATTGTTAACAAAGACCCCGGCCTCTGTTGCCAAGTCAAACAGCTCGGATAAGATACTGACGTGTGGATAGTTTTCCACCGGCACTTCCCAGGAACCAAGGACAAAAAGGATATTTGAAATGAAGAAACAATCAGGCTTTACCCTTATCGAATTGATGATCGTGGTCGCGATCGTCGCCATTCTGGCGGCAGTAGCACTGCCGGCTTATCAGACTTATACTGAAAAAGCTAAATTCTCAGAAGTGATTGCTGTAACCGGTCCCGCCAAAACTGCCTATGAAATCTGCGTTCAGTCAACCCCGGGTACATTTGATGCCACAGCCAATACAGGCTGTGCTACACAAGCAGCTACAGCAGGTACTGGAGCATTCAAATCTGGCAGCACAGCTATCGCATCTGTTGGTGCAACAGCAACTGCAGCCACTGGTGTGTCTATTACCGCAACCGCAGGAAGCGATTTTAAACAAGTCGGTTCACCCGCGGCGGCACCAACCTTCGTTCTCGTTGGCACTGTTGACGCGACAACCAAACAAGTCACATGGACTCGTAATACAGGAACTTGTTTTGCGAATAGCCTCTGTTGACACATGACATCTAGCCCCAATAGCGGCCTGGCGTTAAGCTTGGCCGCCTCTTCCCTGCTCAGTGAGTCCGACTCACAGCGCTATCTGAGCCAAGCCAAGGCGCAGCGTAAACCCTTTGTGACCTTCCTGATCGAAAACGAAATCCTCGACAGCAAGGCATTGGCTGACTTCTGTGAGCTGGAGTATGGGGTACCTCTGCTGGATCTTGCCGCCTTCGACTTGGGCGAGATCCCACAGAAATACCTCAATCAGAAGCTGATTGAAAAACATCACGTCCTGCCCATCTACACCCAGGGACACACCCTCTATATCGCCATGTCAGATCCCACCAATGTCTCGGCACTGGAGGATTTTGGCTTCAGCTTCGGGTTGCATACCGAGGCGCTGCTGGTCGAGGAGAACAAGCTGACAGCCGCCATCGGCAAACTGATGGAGAACGATCAGGATGCCCTCGGCATGGAGGACATCGACGAATCCGAGATTTCCGAACTGGAGGTGTCGGATGAGGGGTCGCGACTCGACGAGAGCGTCAATACAGCTGACGATGACGCCCCCATCGTCAAATACATCAACAAAATCATGATGGATGCCATCAAGCGCGGTGCCTCTGACCTTCACTTCGAGCCCTATGAGACCAAATACCGCATCCGCTTTCGGATAGACGGTATTCTACATGAGATAGCGACCCCACCGGTCAACCTGGCCAACCGCTTCTCGGCCCGCCTCAAGGTGATGGCACGGCTCGACATCGCCGAGCGGCGACTGCCCCAGGATGGCCGCATCAAGCTGAAGTTGTCGCGCAACAAGTCGATGGATATGCGGGTCAATACCCTGCCCACCATGTGGGGTGAAAAGATCGTTATCCGCCTGCTCGACTCCTCCGCCGCACGCCTCAATATCGAGCAGCTCGGTTTCGACGATCGCCAGAAGGCGCAATATCTGCGTGCCCTCTCCAAGCCACAGGGCATGATTCTGGTGACCGGCCCTACTGGTTCGGGCAAGACGGTTTCACTCTATACCGGTCTCAATATTCTCAATACCACCGAGGTCAATATCTCCACAGCTGAAGATCCGGTGGAGATCAACCTGCCCGGCGTCAATCAGGTGCAGGTCAATCCCAAGGCAGGGCTGACCTTCGCCAGCGCCCTGCGTTCGTTCTTGCGCCAAGACCCCGACGTAGTCATGGTAGGTGAAATCCGAGATCTGGAGACCGCAGAAATTGCCATCAAGGCCGCCCAGACCGGCCACCTGGTGCTCTCCACCCTGCACACCAACTCAGCGGCGGAAACGCTGACCCGGATGATGAACATGGGAGTCCCCGCCTTCAATATCGCCTCCTCGGTCACCCTGATCATGGCTCAGCGGCTGGCGCGCAAACTGTGCGATCACTGCAAAGCCCCCGAAGTGGTGCCAGAGGCTGAGCTGCTTGAGCTGGGTTTTACCCAGCAGCAGCTGGCGGCTGGTTTGCGGCTGTTCAAACCAGTTGGCTGCAAAGAGTGCTCGGGGGGGTACAAGGGCCGGGTCGGCATCTACGAAATCATGCTAATGTCTGAAAACATCGCAAAATTGATCATGCAGGGGGCCAACTCTCTGCAAATTGCCGCCATCGCCCAGAAGGAAGGCATGCGTACCTTGCGTACCTCTGGCCTTGAGAAGGCCCGCCTGGGGGTAACCAGTCTGGCGGAGATAAACCGGGTAACAACCAACTGACAGAGTCTATCGCTCAGCCGATTCATCCAGGTGCCGCCGGCCCTGGCGATTTCCATCAGGCCGAGGCTGCTTCTCCTCATGACGAGCAACCCTGGCCCCATTGCAGGACGCAGTGATGGCAACGCTAACCCAGAAACAGAATGCCCCCAAGAAAGTCTTCGCCTTTCGCTGGAGCGGGGTGAATCGCAAGGGCCAGAAGGTCTCCGGCGAATTGCAGGCCGACAGCATCAACACGGTCAAAGCAGAGCTGCGCAAGCAAGGTGTCAACGTCACCAAGGTGAGCAAGAAGAGCCAGGGGCTCTTCTCCAAGGGCGGCGCCAAGATCAAGCCGATGGACATCGCCGTCGTCTCCCGCCAGATCACCACCATGCTGTCAGCCGGCGTACCTCTGGTCCAGAGCTTGCAAATCATCGCTCGCAGCCACGAGAAGGCAGCCATGCGCGAGCTCATGGGGCAGATTGCCGCCGATGTGGAGACCGGCACCCCTATGTCCGAGGCACTGCGCCGCCACCCCCGTCACTTTGACGATCTCTACTGCGATCTGGTGGAGGCTGGCGAGCAGTCCGGCGCCCTGGAGACCATCTACGATCGCATCGCCACCTATCGCGAGAAATCGGAAGCCCTCAAGTCCAAGATCAAGAAAGCCATGTTCTACCCCACCATGGTCATCCTGGTGGCCATTGTCGTTACCTCCATCCTGCTGCTGTTTGTCATTCCCCAGTTCGAGGACATCTTCAAGAGCTTCGGTGCCGAGCTGCCCATCTTCACTCAGTTCGTCATCGGCATCTCCCGTTTCATGCAGAACTGGTGGTATGTGATCTTTGGCGGCATAGCGCTCGCTATCTTTCTCTACGTGCGCGCCTGGCGCGCCTCCCAGAAGGTCAAGGACAACACCGACAAGTTCATACTGACCATCCCCGTGGTCGGCATGATATTGCACAAGGCCGCTATGGCCCGTTTCGCCCGCACCCTCTCCACCACCTTCTCCGCCGGTATTCCACTAGTGGATGCCTTGGTCTCTGCGGCAGGAGCCTCCGGTAACTATGTCTACCGCACTGCCGTCATGGCCATTCGCAACGAGGTGGTGGCCGGTATGCAGATCAATGTGGCCATGCGCACCGTCGATCTGTTCCCGGACATGGTGATCCAGATGGTGATGATCGGCGAGGAGTCTGGCGCCATCGATGATATGCTCTCCAAGGTCGCCACCATCTTCGAGCAGGAGGTGGACGATCTGGTCGACGGCCTCACCAGCCTGCTGGAGCCTCTCATCATGGTGGTGCTGGGGGTTCTGGTCGGCGGCATGGTGGTCGCCATGTATCTGCCCATCTTCAAACTGGGATCGGTGATCCACTGATCCCCCATCAATCCGAGACTCAATGTTGCTGATCACTGACGTTTTTCACAGCCTGCCCTGGCTCTATTTCTCGCTGGTATTCCTCTTTTCTCTGATGATCGGCAGTTTTCTCAACGTGGTGATCCATCGCCTGCCCATCATGCTGGAGCGGGAGTGGCAGGCCGAATATCTGGGCTATTTCAATCCGGAAACACAGCCGCAACAGGAAGAGCGCTACAACCTGATGGTGCCGCGTTCTGCCTGTCCCCATTGCGGCCACGCCATCACGGCCATGGAGAACATCCCCCTGCTCAGCTGGCTCTGGCTCAAGGGGCGCTGCCGTGAATGCCAGGCCCCCATCTCGGCCCGTTATCCTCTGGTGGAGCTGCTGACGGCCCTGCTCTCGCTGATTGTCGCCGCAACATACCCACCGGGCTGGGGCTTGCTGGCCGCCCTGCTGCTCACCTGGGTGCTGGTGGCGCTCACTTTCATCGATCTGGACAAGATGCTGCTGCCAGACCAGCTGACCCTGCCACTGCTGTGGGGCGGCCTGCTGTTCAATTTGGCAGGGGGATTTGCACCGCTGGCCGATGCGGTGATCGGCGCCATGGCCGGCTATCTGGTGCTCTGGAGCCTCTACTGGGCCTTCAAGCTGCTGACCGGCAAGGAAGGGATGGGCTATGGCGACTTCAAGCTGCTGGCGGCGCTAGGCGCCTGGCTCGGCTGGCAGGCACTGCCCATCGTACTGCTGCTCTCGTCGCTGGTTGGCGCTTTCATCGGGATTGGTCTCATTCTGCTGCGCAACCATCATCAGAACAAACCCATCCCCTTCGGCCCCTATCTGGCCATCGCCGGCTGGATCGCGCTGCTATGGGGCGATACCATCACCCGCTGGTACCTCACGACGTTTCTCTGACCAAGGCAGCACTGACCCATGTATGTAGTCGCAATCACCGGCGGAATTGGCAGCGGCAAGACCACGGTTGCCAATCAATTTGCAGAGCTCGGCATCGAAGTTGTGGATGCGGACGTCATCGCCCGCGAGGTCGTGGAGCCCGGTACCCCGGCCCTCGCCGCCATCGCCGACCATTTTGGCTCAGAAGTCATCACCCCTGATGGCCAGCTCGATCGCCGTCGGCTGCGTGAGCGGGTTTTCACTGACCCACAGGCCAAGGGCTGGCTCAACGCCCTGCTCCACCCCCTCATTCGCACCGAGATGCAGCGCCAGTGTGCGGCCGCTCGCTCCCCCTATTGCTTGCTGGTAGTGCCCTTGCTGGTGGAAAACCGGCTCACTGCCCTGGCCAATCGGGTACTGGTGATCGACGTGGACGAGGCGACCCAGATTGAGCGTACCTGCCGCCGGGACGGCGTGAGCCACGAGCAGGCCCAAGCCATCCTGGCCGCCCAGGCGAGCCGGGCCGAGCGGCTGGCGGCAGCCGACGATGTGCTGGACAACCAGAATGGCACGCCCGAGGCAATAAAGAGCCGAATTTTAGCGCTGCACGAGACATATCTGGCATTTGCCTCTCAACAAGCCCGCCAACTGTGAGTACACTAGGCCGGTTTATGGCTGGCCAGGATTAGGCATGATTTACGATTTTCCCCTCAATGAAAAAAGCCGGACCTATCTTCGTCTGGAGTCCCTGTTTTCCCAGATCCGCGACAATCTGGAGAGCGACCAGTCCTGGGCACATATCGCCTTTTTCAAGGGTCTGTTCGACCTGCAGGAGTTGCTGGAACGCGGCGACCTGCGCGCCGACCTGATCAAGGATCTGGAGCGCCTCGGCCAGCGCCTGAGCCACTGGGCCAGCCTGCCCGATGTCGACTTGGAGCAGATCAGCCAGATGCAGCAGGAGAGCGCCCAGCTCTCCCGCGACCTGCTGAGTGCCCCGCGTCCCGGTGCCCGTCTCAAAGAGGATCGGCTGCTCGGCTCCATTCGCCAGCGCTTCTCCATTCCGGGCGGGTTGTGCGCCTTCGACGTGCCGCAACTGCACCACTGGCTCGCTACCCCGGCCATCGCCCGTCATCAGCAGATGCAGCTGTGGCTGAGCGACATCAACCTGTTGATGAACGCCATCTCCCTGCTGCTGCGGCTGTGGCGTGAGTCCGGCAACTTCAGTGAGCAGGTTGCCGTCAACGGCTTCTTCCAGGATACCGCCGAGAGCGCCGAGCTGATCCGCATCCGTCTGACCGGCACCCAGCAGTGCTACCCCACCCTGAGCGGCCACAAGAACCGGTTCGCCCTGCGTTTCCTGCCCACCACGGAGCAGCAGATCGGTGATGTCCCCTTCCAGCTTGCCTGCTGCTGAGGAGTATTCATGGTGACCAAAGTAAAGTGCCCGACCTGCCAAACCGAGCTGGAATGGGGCCCGCAAAGCCCGTTTCGCCCGTTCTGCAGCAAGCGCTGCCAGCTGATCGATCTCGGCGAGTGGGCCGACGAGGAGAAGCGGATCCCGGGGGAAATAGACCCGGAGCTGCTGCCCTACCCCGAAGAAGGGGAGCAGTGGCAGTAAGCCAGCAAGCAAAAAGGGCCCGATATGGCCCTTTTTATTTTGGTACGCACTGCGGCTCACATCAGCCCTGTGCAGCCAGCGATGCCTGCAGGCGCGTCACGATCGGGCCATTGGCGTCGGGGAAATGGTACTCGTGCAGCGAGGCCAGCGGCACCCAGCGACACTCCTGCCCCTCCTTGCCGAACGGCTCGCCGCTGAAGCGGGTCACCTTCCAGATATCCAGCAGCACCTGCTTGTCCGGGTAGTCGTGATGCAGTTCCATGAAGGGGGCGCAATCCTGCACCCGGATCCCGATCTCTTCCCACAGTTCGCGATCCAGCGCAGTAAGCAGATCCTCCCCGGCTTCCACCTTGCCGCCTGGAAACTCCCAGCGATCCCCCTGATGGCGATCGGCGGAGCGCTTGGCGATGAAGATATCGCCCCGTTCGTTCTCGATGACGCCGACCGCCACCCAGATCCGTTTCTTCTGTTCCATCATTGTCCTCAACGTAAACACGGCAAACGGGCAATCCAGGGCGCCAGCCGACGGGCCTGCGGCTCCCTTTGTGCCGTAAAGATATCCTGCCCCACATGTTCGCTCCCGCCAGGGGCGGGCTGCGGCCAGGGAATGGCACCGGGCGGCGTGAAGCAGCGATCGTGCACCAGACAGCTCTGCGAGAGATAACCCCAGAGCCGGTCGCGCAAAAACCATTGGTCGATGTTCGGCGCCTCCATCACGTCGGGCTGATAGCCTTCGAGCAGGGGCGCCAACGGCGGCAATACGCCGGCCACCCCGCCCCACATCCCCGCCAGCACCAGATCGGTATGACTCCACCAGTCGCGCATGATATGAAACCAGCGCGTCGATGCAAGCCACTCCTGTACCGCCAGTCGCTCGCGCACGCCCGGCACCGAATCCACATCCCGCACCAGGAAGCGCCCCACCAATGGATCATTGGCCACCTGGAAGCGCCAGCACAGACGCTGACGCAAAGGCTGACCGGCAGGCTGCAACAAGAGCTCAGCCCCCAGTTCGCGCAGCGCAGCGAGCAACTCGGCAGGCACGCTCTCATCCACGTAGAAACGCACCCGCCAGCCCGGGTAGAGATAGGCCGCCGCCAGCACGTTGTCGATGGCCCCCCGCAGATAGCGAGGCTCGCTGCCCCACAGGGAAAAAGCGATGACATCCGGCTTGCGACTGCCATCGGCCCACCAGACGGCCGGTTCTGCCGCAGGCAATGACCAGGATGGTGGCGCCTTGCCCGCCGACCGGGCCTTGAGGGCCAATGAGCGGGTTCCCGCCAGGGCAGCCTCATCGTGGCGATCCAGCTTGGCCAACGAGGCGCAGAGGGCGTCCAGCGCGTGGAAATCATCGGGGGCGCGCTGCAGCAGGGTCTGCAAGCGTGCCACTGCCAGCTCGTACTGACCGGCCCGCGACAAGCAAGCGCAGAGGTTGCGCAGCACCTCGTCATTGCCGGATTCGGCCTTGTGGGCCATCTCCAGCACCTGCGCCGCGGAAGCCGCGGTCGTCGCACAGAAAGAGGTAATAGGCAAACTGCAGTTGCAAGGCTACCGGCTTGGCCGCGCTGCCGTTGAGCCGGGCCAGCAGTTGCTGGATGGCAACCTGGCGCTGGCCCGCCAGCCAGCTGTTGTGGGCAGTGGTATCCCATCCTGTCGGCATCTTGCTCATCGCACGGCTCTCCCTCTTTACCTGCCGGAAATGAATGCACCGCCCGGAGGCGGTGCATCATCGTCATTGCGCTATCAGGTCAACTGACCGTGACAGTGCTTGTATTTTTTGCCTGAACCGCATGGGCAGGGGTCATTGCGTCCCACCTTCTGCTCGTCCCGCACGAAGGTAACCGGCGCCGCTTCGGCCTGGGCCTCGTCGTCAGCCAGCTGGTTGTCGGCCGCAGCATGGGTGTAGGTGCGGGGAGCGGCTTCGGCCTGCTGGCGCTGCTGCTCTTCCATCGCCTCCACATCGCGCTCCTGAACCTGTACCCGGCTCAGGATGCTGACCACGTCGCGCTTGAGGGTTTCCAGCATCTGGGTGAACAGATCGAAGGACTCGCGCTTGTACTCCTGCTTGGGGTTCTTCTGGGCGTAACCGCGCAGATGGATGCCCTGACGCAGGTGATCCATGGCCGCCAGGTGCTCTTTCCACAGGCCGTCCAGGGTTTGCAGCATCACCGCCTTCTCGAAGTTGCGCAGCACCTCCTTGCCGACCAGCTCTTCCTTGTGGGCATAGAGTTTGGTGGCTTCATCCAGGATGCGCTCGCGCAGCTTCTCTTCATAGAGCTTGTCGTCTTCCGCCAGCCACTGCTGCAACGGCAGATCCAGCGCGAAGTCGGACTTCAGGCGGGCTTCCAGACCCGGCACGTCCCACATCTCTTCCAGGGACTGCGGCGGGATGTACTCGTCGATGATGGCACCATAGACATCGTCACGGATGACGTGGATGGTCTCGGAGATGTCGCTGGTGTCCAGCAGCTCGTTGCGCTGCTCGTAGACCACCTTGCGCTGATCGTTGGCAACGTCATCAAACTCCAGCAAGCTCTTGCGGATGTCGAAGTTGCGACCTTCCACCTTGCGCTGGGCATTTTCGATGGCCTTGGTCACCCACGGGTGCTCGATGGCCTCGCCCTCTTCCATCCCCAGCTTCTTCATCATGCCGGTGACGCGATCGGAGGCGAAGATCCGCATCAGGGTATCTTCCATGGAGAGGTAGAAACGGGAGGAACCCGGGTCGCCCTGACGACCGGAACGGCCGCGCAGCTGGTTGTCAATACGACGGGATTCGTGGCGCTCGGTACCTATGATGTGCAGACCACCAGCGGCCAGTACCGAATCGTGACGCACCTGCCAGGACGCTTTCAGCTCGGCGATTTGTGCCTCGGTCGGGTTCTCCAGCTGAGCGATTTCCGCTTGCCAGTTGCCGCCGAGCACGATGTCGGTACCACGACCGGCCATGTTGGTGGCGATGGTGACGGCGCCGGTCTGACCGGCCTGGGCGACGATCTCCGCCTCCATGGCGTGGAACTTGGCGTTCAGCACCTTGTGCGGGATGTTTTCCTTGGTCAGGATGCCGGAGAGCAGCTCGGAGTTCTCGATGGAGACGGTACCGACCAGCACCGGCTGGCCGCGCTCGACGCAACCGCGAATGTCTTCGATGATGGCGGCATATTTCTCGTTGGCGGTCAGGTAGACCAGATCGCCCATGTCTTTGCGCACCATCGGCTTGTTGGTCGGGATAACCACGGTATCCAGGCCATAAATCTGCTGGAATTCAAAAGCCTCGGTATCAGCAGTACCGGTCATGCCCGCCAGCTTGTCGTACAGACGGAAGTAGTTCTGGAAGGTGATGGAGGCCAGGGTCTGGTTCTCGTTCTGGATCTTGACCCCTTCCTTCGCCTCGACCGCCTGATGCAGACCATCGGACCAGCGACGGCCCGGCATGGTACGGCCGGTGTGCTCGTCGACGATGACGATCTCGTCCTTCTGGACGATGTAGTCGACGTTGCGTTCAAACAGGGTGTGAGCACGCAGGCCGGCGTTGACGTGGTGCAGCAGGCTGATGTTGGTGGCGGAGAACAGGGAATCGTCCTCGGCCAGCAGCCCCTCTTTCTTGAGCAGCTCTTCTACGAAGATCTGGCCGTTCTCGGTCAGCAATGCTTGGCGGTTCTTCTCGTCCACCGTGTAGTGGCCGTCGCCGGTGTACTCTTCGGAGTCTTCCTTGTCCTGCTTAACCAGCAGCGGGATCAGCTTGTTGACGCGGATATAGAGCTCGGAGCTGTCTTCTGCCGGGCCGGAGATGATGAGCGGGGTACGGGCTTCATCGATGAGCACCGAGTCCACCTCATCCACCAGCGCGTAGTTGAGCGGACGCTGCACGCGCTGCTCGGGCGAGAACGCCATGTTGTCGCGCAGGTAGTCGAAACCGAATTCGTTGTTGGTACCGTAAGTGATGTCGGCGGCGTAGGCGTCACGCTTCTGGGACGCGTCCATGCCGGGCACGTTGCAGTCGACTGTCATGCCGAGGAAGGCAAACAGCGGGCGGTTCGCCTCGGCGTCACGCTTGGCCAGATAGTCGTTCACGGTCACCACGTGCACACCGCGACCGCTCAGGGCATTCAGGTAGGCCGGCAGGGTCGCGGTGAGGGTCTTACCTTCACCTGTCTTCATCTCGGCGATGCGGTTGGAGTTCAGCACCATGCCACCGATCAGCTGAACGTCGAAGTGACGCATGCCGAACACCCGGCGAGAGGCTTCACGCACGGTGGCAAAGGCCTCCGGCAGCAACTGCTCCAAGGTCTCACCCTGCTCCAGACGCTGACGATACTCGGCCGTCTTGGCCTGCAGCTGTGCATCGGACAGAGCTTCGAACTGAGGCTCCATCGCATTGATCTGTTTTACAATTTTGCGCAGAGCCTTGAGCGTTCTGTCGTTCCGGCTGCCGATAATCTTGGTAAGCAGTGTGCTAATCATGGGTACCAACTATTTCTGGTTATATAAGTGTTCCGTCACTGGAACCTGGAGAAAAAAACCTAACCCCGTCTGGCATTGAGAAAACGCGCGGGGTCCACCTGACGACCATCTTTCAACACTTCGTAATGCAAATGGACCCCGGTCGCGCGACCGGTGCGTCCCATCAAGGCAATTTTCTGGCCCTCATCGACCAGGGTGCCCACTTCGACCAGCAACTTGGAGTTGTGGGCATAGCGGGTCACCAAACCATTGCCGTGGTTGATCTCCACCATGTTGCCAAATTCCGGATGACGGCCCGCCCAGCTCACTACGCCCGGGCCCGTCGCCAGAATGGGGGTGCCGGGCTTGCCACGGAAATCCACCCCTTTGTGCATCTTGGCGCGACCGTTGAACGGATCGACCCGGCCACCGAAGCCAGAGGAGACCCAAACCCGCTCCTGCTTGACCGGTGTTCCGGAAATAAAGCCGGCATCGGTTATATGGTGATTCATGATGAAAGATTCAAGTACCGACAGCTGCTCTTCACGACTGCTGAGCTGCTGGCTGAGATGCTTCATGGAGTCCTGCAGCTCGTTGAGGCTGACTTCCAGATCCGCATCATAGGAGGGGCCGCCCATGGGGGGCAGCTCCTTGAAATTGAACTCTTCGGGATCAAGGTCGGCCTTTTCGGTCAGCCGCTCGCCGAGCGCGTTGAGACGACCCAGCTGCCCCTGCATGGTGCCCACCTGGGCGGCCAGCATGGCAAGCTGTTCGCGGGCTTCATCTGCCCCTTGCGTGGATTTTTGCTGTTCGGCCATGGCCAGCGCGACTTCCAGCGCCTCCATTTTTTGATGCCAGCTCTGCCAGAGCCAGCCACCACTCAGGGCCAATACAGTGAAGAAGATACCGCCGACCCAGGCCAGACGTTGTTTCGGTAAGTGCAACTTGCGTCGCTGCTTGCCATTGAGGATCAGGGTAATGCTCATAGAAATCAGTCTGCTCGGTCAGGTGTGGCCATTGGCCCGCACGGGAAATAAAACCGGGAGATAATCGGTATTACAGAATGGAGTAAACAAATGACGGAACGTCGGTGCGGAGAGAGGACCGACGTTCCGTTGCACAGCTATCAGGCCAGAACCAGACCGTTATCGTAGTAAGCGATGGGCGCTTTGTCGCCCTCACCCTCGAAGGTCACCAGTTCCCAGGCCTCCTGCTTGGCCAGCAAGGCACGCAGCAGCTTGTTGTTCAGGGCATGGCCGGTCTTGTAGGCACGGAATTCGCCGATGATGCTGCGGTTACACATGTAAAGGTCACCGATCGCATCCAACATCTTGTGTTTGACGAATTCATCTTCATAGCGCAGACCATCTTCGTTCAGTACCCGGTAGTCATCCAGCACCACGGCGTTTTCCAGGCTTCCGCCCAGCGCCAGGTTCTGGGAACGCAGGTACTCGATGTCACGCATGAAACCGAACGTACGAGCACGGCTGATCTCTTTCACGAAAGAGGCACCAGAGAAGTCCAGCACGCAACGCTGATTGCGTCCTTCAAATACCGGATGCTGGAAGTCGATCTCGAGATCCATTTTGAAGCCGTTGCGATAGGGGTGGAATTCCGCCCACTTGTCACCGTCTTCAACCCGGATGCTCTGCTTGATCCGCACAAACTGCTTGGGTGCATTCTGTTCACGGATACCGACTTCTTGCAGCAGGTAGATAAAGGGGTGCGCACTGCCGTCCATCACCGGGATCTCGGGCGCATCAACCTCGACATAGAGGTTGTCGATGCCCATCCCGGCCAGCGCGGCAGAGAGGTGCTCAATGGTAGAGACTCGGACACCGGCTTCATTGACCAGAGCGGTACAAAGCACGGTATCACGCACCTGATCGGCATTGGCTGGCAGCTCAACCACAGGATTCAGATCGGTACGCAAGTAAACGATCCCTGTGTTAACAGGCGCCGGACGGAACGTCATTGTGACTTTCCGGCCCGAATGCAGGCCGACACCGGTGGCCTGGACACTCGTTTTCAAGGTTCTTTGTCTAATCATGGGCGTATCCGCTTAACAGCTCAAATTCCTGACCAGATGGTCGTTGCCGGGCCATCTTAGCACATTCCTTAAGCAACAAACAAACCAGCGTCATTAGAGGCTTAGTCAGCTTGCTTGCGCAGGAACGCAGGAATATCGAGATAATCCGGTTCGCGACGAGCTTGCGGCTCGGCGTTGACCACCTTGGCCGGGGCCTCTTCCATCACGCGAGACTGCAGGGCTTCGCTGATCAGGGGCTGACGGGCCGGACGCTCTTGTACCATGTTGTTCTTCACCAGCGTGATGTCGGGCTTGCGCTCGGCACCGATACCGGTGGCAACCACGGTCACGCGCAGTTCGTCGTGCATTTCCGGGTCGATTACGGTACCCACCACCACGGTAGCGTTCTCGGAGGCGAAGGCCTTGACCGCGTTACCCACGGTTTCGAACTCTTCGATGGTCATGTCCATGCCGGCGGTGATGTTGACCAGGATGCCACGGGCACCGGCCAGATCCACGTCTTCCAGCAGCGGGCTGGAGATGGCTTTCTCGGCCGCTTCTTCGGCGCGGTCATCACCAGAGGCGGAACCGGTACCCATCATGGCGGTACCCATTTCACGCATCACGGTACGCACGTCCGCGAAGTCGACGTTGATCAAGCCCGGACGGGTGATCAGCTCGGCAATGCCCTGTACCGCGCCAAGCAGTACGTCGTTGGCAGCCTTGAAGGCGTCCAGCAGGGAGATGCCGCGGCCCAGCACCTTCAGCAACTTGTCGTTGGGGATGGTGATCAGGGAGTCGACGTTCTTGGACAGCTCTTCGATGCCGTGCGCAGCGAAGCCCATCCGCTTCTTCCCTTCAAAGGAGAACGGCTTGGTTACGACAGCAACTGTCAGAATACCCATCTCGCGGGCCACTTCGGCCACGATCGGTGCAGCACCGGTACCGGTACCACCGCCCATGCCGGCGGCAATGAACACCATGTCGGAGCCAGTCAGCAGCTCGCGCAGCGCTTCCCGATCTTCCATGGCCGCATCACGACCCACTTCCGGATTGGCTCCAGCACCCAGACCCTTGGTGATGCCACCGCCGATCTGCAGGGTTGTGTTGGCGCTGGAGTTACGCAGAGCCTGGGCGTCGGTGTTGACGGTAATGAATTCAACGCCTTCGATGTTTTGACGAACCATGTGCTCGACCGCGTTGCCGCCGCCGCCACCCACACCAATCACTTTAATGACGGCTTCGTCAGTGTGGCTATCCATAAATTCAAACATGTTGTCTCTCCGCTTTATTTGCCTGACTCAGCAAAATCTTTTAGAACTCGCCACGCAACCAGTTGCTGACCCGTTTGACCAGCCCACCTACGCTTGCCTTGGCGGCATATTCCTTGCTACTGCCGGTGGATTGATGGGTGCGGCCATACTGCAGCAACCCGACCGCGGTCGAGTACACAGGCGCCTGCACATAATCACTCAATCCCCGGATATTCATGGGCTCCCCTACCCGGACCTGGCTCTGGAAGATCTGCTCTGCGCACTCCACAATGCCTTCGATCTGGGCAGCGCCGCCGGTCAAGACCACACCGGCTGCAAGCTGATGCTTGACCCCCTGCGCTTTCAATTCGCTTTGTACCCGCACCAGCTCATCATTCACCATGGAGAGCAACTCGGTGTAACGGGGCTCAATCACTTCAGCCAGTGTCTGCCGCTGCAGGCTGCGCGCCGGACGACCGCCGACACTGGGTACTTCAATATTGTCTTCCTTGCTGACCAGCCGGCCGAGGGCGCAGCCATAGCGCACCTTGATCGCCTCCGCATCCAGCGGCGGGGTGCCGAAGGCATAGGCGATGTCGCTGGTCACCGTGCTGCCGGCGTACGGGATCACCTTGGTGTGACGCAGGGCGCCGCCGGTAAACAGCGACATGTCCATGGTGCCGCCACCGATGTCCACCACGCAGACACCCAGCTCTTTCTCGTCTTCGGTCAGCACGGCGTAGCTGGACGCCAGCGCGGAGAAGATCAGCTGATCCACCCGCAGACCCACCTTCTCCACACATTTCTCGATGTTGCGAGCCATGTCGTTGTGGCAGGTGATCAGGTGCACCTTGGCCGCCATCCGCACGCCGGAGAGGCCGACCGGGTTCTTGATCCCTTCCTGGTAGTCGATGGCGAACTCCTGGGGCAACACGTGCAGCACCCGGAGCTCATCGGACAACCGTACCGACTTGGCGGTGTGGATGACGTTGTCCACGTCTTCCTGAGTCACCTCTTCGTCGGAGATGGGCACCATGCCGGTTTCATTGCGACAGTCGATATGCTTGCCGGACAACCCCAGATAGACGGAGCTGATCTGGCAGTCGGCCATCATTTCAGCCTCTTCCACCGCGCGACGCAGGGACTTGACCACGGAATCAAGATCGTTGACCCCGCCCTTGTCCATGCCGCGAGAGGCGTGACTGCCCATGCCGATGACATTGAGCTCACCGTCTGGCAGCACTTCGCCAACCAGAACCGCCACCTTGGTTGTGCCGATATCCAGCCCGACAATCAGATTTCTATCTGCGGTTTTGGTCATTCACTTTCTCTTCGTTCTTCTTCCAGCCAACTGCCATTCCGGTGTCGTATCGAAGATCCACATAAGCAACCCGCTCACGAGGTTCGATGACCGGAAAGGCATCGATAAACCGCTGCAGTCGAAGCGCGATATCCGAGCGCCCCAAAAACAGCTGAATGTTGCCATCCAGGGTCAGTTCCCAGGCATGGCGGGGGGTCAGATTCACCCCCAGCAGCTTGTACCCTCTGGCCGCCAGCTGCGCCTCGTATTGACGGCTGGCCTCCAGCACCTTGACGGCCTGATCTTCTGGCCCGGACAGCTGCATCAGAGGGGTCTTCACCCTGTCCGGCGCACTGAACACCTCACCCTTGGTGTTGACGAAGCGGTTGCCATTCCAGCGGGCCGCAACCGCCTGTTCGGTGAGGTAGACCTTGATCTTGTTGGGCCACTTCTTGCGTACCGAGACCTGGGCCACCCAAGGCAAGGCGTTCAACCGCGCCTGCAATTCGTTCACATCCAACTCGAAGAAGTTGCGCAACTCGGCGCCATCCAGCACGGCGCTGCGCAGTTCATCGGTTTGCAAATACTGGTGTTGCCCCTGCAGCAACAGCTCGCTCATGGGCAACCGATTGGCATCCGTCAGCCAATCTTTAACATCCAGCGCGGTCTGGTAGAGGCCCCACATGACCAGGATGAAAAATCCCACCCCGGCGATGAAGCCCCCCTTGGTGCGCCCTTGTGCCCTTGCCTCCACCCGATCGATCCCCGTTTAACGCGCCATGCCGGCCCTTTGCAGACCGGTTCGCCATTATATAGGCCCCGGCTTGGCGGTCAAAATACTCATTGGGCCCTCAGGCGCCGGATTTCATGCTCTCTATGCTCAATTTCATCTCGCCAAGACGGCGAGCCAGTGCGCCGACGTTCCCTGCCCCCTGGGTCAGCACCAGGTCGCCCTCACCCACCAGCCCGGCCAGCACCGCCGGCACATCGTCCGGCGTCGCGACAAAGATGGGCTCCAGGCTGCCGCGGGAGCGGATGGAGCGGCACAGGGCGCGGCCATCGGCGCCCGGAATCGGCTCTTCACCGGCGGCATAAACCTCCAGCATCACCAGCACGTCCACCTTGGAGAGCACATCCGCGAAGTCTTCGTAGAGATCGCGGGTGCGGGTGTAGCGGTGCGGCTGGAACACCATCACCAACCGCTTCTCGGGCCAGCCGGCGCGAGCTGCATTGATGGTGACCTTGACCTCGCTCGGGTGGTGACCGTAGTCGTCCACCAGCATGGCCTTGCCGCGACCGGTCTCGAACTCGCCATATTGCTGGAAGCGGCGACCCACCCCTTCAAACTTGGCCAGCGCCCGGATGATGGCATCATCGCCGATCCCGTCCTCGGTGGCGACCGCAATCGCCGCGGCGGCATTGAGCGCATTGTGGATGCCGGGCAGATTGAGGGTCACCTCCAGCTCGCCGGCATCTTTGCGGCGCACCCGGAAGCGACTGCGGTTGCTGGTCTGCACGAAGTCCAGCACCTGCACGTCGGCATCATCACTCAGGCCGTAGGTGATGGTGGGACGGGCGATCTCCGGCAGCATGCCGCGGATCACCGGATCATCCACGCACACCACGGCCAGCCCGTAGAACGGCAGGTTGTGCAGGAAGTCGATGAAGGTGGCCTTCAGCCTGGAGAAGTCGCCACCATAGGTATCCATGTGATCCGCTTCGATGTTGGTCACGATGGAGACCATCGGCTGCAGATGCAGGAAGGAGGCATCGCTCTCGTCCGCCTCGGCAATCAGATAGCGGCTGCTGCCCAGGCGGGCATTGGTGCCGGCGCTGTTGAGCAAACCGCCGATGACGAAGGTCGGATCCCGGTCCGCTTCGGCATAGATGCTCGCCACCAGACTGGTGGTGGTGGTCTTGCCATGGGTGCCGGCGATGGCGATGCCGTGGCGGAAGCGCATCAGCTCGGCCAGCATCTCGGCGCGGCGCACCACGGGGATGCGCAGCTCGCGGGCGGCCAGCAGCTCGGGGTTGTCCTGCTTGATGGCGGTGGAGACCACCACCACGCTCGCCTCGTTCACGTGCTCGGCACTGTGGCCGACGAAGATATGGGCGCCAAGGGACTCGAGTCGCTCGGTCACCGCATTGCGGGCCAGATCCGAGCCGGTTACCTGATACCCTTCATTGGCAAGCACTTCGGCGATACCGCCCATCCCGGCACCACCGATGCCGATGAAGTGGATGCGACGCACGCGGCGCATTTCAGGGATAACGGTACGCAGTTTTGCCAGTTCAACCTTGGTCATAGTTCTCTCTCAATCTGCCCGGTCGCCAGGCGTTTGCACTCGTCGGCAACCCGCTCGGCGGCATCGGTAATGGCCACGCGACGGGCGGCCTGGGCCATGTTCAATAGGGTTTCCCTGCGCCCGGCAAGCCAGGAGAGACGGGCGGCCAGGGAGGCCGTCGTCAGCTCGGATTGGGGCAGGAATTCAGCCGCACCGCCGTCGACCAGGGTCAGGGCGTTGCGGGTCTGGTGATCATCCACCGCGTGGGGCAGCGGTACAAAAATGGCGGCGACCCCGGCGGCAGCCACTTCGGAGACGGTCAGCGCCCCCGCCCGGCACACCACCAGATCGGCCCAGGCGTAGGCACCGGCCATGTCCTTGATAAATTCGCTCACTTCAGCCGCAACGCCCTGCTTGGCGTAGGCTTCGGCCACCGCATCGCGATTGCCCTTGCCACACTGGTGACGCACCTCGATGGGCACACCGGCCGCCGCCACCGCTGGCGGCACCTGCTCGTTGAGCACCCGGGCCCCCAGGCTGCCACCGACGATCAGCAGCCGCAGTGGCTCGGCCCCGCTGCGCAACTGGGGATCCGGCAGCGCCACCACTTCGGGGCGTACCGGGTTGCCCACCACGGCGGTGCGACGGCTCGGCGCAAAGGCGCCCGGAAATGCCATCAGCACCCGCTTGGCGAGGCGAGCCAGCAACTTGTTGGTCAGGCCTGCGGCAGCATTCTGCTCGTGCAGCAGCAGCGGGATACCGGACAGCCAGGCCGCCACGCCACCCGGGCCGGAGGCAAAGCCGCCCATGCCGAGCACCACGTCAGGGCGAATGGTCTTGAGCACCCGGCGCGCCTGCAGCACGGATTTGACGATGCGATAGGGCGCCACCAGCAGACGCTTGATGCCGTTGCCACGCACCCCCTGAATATCGATGAAGGAGATGGGGTAACCATGGGCAGGCACCAGCTCGGCCTCCATCCGGTCGGCGGTGCCGAGCCAGTGAATGGTCCAGCCCTGGGCCTTGAGGCGATCAGCCACGGCCAAACCAGGGAACACATGGCCCCCGGTACCGCCTGCCATCACCAACAGCGTCTTGCTCACTAAACCTCCCGCACGCGCGCCTGGGCACTGGCCTGGCGCAACTCGAAATCGATACGAATCAACATGCTCACCGCCACCATCATGATGATGAGGCTCGAACCACCATAACTGACCAACGGCAGGGTCAGCCCCTTGGTCGGCATCATGCCGCTGGCTGCCCCCACGTTGACGAAGGTCTGGAAGCTGAACCAGATGCCGATGCCGATGGCCAGATAGCCTTCATACAGTCGCTCGGCCACCAGCGCCTGGTGCCCCAGCTTGAGCGCCTTGATTGCCAGCGCAAAGATGAGAAACAGCGCGCCCAGCACGCCCACATAGCCCAGCTCTTCACCCAGGATGGCGAACACGAAGTCGGTGTGCGCCTCCGGCAGGTACTCCATCTTCTGGATGGAGTTGCCAAGCCCCTCGCCAAACCAGCTGCCACGGCCGAAGGCCATCAGCGACTGGGTCAGCTGGTAGCCGCTACCGAACGGATCGGCCCAGGGATCGAGGAAAGAAGTCACCCGCCGCATCCGGTACGGTTCGGCGATGATCAGGGTCACCACGGCGCTCACCCCCACCAGGATGAGACCGATGAACTGCACCAAGCGGGCACCGGCCAAGAACAGCATGCCGAGCGAGGTGACGAACATCACCACCACCGAGCCCAGATCGGGCTGGGCCAGCAGCAGGATGGCCACCACGAACAGCACCGCCATCGGCTTCATGAAACCGATGAAACGCTCGCGCACCTCGCTCTGGCGGCGCACCAGGTAGCCCGCCAGATAGACGAACAGTGCCAGCTTGCCGAACTCGGCCGGCTGCAGGTTGAACGGGCCAAGCGGCAACCAGCGCACCGAGCCG
Source organism: Aeromonas sp. Y318-1 (assembly GCF_027706125.1). Classification (NCBI taxonomy): domain Bacteria; kingdom Pseudomonadati; phylum Pseudomonadota; class Gammaproteobacteria; order Aeromonadales; family Aeromonadaceae; genus Aeromonas; species Aeromonas sp. Y318-1. Next base: position 198,461 of record NZ_JAPDCM010000008.1, read on the forward strand.
TTGACGCTGCGGCCCACCAGCAGCACCAGCACCAGCATGACGATGGCCAGCAGCAGCATGGGGCCGTTGTAGTGCTGCCAGCGCGCCATCGGCACCTGCAGCACAAACCAGGAGATGCCGAGCGCCATCAGCAGAAACAGGCCGTGACGCTTCACGAACATGAAGGGATCGTTGTTGATGGCGATCCCCTCCGGGATCGAGGCGGAGGCCACGATCACCAGACCCACCGCCATCAGCGCCAGTGCCAGCACGACCAGCTGCCGGTCATAGAGACCGGCAGGGCGCGCCGGCAACAGCCAGCGCTGCAAGAAGCCTGCGACTGCGCGAAGGGCGTTCATAACTTCTGTACCAGCTCGGTGAAACGATCACCGCGCGCTTCGAAAGACTTGAATTGGTCCAGGCTGGCGCAGGCCGGCGCCAGCAGCACCCAGTCGCCGGGTCTGGCATCGGCAGCCGCCTTGGCGACCGCGGCATCCAGATCCACCACCCGCTCGGTCTGCTCACCCAGCGCCAGCAGCACCTCGGCATCCTGGCCGAAACAGTACATGTGATCGATCTGGCTGCCGAGCAGCGCCTGCACCGGGCCGAAATCCTGGCCCTTGCCCTGGCCACCGGCCAGCAGCAGCAGACGGCCCTTCACCGACTCGCGCACCCCGGCCACGGCAGCCAGGGTCGCCCCCACGTTGGTGGCCTTGGAGTCGTTGATCCAGCGCACCCCGTTCACCTCCCGCACGAAGCGGGCACGGTGGGGCAGGCCCTCGAAACGGCGCAGCACTCGCAACTGAGGCTCGCGCGGGATGCCGACCGCATCGCACAGGGCCATGGCGGCCAGCGCGTTGGCCTGGTTGTGGGCGCCGACGATCTTCATCTCGTCCACCGCCAGCAACGGCTCGCCGTGCAGGGTCAGCCAGTGACGGCCATCCAGCTCGCAGCGACCATAGCCGTTGCAGTCAAGGCCGAAGCTCTGCCACACCTGGCCCACGTCGGGCAGGGTCTGGGCATCGTCGCGATTGATCAGGATGTGCTGGGAATGTTGATGGATCTCCATCTTGGCGGCGCGATAGTCGGCCATGCCCTGATAGCGATCCATATGATCCTCACTAAGGTTCAATACCACGGAGGCGGCGGCGCGCAGGCTGTGGGTGGTCTCCAGCTGGAAGCTGGAGAGCTCCAGCACGCAGAGATCCATCGGCTGCTTGAGCAGTTCCAGCGCCGGCGTGCCGATGTTGCCACCCACCCCGACCTTGAGGCCGGCCTCGGCGATCATCTCGCCCACCAGGGTGGTGACCGTGCTTTTGCCGTTGGAGCCGGTGATGGCGATCACCGGCACCTGGGTCTCGCGCACGAACAGCTCGATGTCGCCGACGATGCGCACCCCGAACTCGGCGGCCGCTTGCAGTTCGGGCGTTGCCAGGGCAATGCCCGGGCTCGCCACTATCATGTGCGCCTGCTTGAGCAGCTCGCCATCCAGCCCGTGGATGAGTTCCACCTCGGCAGGCAGTTGATCCCTGCCGGGCGGGTTGGCGCGGGTGTCCATCACCAGCGGCGTCACGCCACGGCCGAGGAAATAGTCGACGCAGGAGAGTCCGGTTTTGCCGAGTCCGATGATGATGACCATGGCTTACCTCACCTTCAGGGTGGCGAGACCCAGCAGCACCAGCATGAGAGTGATGATCCAGAAGCGCACGATGACGCGCGGCTCCGGCCAGCCCTTCTTCTCATAGTGGTGATGGATCGGTGCCATGCGGAAGATGCGCACGCCGCGCAGCTTGTAGGACCCCACCTGCAGGATCACCGAGACGGTCTCCATCACGAAGACGCCGCCCATGATCACCAGCAGAAACTCCTGACGCACCAGCACGGCGATGGTGCCGAGTGCGCCGCCCAGCGCCAGGGAGCCCACGTCTCCCATGAACACCTGGGCCGGGTAGGTGTTGAACCAGAGGAAACCCAGACCCGCCCCGACGATGGCGGTACAGACGATCACCAGCTCGGAGGTATAGGGCACATAGGGAATATGCAGGTAGTTGGCGAAATTGACGTTGCCGGTGGCCCAGGCGATGAAGGCGAAGCCCCCCGCCACCATCACGGTCGGCATGATGGCCAGACCATCCAGGCCATCCGTGAGATTGACCGCGTTGGAGGTGCCGACGATGACGAAGTAGGTCAATACGATGAACATCAGCCCGAGTTGCGGCATCACATCCTTGAGGAAGGGCACCACCAGCTGGGTCTGACCGTCGTGAGTGGCGGTGGCATAAAGGAACACGGCCACCCCCAGCGCAACGGCGGATTGCCAGAAGTACTTCCAGCGGGCGATCAGGCCGTCGGTGTTCTTGCGCACCACCTTGAGGTAGTCATCGGCGAAGCCGATGGCGCCATAGGCACCCAGCACAAACAGCACCAGCCAGACGTAGGGGTTGTCGAGGCGACACCAGAGCAGCACCGAGATGAAGATGGCGGCGATGATCATCAGGCCGCCCATGGTCGGGGTGCCTTTCTTGCTCAGGTGCGACTCGGGTCCGTCATTGCGGATCACCTGGCCGAATTTGAGGATCTGCAATCGGCGGATGAGGCGCGGCCCCATCCAGAGCGCCACCACCAGGCCGGTGATGATCGACAGGATGGCGCGAAACGTCAGGTAGGAGAAGACGTTGAAGAAGGTGAAGTGCGGGGTGAGCAGTTCCGCCAGCCAGACTAGCATGTGGCTGACTCCTGACGGTCTTTGACCATCTCGACGATATCTTCCATGCGGGAGCCGCGGGCCCCCTTGACCAGGATCGCGATTTCTTGATGTGTATTTATCATTTGCGCAAGCACTTCAAACAACGACGCCTTGTTATCGAAATGTCGGCCAGCCGCGGCATCTGCGGTGTGGCGACTCTGTTCCCCTACGGTCAGCACGGCATCGAGGCCGCGCTCGCTGGCGTGGCGTCCGACCCGGGCGTGCTGCTCGGCGGACTCCTCACCCAACTCCTTCATGTCACCGAACACCAGCACCTTGTAGCCGCCCATGGCGGTCAGGGCATCGATGCCCGCCAGCACGGACTCCACGCTGGCGTTGTAGGTGTCGTCCACCAGGGTGAGACCACCCCAGCGCTGAACGCAGAAACGGCCCTTGACCGGTGCCATCTGCTCGAGCCCGGCCTTGACCGAGGCGAGCGAAGCGCCGAGCGCCAGCGTGCCGGCGGCGGCGGCCAGGGCGTTCGCCACGTTGTGACGGCCCGGGATGGCCAGGGTCAGGCTCACTTCACCCTGCGGGGTCACCATGACGAACTCGGCACAACCCTGCTGGTTGATCACCACGTTGCTGGCGTGGAACGGCTGACGCTGATCCTCGATGGAGAAGGCACAGTGGATCCCGCGCGCCTGCCACTTCGGCCAGAATTCGTTGTCGGCATTGACGATGGCAGTACCGCCCTCGCCCAGCCCCTCGAAGATTTCGCTCTTGGCGTGGAATACCCCTTCCAGCGAGCCGAAGCCCTCCAGATGCGCGGCCGCCACGTTGTTGATGATGGCGGCATCGGGTTTGGCCAACGAGGTCGTCCAGGCGATCTCGCCCGGGTGGTTGGCCCCCAGCTCCATCACCGCAAACCTGTGTTGCGGCTCGAGGCGCAGCAGGGTCAGCGGCACCCCCACCTCGTTGTTGAAGTTGCCGGCGGTGGCCAGCACGCCCCCTTCCTGACGCAGGATGGCGGTCGCCATCTCCTTCACCGTGGTCTTGCCGCAACTGCCGGTGATGGCCAGCACTTTCGGGTTGATCCGCTCGCGCACCAGCCGACCGAGGCGACCCAGTCCCTTGAGACTGTCGGTCACCACCAGCTGGGGGATCGCCAACGGCAGTTCACACTCGACCAGCAGGGCCGATGCCCCGGCGGCCACGGCCTGCTCGCAGAAATCGTGGGCATCGAAACGCTCGCCGCGCAGCGCAACAAACAGCGCGCCTGCGCCCAGGGTACGGGTGTCGGTGCTCACAGCCGTGATCGCTCCATCTTCACCAATCAGACGGGCATCGAGTACCTGCGCCAGCTCGGCAAGCCTGAGGGTCATCATGCGAATGACTCCAATAATGTGTGCAAGGCGGCCGCAACGGTTTCCCGGTCGCTGTAGTGCCGCTTGTCGGTTCCAATGATCTGATAATCCTCATGACCCTTACCGGCCACCAGGATGATGTCCTGTTTGCTCGCCTGGCTCAGTGCCAGCTGGATTGCCTTGGTCCTGTCGTGCTCGATCTGCACGGCGCCGGGATCGCGAAGACCCGCCACCATGTCGGCCATGATCCGGGCCGGCTCCTCGGTACGGGGATTGTCATCGGTCAGGATCACGCGATCCGCATGCAGCTCTGCCATGGCCGCCATCATGGGACGCTTGCCGCGATCCCTATCGCCACCACAACCCACCAGGCACCAGAGCCGTCCTTCACAGTGCACCCGCAGGGCCTGCAAGGCCTTCTCCAGCGCATCCGGCGTGTGGGCATAATCGACCACGGCGAGCGGCGCCTTGCCGCCACCGAAGCACTCCATGCGGCCGGTTACCGGCTGCAGTTGCGGCGCGCTGGCCAGCAACTCGTCGAAGTCATAACCGAGCACCAGCATGGCGCCCATCGCGGCCAGCACATTGCTGACGTTGAAGCGCCCGAGCAAGGGGGCGGATAATACACCATTCCCCCAGCTGGAGTTAATCTGCGTGCGAAAACCTTGCTGGTGGAAATGGGGATCCTGCGCCGTCAGCTGTCGCCCCGGGTGACCGGCCACCGGGCCGTGCACGCTGAACGCCACGGCGGCCGGATAGGCAGCCAGCCACTGGCGGCCCAACCGGTCGTCGGCATTGAGCACGGCGCAGGGTTCGTCCACCAGTTTCAGCAGCTCTTCCTTGGCGGCGCCGTAGGCCTCCATGGTGCCGTGATAGTCCAGATGATCCCGGCTCAGGTTGGTGAACACGGCGGCAGCAAACGGCAGGGCCGCGACGCGATGCTGTACCAGGCCGTGGCTGGAAACCTCCATCGCCACCAGATCCGCCCCCTGCGCTTGCAGAGCGGCCAGATTGGCCTGCACCTGCACCGCGCTGCCAGTGGTGTTTTCCGCTTCCACCAGCTCGCCGAACAGACCGTTGCCGATGGTGCCCATCACCCCGGCCTTGCCACCCAGCAGGGTACGCCAGTTGGCCACCAGCAGCGCCGTGGTGCTCTTGCCGTTGGTGCCGGTGATGCCCACCAGATCCAGCTTGCTGGCCGGCTGGTCGTAGAAATAGCCAGCCAGCTCGGAGAGCCTGGCTGGCAGACTCGGGATCCCGAGACAAGGCACGCTCAGCGCCGGTGCCACGAATTCACCGTCCTCTTCAAACAGTACGGCGGTCGCTCCCTGAGCCACCGCCTGTTCGATAAACCGTCTGCCATCCACCTGATGCCCGCGAATCGCCACGAAGAGACAACCGGGCCCGACCCGCCGACTGTCCAGCTGGATGTCGGTAAGCGCGAGCGCCGGGGCAGTAATGCCAAAGGGGCGCATCAGTTTATCAAGTGCGCGGGACAACATTGGAAGCCTCCCTACGGGCAAGTTTGGTGGGCACCGCAGGCGGCACCGCGTCAGGACGAATATTGAAGAGCTGCAGCACCCCGCCCATGGCCTCGGCAAACGGCGGCGTCGCCACGGCGCCACCGTAGTAGGCGTCGCCCTTGGGCTCGTTGATCACCACTACCATGACGAAACGGGGATTGCTGGCCGGGGCGAAGCCGGCGAACCAGGCCATGTAGTCCTTGCCGTAGCCACCCGCGACCGCGACCTTGGCGGTACCACTCTTGCCACCAACCCGGTAACCGGGGATCTGCGCTTTCGGAATGGCGTTGCTGACCACGTACTCCAGCGCCTGCAGCATGGCGGTGGCGTTGTTGTGATCGATGACCTGCTCCCCCTTGGGTGGCTCGGTCACCTTGACGATGGAGAGCGGCACCCGCTTGCCCTTGTTGGCCAGGGTGGCATAAGCGGAGGCCAGCTGCAGCGGGGTGACCCGCAGGCCATAGCCGAACGACAGGGTGGCCCGCTCGATATCAGACCAGCGCCGGCGCTGGGGCAGCATGCCGCTGCTCTCACCCATCAGGCCGCTGCCGGTGTCCATCCCGAAGCCCACCATGCTGAGGGTGTTGATCATCTCCTGCGCCGGCATCCGCAGCGCGATGCGCGACATGCCGATGTTGGAGGAGTAGCGCAGGATGTCGTACAGGTTGGTCGCCTTGTGGATACTCACGTCGCGGATCTGCTTGGCCCCAATGAACAAAGGGCCACCCGGAATGGTGTCCTTCCAGCTGGTAACGCCGGCTTGCAGGGCGCTGAGCAGGATCAGCGGCTTGACGGTGGAACCCGGCTCATAGGTATCGGTCACCACCCGGTTGCGCACCCGGAAACTCTGGTACTGACCGCGGTTGTTGGGGTTGTAGGAGGGGGTGTTGACCATGGCGAGCACTTCGCCGGTCTTGACGTCCAGCATCACCATGGAGCCGGAGGTCGCCTTGTTCTCGTCGGTGGCACGCTTGAGCGCCCGGTAGGCCAGCGCCTGCACCCGTTGATCGATGCTCAGCTGCAGGTCGTTGGCGTTCTTGCCCTCTTTGACCAGACCAAGCCGCTCGATGACCCGGCCCTGCCTGTCCTTGCGCACCCGCATCTCGCCAGGGGTTGCCGTCAGCCACTCGTTGTAGCTGCGCTCGATCCCCTCGATGCCGCTGCCGTCGATATTGGTTACCCCCACCAGGTGGGCGCTGATCTCGCCGGTCGGGTAGAAACGGCGCGCCTCGGGGCGCAGATAGATGCCACCCAGCTTGAGGCCCTTGATGTATTCCGCCACCGCCGGCGTCACCTGACGCTGCAGGTAGACGAAGCGCTTGCTCGGGTTGGAGATGCGGTGCTTGAGGGTATTGATGTCGAGCTTGAGCACGGCGGACAGGGCCAGCCAGGCCCGCTCGTTATGGATGGCGCCGGATTCGTGCACCGTCTTGGGATCGGCCCAGACGGCCTCAACAGGCACCGACACCGCCAGCTGTTCGCCGTTGCGATCGGTGATCATGCCGCGCACCGCCTGAGTGGCGGTGGTACGCAGCGAACGCATGTCCCCTTCCTGACGCAGCCGATCCGGGTCGATCACCTGGATCCAGGCCAGTCGCAGGATCAAGCCGGCAAACGCAATGCCGATGAAGAACACCAGCGTGCGAAAGCGCCACGGATAGAGTGACGGAGCTTTGACCTTGGGTTGGGCCTTGGCGGAAGCCTTGCGTTTCATGGTTGTGTAATTACCTTCTCGGTGGTCACCAGCGGGCGAGCCATCTGCAACTTGTCCATGGCCAGACTCGCCACCCGGGAGTGCTCGGCCAGCGTGCCCTGCTCCAGCAACAGGTGCCGCCATTCGATGTTGAGGCGATCCTCCTCCGCCATCAGGTCGTTCTGCTTGGCCGTCAGACCGCGGGTCATGTTGGTCACCAGGATCACCGCAAAGGCGGTGATCAGCACGGCGATGGCCAGCACCACCTGTAGCTTGTGCCGCCAGAGATCACCGAGGATCTCCCTGGCCAGATGAACGCGCACCTCGCTCATGGCTTACTCCGCCAACCGCTGGGCGACCCGCAGCACCGAGCTGCGGGATCGGCTGTTTTCGCTGACTTCGTGTTCGGAAGGCTTGAGCGCCTTGCCGACCGATTTCAATTTTCGACCGCCGGCCAGCTGGGCCTCGGTCAACGGAATGCCGTGCGGCACTTCCGGGCCTTTCTCGTGCTTACGGATGAAATGCTTCACCAGCCGATCTTCCAGCGAATGGAAGCTGATGACGGAGAGACGACCTTCCGGAGCCAGCACTTGCAGGGCGCCGTTGAGCGCGGTCTCGATCTCGTCCAGCTCGCTGTTGATGTAGATGCGGATGGCCTGGAAGCTGCGGGTAGCGGCGTGCTTGCCCTTCTCCTTGCTCGGATTGACCCGGGCAATCATCTCCGCCAGTTGACGGGTGCGGACATAGGGCTCGGTCACCCGATCGTGCACGATGGCGCGGGCGATCTTCTTGGCGAAACGCTCCTCGCCGAAGGTCTTCAGCACCCAGGCAATGTCGTCCACATCGGCGCGAGCCAGCCATTCGGCGGCGCTCTGACCGGAGGTGGGGTCCATCCGCATGTCGAGCGGACCGTCCTTCATGAAGCTGAAACCGCGCTCGGCATCGTCCAGCTGGGGAGAAGAGACCCCCAGATCCAGCAGGAAACCGTCTACCTTGCCCAGCAGGCCGCGTTCATCCAGATAGGAGGCAATGCCGGAGAAGGGGCCGTGCACGATTTCGAAACGGGGATCCTGGATCTTGGCCGCTTCGGCAATGGCCTGGGGATCCCGATCGATGGCGATCAGCCGGCCGTTGGGGCCAAGCTGCTGGAGAATGAGACGAGAGTGACCACCCCGGCCAAACGTACCGTCGACGTAGATGCCGTCCGGCTTGATGGCCAGCCCTTCAACGGCTTCGTGCAGCAGCACTGTGATGTGTTCAGCGGCTTGGGTCATTTATAAAGAGAAATCCTGTAGTCGTGGCGAGCTTGCCCAGTCGTCTTCGGGCAGGCCCTGAATGTCGTCATTGACCTGTTGTTGCCAGCGGGCTTCATCCCACAGCTCAAACTTGTTGAGCTGGCCCACCAGCATGATCTTCTTGTCCAGCCCGGCGTGGCTGCGCAGTGGCTGGCTGAGCAGCAGACGGCCATTGCCGTCCAGCTCGCATTCGGTCGCATGCCCGAGCAACAGCCGCTGCAGGCGGCGCTCAAGGGGATTCATACTGGAGAGCGTCTTGAGCTTGCGCTCGATCTCTTCCCATTCGTTCAGGGGGTAAAGCAGCAGGCAGGGATGGGCAATATCGATGGTGCAGACCAGCTGGCCCTCGCTTTCGTCGCGCAGCCAATCACGGTACTTGGTCGGAATCGCCAATCGCCCCTTGCTGTCGAGGCTGATGGCATGCGCACCACGCAACAAATTGCAGTCCCTGAAAATGAGTTAAAGGGGGCAAACCGCCCGATAAAAACCACTTTGATCCACTTTTCCCCACCTTGAAGTTTAAGGACGTGCTGAGGGCTTTTCAAGCGAGGATCTCGGGCATGGGGAACATATTGACGCAGCGTTTCAGCAGCGAGGATTAAATGAGTTGATTTTCCACAAGTTATTTGTGTTTACGGCAATCCGATTAATTGCGAAGAATTAAAAGCTCAGCAGGGTGAACGAATAAGCAGCGGAATGATCCGCTCAGATTCACAGGCCCCCACATAGCTCAGGCATTGTGTATGAAAAAACCATAACCAACTGATCTATATGCATAGAGCCGACCATCTCACTATCCGTCAACGCATATATCTTTCGATACAAGCCGCTATTTTTCTCGCCAATAAAAAAGAGCCTCGCGATAAATCGCAAGGCTCTTCAGGAATAGGTCGGAGTCGGCCTGTAAGCCGGGTTCTGTACCGGGTTGCCCCGGGTAGCAATCATTCCTCTAGGCCAGCAATCGCTCGCTGGCTCAAGCAACCTACCCGCCCCCAACGCGGGCCGCGCCAATAGGGGCCTATTTGGTCTTGCTTCGGGTGGAGTTTACCGTGCCACGAACTGTTGCCAGTCGCGCGGTGCGCTCTTACCGCACCCTTTCACCCTTACCTGATCCCTTGCGGGCCATCGGCGGTTTGCTCTCTGTTGCACTGGTCGTAGGCTCACGCCCCCCAGGCGTTACCTGGCACCCTGCCCTATGAAGCCCGGACTTTCCTCCCCTCCGCCCGTCTGTCCCGAGGGACACAACGACGAAGCAGCGATTGCCCAGCCAACTCCGGGCGCGGATTATAGCCTTGTCCGGCACCTCGGGTAAACCTGCAATTGAGTTTTGACCGAGTTAATCGCACTCGGGGCCAGGCCAGACAACGCCAAGGCTGGCCTCCGGCCTGCATTTGCCTGTCTCAGTAATGTTCAAGGCCGTACTTGTAGAGCGCGTTCTTCTTCACCCCGTGGATCTCGGCGGTGAGCGCCGCTGCTTTCTTGAGCGGCAGTTCGGCCACCAGCAGTCCCAGGGTGCGGATCGCCTCGGCCGGCAGTTCCTCTTCCGTTTTATTGGCGCCCGCAACCACCAGCACGATCTCGCCGCGGCAGCGATTTTCGTCCTCACCCAGCCAGACCAGCATCTCGGAGGCGGGCAGACCGTGGATCGACTCGAAGGTCTTGGTCAGCTCGCGGCACACCACCACCTGGCGTTCGCCGAGAATGCGGGCGATCGCTTCCACCGTGTCCTGCACCCGACGCGGGGATTCGTAGAACACCAGTGAGCGAGTGTCTTCGATCACTGCCTGCAAACGGTCGTCACGGCCCTTGGCTTTTGCCGGCAGAAATCCTTCGAAGGCAAACCGGTCGGTGGGCAACCCGGCCGCTGACAGCGCCGTGATGGCAGCACAGGGGCCGGGCAGCGGCACTACCTTGACCCCGGCTTCGCGACAACGGGTGACCAGGTGATAACCGGGGTCGCTGATGAGTGGCGTACCGGCATCGGAGACAAGGGCCACGCTCTTGCCCTCTTTTATCCGGCCGATCAGCACGTCAGCCTTCTGCTGTTCGTTGTGATCGTGCAGGGCGAAGGTGGGCACCGAGATTTGATAGTGGCTGAGCAGGATGCCGGTATGGCGGGTATCCTCGGCAGCCACCAGATCGACACTGCGTAAAATGTCCAATGCACGCTGGGTAATGTCAGCCAGATTGCCGATCGGGGTGGGGACTATGTACAGGGTTGGGATGTCACTCATGGGAGCTCCGAGTGTCCCGACAATTGTGTCGCCATATTGGCCCGTTTACACTATGGAGAATTTCAACACTGGTCGGGGAATGAACTTGAACCGGGTTACAAAGCAGCTAAGTGTATCACGACTCTTCGGCATCCTACTCGCGGCAGTACTTCTTGCCGCCTGTGCGTCGGAGCCCAATCAATCAACCGGACAATCCGGCATGCCGTCGGCCTTCTCGGATCTGACCAAGAATGCCCAGTGGTATCTGGCACAGGTAGATCCGGCCAAACCAGCCGAAGCCTTCACCTGGCAGGTGATGGCGGCGCGCAGCTATCTGGCGCTCGGCCAGGCCAAGCCGGCCGCGGCCCTGTTCCAGCAACTGCAGAAGCAGGGCCAGAGCGCCGAGCAAAAGGCCCAGCTGCAACTGTTGCAGGCTCACCTGCTGCTCACCCAGGGCAACGCCAACCAAGCGCTGATCCTGCTGGAGGGCAAGCCCGAGGTGGTGCTGGATGCCGATACCCAGAAGGACTGGTATCGCCAGCGGGTGGTGCTGCAACTGGACATCAACAACAAGTTCGGTGCCGCCAAGTCGCTGATCCTGCTGGAGCCCTATCTGGCGCAGAATGAGCTGGCGACCAATCACCAGCAAATCTGGTCACTGCTCAAAAGCATGACCCCCTCCACCCTGCAGGCACTGGAAGAGGCGCCAGCCCCCGACGTGACTACCGGCTGGTTGCGACTGGCGGCGCTGGTGAACGAGTTCGGCGCCCAGCCCAATCAGCTGGCGCGCCAGCTCGCTGGCTGGAAGCAGGCCTTCCCGAACCACCCGGCCCAGAAAGACATGCCGGCGGGTCTGGGCGATCTGGCGGCCAGCAACATCAATACCCTGCAGCAGATCGCAGTGTTCCTGCCGCTCTCCGGCAATCTGGAACCGCAGGGCGCCGCCATCCGCAACGGCATGCTGATGTCTTACAAGGAGAATCAGGGCCAGTTCACCCTGAACTTCTACGACACCCAGACCAAGTCGATGGGCGAGCTCTACAAACAGGCGATTCAGGAAGGGGCCAACATGATCATCGGCCCGCTGCTCAAAGACCGGGTCGAGGAGCTGCTCAAGTCAAATCCGACCGTGCCGGTGCTGGCTCTCAACGAGCTGGACAAGCCGATCGTCAATGACAACACCTTCTACTTCTCCCTCTCCGCCGCCGCCGATGCAGCGCAGGCCGCCCAGTACCTCTATGGTCAGGGCTATCGCAAGCCGCTGCTGATCGCAGCCCAGGGCCGGATCGGTTATGGCAGCATCAAGGCGTTCGAACAGGCCTGGGTCACCGTGAGCCAGGACAAGCCGGTCGTCGCCACCTTCGGCGCTCGCAACGAAGTGCAGGGCATGGTCAAGAACGCCCTGAGCGGTCGCTCCACCGCCCGGGCCGGCGAAGTGGTGCAGCTTGCTGACACGGCGCCGCGCAGCATCGACGTGGTCTATGTGGTCGCCAACAGCCTCGAGACCCGGATGATCAAGCCGTATGTGGACATCTCGGTCAATCCGATGGGCAGCCTGCCGATCTACAGCAGCTCGCGCAGCTATGACAGCGCCACCACCGAAGTGGCTTCCGAGCTCAACGGCATGCATATCTCCGATATGCCGCTGCTGCTGGGCGGTTACGAGAAGCAGCGCGAACAGATCGCCCTGCTCTGGCCGCAAACCCAGGGTGACCTGCTGCGTCTGTTCGCGCTGGGCTACGATGCCGTGGCGCTGGCAGAAAACCTGCAGCAGATGCGCAAGGTCAATGCCATGCAGCAGCCGGGCATGAGCGGCCAGCTGAGCGTGGATGCCAGCGGCAACATAGTGCGGGTACTAGACTGGGCCACCTACCAGAACGGCAAGCTGGTCAGCGACAGTGCCATGCCTCAGCTCGAGGGAGCCCCCCATGAAGGGTCTATTGGCACGGATGCACCAGCAGTGGCAGAACCTGTTCCCGTCAGCACCGAGCAAGGGACAGCACTTTGAACAGCTAGCGGAACATTGGTTGCAGGCCCGCGGCCTGCAACCCGTGAGCCGCAACTACCGCTGCCGGGGCGGCGAGATCGATCTCATCATGCGCCAGGGGGAGACCCTGGTGTTTGTTGAGGTCCGCTACCGCGCCCAGACCAGCCATGGCGGCGCCGCCGCTTCAGTCACCCGTCGCAAGCAGCACAAGATCGTGCTGGCAGCGCGCCACTATTTCAAGCAACATGCCATCAACGAGGCCAGCCAGGCCTGCCGATTCGATGTGATCGCGTTCGAGGGCGACCAGCCAGACTGGATCCAGAACGCATTTTAAGAGGACCCCATGACTGACCGCATCAAAGAAAACTACACCGAGAGCATCCAGACCAAGATAGCCGCCGCCGAGGCGCTGCCGGATGCCATCCATACCGCAGCCCAGATGCTGACCATCTGCCTGCTCAATGGCCACAAGGTGATGGCATGCGGCAACGGTCCTTCCGCAGCGCTGGCCCAGCTGTTCATCTCGGAATTGGTCAACTGCTACGAAACCGAGCGCCCTTCCCTGCCCGGCATGGCGCTGACCCCTGACATGGCCACCATCAGCGCCATCGCCACCGATCACGGTTTTGAAGAGGTGTATGCCAAGCAGATCCGGGCGCTCGGTCAGCCCGGCGATATCCTGGTAGTCATCACCACCACGGGCAATAGCCGCAGCCTGATCAAGGCCGCCGAGGCAGCCCTCTCCCGCGACATGACCATAGTGGTGCTGGGTGGCGGTGACGGCGGCGAGATCGCCGGTCTGCTCGGCCCCAACGACGTGGAGATCCGGGTGCCGTCGGCTCGTCGACCCCGCATTCTGGAAGTGAACCTGTTGACCCTGCACTGCCTGTGTGATCTCATCGACCAGACTCTTTTCCCGCAACAGGAAGATTGAAACCATGAACAAGCAAATGCTCCTGCTCGGCCTGCTGGCCGGCACCCTGCTGCTGCAAGGCTGCGCAGCCGTAGTGGTAGGCGGTGCCGCTGGCACCGCCAAAGCCTCCGGCGATCGCCGCACCTTGGGCGCCCAGTGGGATGATCAGGCTATCGAGCTGAAAGCGGCCAACCTGCTGGCTGACAACAAGCCGCTGAGCGCGGCCAGCAAGATCAGCGTCTACAGCAACAACGGCCGCGTGCTGCTGGTCGGCCAGACACCTTCTGACGCTTACAAGCTCGAAGCTGGCAAGATAGTGGCCCGCATCGAGGGTGTGCGCCACGTCTACAACGAATTGCGCCTCGGCCAGCCGGTCAGCATAGGAGTTCGCAGCAACGACTCCTGGATCACCTCCAAGGTGCGGGCAGACATGCTGGGCGCCAAGAATTTTGACAGTGCCAAGGTCAAGGTGGTCACCGAGAATGGCGAAGTATTCCTGATTGGCCTGGTGACCCGCCAGGAAGGGGATCACGCCGTCGAGATCGCCCGCCACGTCAGCGGCGTCAAGCGCGTGATCAAGGCCTTCGAGTTCGCCCAGAACTAGTCTATCCGCCGACTCTCGGCATAAAAAAACGCAGCCAGCTGGCTGCGTTTTTTATTTGATGACCTTCAGGATCGGACGACCGCTCGGGCGCGGCGGTTCCGGCTCGGGTTCCACTGGCGCCTCGGCCTGCTCCAGCCAGAGGTCATAACCCGGCTCGGGCGGGAACAGGGTACCCACGCCATTTTCCCGGGCATGGATGGCCAATACGGCCGCCATCGGGATGTAAACCTGCTGGGAGACACCACCAAAACGGGCGCTGAAGCTGATGGCTTCATTGTCCATGTGGAACTGCCCTACCGCACGGGGTGCGATATTCAGCACTATCTGTCCATCCTGGACAAACTGCATCGGCACCATCACATGAGGGATGTTGACGTTGACCACCAGATGCGGGGTCAGGTCATTGTCCAGCAACCAGTCGAAGAACGCCCGCAGCAGGTACGGGCGACTGGGTGTCATTGTCGGTTCCATGCTCATACGCCGGCACGGATCTCGCGCTCGGCTTCAGTCAGGGAAGCCTGGAAAGACTCGCGCTCGAACAGGCGAACCATGTAGGCCTTCAGCTCTTTGGCGCCACGACCGGTGAAGTCGATGCCGAGACTCGGCAGACGCCACAGCAGCGGGGCCATGTAGCAGTCGACCAGGCCAAACTCTTCGCTCATGAAATAGGGCATTTCACCGAAAATCGGCGCGATGGCCAGCAGGTTGTCCCGCAGTTCGGCACGTGCCGCATCCACGTCGGTACCCGCCATGATCTTGTCGGCCAGAGAATACCAGTCCAGCTCGATACGATGCATCATCAGACGGCTGTTGCCGCGGGCCACAGGGTAGACCGGCATCAGGGGCGGGTGCGGGAAGCGCTCGTCCAGATATTCCATGATGATGCGTGAGGTGTACAACGCCAGCTCGCGATCGACCAGAGTCGGTACGGTGTTGTAGGGGTTCAGCTCGGCCAGCTCATCCGGCAGGTTGCTTGGGTCAACCTGGCAGATATCTACGCTAACACCCTTCTCCGCCAGGACAATGCGCACCTGATGGCTGAACATATCGTTGGCACCGGAAAACAGCGTCATTACCGAACGCTTATTGGCAGCTACAGCCATTGAACCCTCCCGTCATTAAAAAGCAGAAACGGCAATGAAGCCTCTTGGTCTTCATTGCCGTGCATTATATTACCCGGATCTGGTCGCTTAGTGAACGTCGCGCCAGAATTCCTTCTTCAACAGCACAGTGAAGATGAAGAAGATCACGATGAAGCCAAGTACCCAGAAGCCCATGCGTTCGCGCTCCTGTTGTACCGGTTCAGCCGAGTAGACCAAGAAGTTTACCAGATCCAGTACCGTCTGATCATACTCTTCGTTATTCATTTCACCGTTGCCGTCAGATTTGACACTGACAACCTGCTGAACTTCCACTCCGTCGACTGTGTGGGTCGCGAACTCGGCACGCGGAGTGCCCTGCAGCGGTTCCAGCACGTGCGGCATGCCCACGGACGGGAACACCACGTTGTTCACGCCAAACGGACGGGTCTCATCCACGTAGAAAGAACGCAGGTAGGTGTAAATCCAGTCGGCACCACGTACCCGGGCAACCAGCGTCAGATCGGGGGGCGGGGCGCCAAACCATTTGGCCGCATCCTTGTCCGGCACCGAGTTTTCCATCAGATCGCCGATCTTGGCACCATTGACGATCAGATTGGCCGCCATCAGATCTTCCGGAATACCGATGTCTGCCGCCACCCGGTTGTAACGCTGGTACTGGGTGCTGTGACAGCCAAAGCAGTAGTTCATGAAGGTGGCCGCACCACGCTGCAACGACGCCTTGTCGTTCAGGTCATAGTTGGCCTTGTCCAGGTGCACTGCCCCGGTGTTGGCAAACACCAGCGACGGCAGCAGGGTCAGCACTGCAAAAATTATTCTTTTCATTTAAATGTCACCCTCTCCGGCAGCGGCTTGGTGCTTTCATTCTTGCTGTAGAAGAACAACAGGACGAAGAACCCGAAATAACCCAGGGTACAGATCTGGGCGATCAGCGTCAGGGTCGGAGTCGATGGCAAGACGCCGAGCACCCCGAGAATGATGAAGCAGACCACGAACTGGGCGATGTTCAGCTTGTGCAGGGTACTGCGATAGCGCACCGAACGTACCTTGCAGCGATCCAGCCAGGGCAGCAGGAACAGCACCACGATGGAGAGCCCCATCATGATGACGCCCAGCAGCTTGTCAGGCACCGCCCGCAAGATGGCGTAAAAGGGAGTGAAGTACCAGACAGGCGCAATGTGGGCCGGGGTCTTCAGACCATTGGCTACTTCAAAGTTCGGCTTCTCGAGGAAATAACCCCACATGTCCGGCTTGAAGAAGATGATGGCGCAGAACAGGAACAGGAAGCCTGCGACCCCGATCATGTCCTTGACGGTGAAGTAGGGGTGGAATGCCACCGCATCCAGCGGCCAGCCGTTCTCGTCCTTGTGCTTCTTGATGTCAATGCCGTCCGGGTTGTTGGAGCCCACTTCGTGCAACGCCAAAATGTGCATGGCCACCAGCATCACCAGTACCAGCGGCAGGGCGATGACGTGCAGTGCAAAGAAGCGGTTCAGGGTAGCGCCTGAGATGACGTAGTCACCGCGGATCCACAGGGTCAGATCGTCACCGATGACCGGAATGGCGCCAAACAGCGAGATGATGACCTGGGCACCCCAGAACGACATCTGACCCCACGGCAGCAGATAGCCCATGAAGGCTTCCGCCATCAGGCAGAGGAAGATCAGCATGCCGAAGATCCACAGCAGCTCGCGCGGCTTCTGGTAGGAGCCGTAGATCATGCCGCGGAACATGTGCAGATAGACCACGATGAAGAAGGCGGATGCACCGGTGGAGTGCATGTAGCGCAGCAACCAGCCGTAGTCCACATCCCGCATGATGTACTCCACGGAGGCGAATGCACCTTCGGCGGAGGGGTTGTAGTTCATGGTCAGCCAGATACCCGTGATGATCTGGTTGACCAGCACCAGCATGGCGAGCGAGCCAAAGAAGTACCAGAAGTTCAGGTTCTTGGGCGCCGGGTACTTGGCCATGTGGTCGTTGTACATGGCAGTGAGCGGAAAGCGGTAGTCAATCCAGCCCATCAGTTTGGCAAACATGGTCAGGCCTCCTTGCCATCGGCACCAACCAGGATGGTGGTGTCGCTAAGATATTTGTACGGCGGAATGACCAGGTTCAAGGGTGCTGGCACCCCCTGGAACACTCGACCAGCCATGTCGAACTTGGAGCCATGACAGGGGCAGAAGAAGCCTGAGGTCACGCCCTGCACCTGCTCGCCAAAGCTGTCCGGCAGATAGGAGGGGGAGCAGCCCAGATGAGTGCAGATACCGACGGCCACGAAGATCTCCGGCTTGATGGATCTGTAACCGTTATGGGCATAGTCGGGTTGCTGGGGCTCGTCGGAAGCCGGATCGCGCAACTTGTCGTCGTGCGCGGCCAGGGCATCCAGCGTCTGCTTGGTGCGTTTCACCACCCAGACCGGCTTGCCTCGCCACTCAACACGGATGAGCTGGCCTGGTTCCAACTTACTGATATCCACTTCTACCGGAGCACCCGCCGCTTTGGCTTTGGCACTCGGGTTCCATGACTTAATAAACGGCACTGCGGTAAAAGCAGCTCCTACCCCACCAACGGCGACCGTTGACCAGGTAAGAAATCTGCGGCGACCGGTATCAACTGGCGCATTGCTCATCCAAAAACTCTCCCATGTGGACTCCGCACATTCTTATTGTGTCCCTGTTCCCCTTTCTTCCGTGACAACAGCGGCGGAAGCGGAGTTACAATTGTCACAGAAAAACCGAGGGAATTTTAAAGAAAAGATAACAACTTGACAAGAAAGAGAAGCGAAGGTCAAAAACAATAAATACACAATTTTTTGTCTTTTGTGACGTGGTGTTAGCAATGCCGTTGGTAATATTACCAATAAAAAAAGCCTGGCACATGGCCAGGCTTTTTTGACACTCGCGAGAGTGCGTACCAAAAGCGAATTAACGCTTGGAGTACTGCGGACGCTTACGAGCTTTGTGCAGACCGACTTTCTTACGCTCAACCTTACGGGCATCGCGAGTAACAAAGCCTGCTTTACGCAGTTCGGAACGCAGGGTTTCATCGTACTGCATCAGAGCACGAGTGATACCGTGGCGGATCGCACCAGCTTGACCGGAGATGCCACCACCGTTAACGGTGATGTACAGGTCCAGTTTCTCGGTCATCTCAACCAGTTCCAGCGGCTGACGAACTACCATGCGGGCAGTCGGACGGCCGAAGTACTGCTCCAGGGAGCGCTGGTTGATTACGATTTTACCGCTACCCGCTTTGATAAATACGCGAGCAGTGGAGCTTTTGCGACGGCCGGTACCGTAGTATTGATTTTCTGCCATTGTTGCCAGTTCCCGTTAGATATCCAGTACTTGAGGTTGCTGAGCAGCATGAGCGTGCTCGGCGCCTGCGTAAACTTTCAGCTTACGGAACATGGCACGGCCCAGCGGACCCTTCGGCAGCATGCCTTTGACGGCAGCTTCGATTACCATTTCCGGTTTACGCTGAATCAGCTTGTCGAAGCTGATGGACTTGATACCACCCGGGAAACCGGAGTGAGCATGGTACATTTTGTCGGTAAATTTCTTACCGGTTACGTGTACCTTCTCAGCGTTTACAACGATGATGTAATCACCGGTGTCAACGTGCGGAGTGTACTCAGCTTTGTGCTTACCACGCAGACGAGCAGCGATCTCGGTTGCGATACGACCCAGAGTTTTACCTTCTGCGTCCACAATGTACCAGTCACGTTTTACGGTTTCTGGCTTGGCAACGAAAGTTTTCATTAAGTTAAACCCAATTACCTGTTACAGACCCAATTGCTTATGGGGGCTCTCCCACAAACAACAAACGATGGCCTACCTGTACCCCTTCGAATACAAGTAAAGCTTAAAGTGTTGCTGTCTTATCGACAGCTGTAACGTGGGCCGGGCGATTATAAGTGAAGTTGCCTTAAATATCACCTGCTAATTTCACTGCCATGAAGCTAGCAAATGTCGCCCGGCCCTACCTGCCGCAGATGCCCATCCGACTGGCAGGCGCGGTATTGTGACTAAGGAAGGTGCACTCTGGCAAGGTATTCGTGCGATTGCATTTCCTGAAGCCGTGAAAGACAACGTTTGAACTCGAAATTCAGCAGCCCGTTGCCATAGAGTTCCTGCATGGGTCCCGCCGCCGATATGATCAGCTTGACGTGCCGCTCATAGAACTCATCCACCATGGCGATGAAGCGCCGCGCCGCGTCATCCGTGCCCGCCCCCATTGGCTGCACATTGGCCAGCAGGACGGTGTGAAACAGCCGGGCCAGTTCGATGTAATCGCCCTGTGAGCGGGGAGTACAGCAAAGTTGCTCAAACTCCATATAGAGCACACCTTCTCCCATCCCCAACGACGCCAGTTGACGGTGATTGATCTCGACACTGCCCGCCCGGGCCTCTTCCAGCCCGGTTAACTGCCGAAAATAACGATCCAGATTGGATTTTGCCTGCTGATCCAGCGGGAAGTGATAAATCTCCGCCTGCTCCAGCGTGCGCAAGCGATAGTCGGTGCCGCCGTCCACGTTAAGTATCTCGCAATGGCGCTCGATGAGCGCGATCGCCGGTAGAAAACGGGCCCGCTGCAGACCATTTCGATACAAATCCTGCGGTGGTATGTTCGAGGTCGCCACCAGTACCACTCCATGGCCGAACAACTCCTGGAACAGAGTCCCCAACAGCATGGCGTCGGTGATGTCGGAGACGAAAAACTCGTCGAAGCAGATGACGTCGGTCTCGCCGGCCAGCTTGCTGGCGATCAGCTTGAGCGGATCGGCCTGACCGGTCAGCCCCTTGAGCTCATCGTGCACCCGGTGCATGAAACGGTGGAAGTGAATGCGCAGCTTGCGCTCTCCCGGCAGGCTGTCGAAAAAAGTATCCATCAGCCAGGTCTTGCCTCTGCCCACTCCGCCCCACATATATAGACCCAGGATGGGCGTGCGGGGTTTCGGCTTTTGCAGCCAGCCCAGCAGGCCGCGGGATCTGGTCGGAGTCGGGGTTTGGCACAAATCCTGATAGAGTCGCTCCAGACGGGCCACTGCCATCGCCTGGGCGGGGTCGGCCACGAAGCCGGGGCGCTGCAAATCCTGCTGATACTTTTGCTGCGGGGTCATCCTGTCGATTGCCTTCAAGTCCCTGAATGAAGGACAAAATGGTATCACGCTCTCGGGGTGCACGGTATAGTGCCATCAAGGCGTAGCGGCCGCTTTGGCCGCATCAACCCACATTGATTTAGCTGTAACAAGGAGCATCTATGAGTCTGTTAAACGGGATCCTGCTGGCTGTCGCCGCCTTGATTATCGGTGTCATCATCGGCCGCTTCACAGTGCGCAGCCGGGATGCTGGCCGTCTGGAACAAGAACTGAAGAAGGCTCACAAGGAACTGGAAAGCTACCAGGGCCAGATCAATACCCACTTCGCCGACAGCGCCGCCCTGATGGAGCAGCTGGCCGAGCAGTACCAGACCCTTTATCGCCATATGGCGGAGCAGAGCAAGTTCCTGGCCAAGGCTCAGGAGCCGCTGTTCCGTGAAACCCTGCTCGACGAGAGCAGCGATGTCCCGGCCAATGAAGAACCGGGCGTACCACCCCGTGACTATGCAGGGGCCTCCGGTCTGCTCAAGCAGTCCAGTTAGTTCCCTGCGGAACTAATTGCGCGGTAGCGTGGTCAGACCTTGACGATTGCATTGCAACTTTTTCTGGGAGCTGTTTTTCATATGCGTAAACCTCTTTCTGTGCTCAGTGTGTTAGCCCTCAGTGTCGGTATCGCCATGTCTGCGGCCCCTGTACAGGCTGCACTGCCCTCTCTGCTGGCGAACAATCAGGAGATGCCGAGCCTGGCGCCGGTGCTCGAGCAGGTCACCCCTGCCGTGGTCAACATTTCAGTCTCCGGCAAGAAGATCACCCGCCAGCGTCTGCCGGAACAGTTCCGTTTCTTCTTCGGTCCCAACATGCCCGACGAACAGGTGAGCGAGCAGCCCTTCCAGGCGCTGGGCTCCGGGGTCATCATCGATGCCAAGAAGGGCTACGTGATCACCAACGCCCACGTGGTGCACGAGGCGGACGAGATCAAGGTCAACCTGAAGGATGGCCGTGAATACGCCGCCAAGAAGATCGGCGAGGACAAGCAGTCCGACATCGCGCTGCTGCAAATCAAGGCCGAGGATCTGGTGCAGATCAAGTTTGCCGACTCCGACGAACTGCGGGTCGGTGACTATGCGCTGGCCATCGGCAACCCGTTCGGCCTCGGCCAGACCGTCACCTCCGGCATCGTCAGTGCGCTCGGCCGCAGCGGCCTCAACATCGAAAATCTGGAAAACTTCATCCAGACCGATGCCGCCATCAACTCCGGCAACTCAGGTGGCGCCCTGCTCAACCTGCGCGGCGAGCTGATCGGCATCAACACCGCCATCCTGGGCCCGAACGGCGGCAACATCGGCATCGGCTTCGCCATTCCGTCCAACATGGTGCGCGACCTGTCCGAACAGATCGTGAAATACGGGGAAGTGCGCCGCGGCCAGCTGGGCATCACCGGCACCGAGCTCACCTCCGAAATCGCCAAGACCTTCGGCTACAACAAGAAGGATGGCGCCTTCGTCAACCAGGTGATGCCTGACTCCGCCGCCGCCAAGGCGGGCATCAAGGCAGGCGACATCATCATCAGCATCGATGGCAAGGCCATCCGCTCGTTTGGTGAACTGCGCGCCAAGATCGCCACCATGGGGGCTGACAAGCAGGTCGCCCTTGGCCTCATCCGTGATGGCAAGGAGCAGACCGTCAAGGTCACGCTGAAGAAGGCGGATGACAGCGAGATCCTGGCCAGTGCCCTGCACCCGGCCCTGGAAGGGGCCAAGCTGAGCACCACCGCCGAACCGGTGACCGGCGTGGCCGTGGCCGACATCGATCCGCGCTCACCTGCCGCCGCCTCCGGCCTGCAGAAGGGTGACATCATCATCGGGGTCAACCGCCTGCGCATCAACTCGCTGGAAGAGCTGAGCAAGGCGTTGAAGAACAAGCCGGATGTGCTGGCGCTGAACATCCAGCGCGGGGAATCCTCCCTCTATCTGGTGATCCGTTAACTGCCTCTCACCCGCGGCCCTCGCCGCGGGTGATTTTTATCCACCGATAGTGTTATTCTCTGCGCGCTGTATGTACGGATGAGAATGACATGAAAATCCCCCCTCTAGTCAGTTACTTGGGCAAGTCTGTCGGCTTCGGTCTCACCGTGGCGGCTCTTCTGTTGCTGCTGTTTCCCAATTTCCGTGGCGGGGCCCAGCTGCCCGGCCTCATCACCAATGCCCGTGAACTGAGTTTTTCCTACGCCGCCCACCGCGCCGGGCCGGCGGTCGTCAACATCTATACCCGCAGCTTCGCCCGCAACCAGGGCAATCAGGCCGAACTCAGGCCGCAAGGGCTCGGCTCCGGCGTCATCATGAGCCAGCGTGGCCACGTGCTGACCAACTATCACGTCATCGCCGATGCGGACCAGATCATCGTCGCGCTGCAGGATGGGCGGGTATTCAGCGCCGAGCTGGTCGGCTCCGATCAGCTGACCGATCTGGCGGTGCTCTACATCGAGTCGGACAATCTGCCGGTGATCCCGCAGGATCCGGAGCGCCTGCCCGACGTGGGCGACGTGGTGCTCGCCATCGGCAACCCCTACAACGTCGGCCAGACCATCACTCAGGGTATCATCAGCGCTACCGGCCGCATCGGCCTCTCCAGCATGGGCCCGGACAGCAACGGCCGGCAGGATCTGCTGCAGACCGACGCCGCCATCAACGAGGGCAACTCGGGGGGCGCCCTGGTCAATGCCCGCGGCGATCTGGTAGGCATCAACACCGCCGCCTACCACCTCAACGGCAATCAGGAGAGCTACGGCATCAGCTTCGCCATCCCCTACAAGCTGGCCAAGCGCATCATGGATGAGCTGATCGCCAACGGCCGGGTGATCCGCGGCTACCTCGGCATCTCCAGCGTCGAGATCAACCCCATCGTCGCCCGCATGATGAACCTGGGCGATCTGCGCGGCCTGGTGGTGGAGAGCCTGGATCCCAACGGCCCGGCCACCAGAGGCGGGCTGAAACGGGGCGACGTGCTGCTCAAGATCAACGGCGAAGCCATCAGCGGCGTGCGTACCGCCATGGACAAGATCGTCGAGAGCCGGCCGGGCACCAAGCTCACCATCTCGGTGATCCGTGACGGCAAGCCGCTGGAGGTGGAGGTCACCATCGAAGAGGATCTTCGCTACCAGAACCGGGCCAGCGCAAGTGCCGCCACCGCCAGCTGATATCCCGCCAATTCTCTTCGACGGGGGCGGTCAACCGCCCCTGTTTGCTTCCCCCGCACGCCCCCATCCGTGAGGCGACTCACAGTTTCCAGCAAGCCTTGTCGGCCCGGCTCGACGGACCAAGTGCGTCCTCGATCACACAAAGTCGGCCCCGATAGCAGCCCTTTGCCCCTCCACCCCACAAAAATCACCGTTTTCAGCCCAGGCGTGCGGGAATTTCCGCTTCGAATCGGAAAAACAGTGCCTCCTCTCTCCTCTACTGCCGGCTTAGGGTAGCGCTATCCCTTCTGCCAGCCTTGGAGAGCAGACCTTGCATACAGAGACCCATGACCAGAACCTGACCCCGGACAGCCCGGCGTTGCTGCGCCAGACCGACCACACGCTGGCGCGCATCCACACCCTGCTCGGCGAGCAGGGCATCCGCCCCAACGAGGTACAGCGGCAGATGCTGGCCTCCCATGTCAAAGCCATGGTGTGGCGCTCCTACAGCGGTGAATCGCTGCCGGAGGTGGATCTCAGCCTGTTCGAGGAGATCTCCCCCCTCTCCCTGCGCCTGGCCGAACAGGTCATCGCCTGGCTGGACAAGCTGGCCTATGAAGAGGCCCATCTGCTGTCCGTCCATTTCGAAGTTGCCAAAGAAAACGAACTCAGCTCAGTGAAAGGAGAAAGCTAAATGACAGCCATCAAACTCGTGATCGGTGATCGACTCGGCAAGGGCCAGAAAGTGGGGGCAGGCGCGGAAACCGCCGGTGCCAGCGTGACCATCATCCCCGGCATGGCCGCCGACATGAAGCTCGGTGACGTGATGAACAAGGAGCAGGCGGATCTCGGCATCTCCTTCTGCGGCAGCGGCGGCGCCGGTGCCATCACGGCGCAGACCAAGTACGGCTACAAGTGCCGCTACGGCATGCGCTCCATCGAAGAGGGCGTGACCGCCATCAACGAAGGCTGCGTGGTGCTGGGCTTCGGCTTCATGGACAAGGAAGAGCTGGGTCAGAAGCTGATCGAAGCCTTCGCCAAGAAACACGGACGCGCCTGATGAAAGAGGACTTCACCACCCAGGTCATGGTCAACGGCAAGGGACCGACTCGCCAGCAGGCGTTCGCCGCCGCCCTCAGCCAGGTGCAGCCAACGCTGCTCAAGGACAACCCGCGGGTGATGCTGCGCATCGAGCCGCTCGAGGTGCAGGTGCTCAAGGCCGAAGAGTCGGTCCGGGTGGAGAAGTTCCTGTTCTTCTTCCTGCCGCGCCAGCGCCGCGAATTCCGGGTCCAGCTGGCGATCACGGTCAAGGTCACCAGCCTGGATGCCGAGCAAGTGGCGTTCACCCTGGTGTGACGCCGCCCGCGGGTACCACCCCACAAGAAGGATACGTTGGATGTTTCTAATCATATTTATCAAGTCACTCATTATCGGCGGCCTGGTAGGCGTTGGGGTGGGGGCCGGCGCGGCACGGATGTTCCACGCGCCGACCGTACAGGGCATGGGAGCTTTCCGTACCCTGGGCGAGCTCAACTCCTGCGAAGGGGACCCCGCCTCCCACTTCTCGTTCGGTCTCGGCTTCTTCTTCAACGCCTGGGCCTCCACCGTGGCGGCAGGCGCCTTCACCCAGGATGTGGACCACCGCATCATTCCGCACTGGGCCACGGCGGCACTGCTGTTCAAGAACCGGGATCTTGCCACCACCCTGCACGACCCGAAGAAGATGGCCATCGCCGGCGGCATCATAGGCGCCATCGTGGTTGCCTTCCTCAACAGCACGGCCGCCGCCGTACCGGCCGCATTGCAGGTCACCGCGGTCAAGGTGCTGGTACCGGCCGCCAACCTGCTGGTCAACACCGTCATGCCGGTGATCTTCTGGCTGGCCGCCATCGAGGCGGGCAAGAAGTCCGGTTTCTGGGCCACCATCTTCGGCGGTCTGGCCCAGCTCATCATGGGCAACGCGGTACCGGGCCTGGTGCTTGGCATCCTGATCGGCAAGGGCGTGGAAGAGAGCGGCTGGAACCATGTCACCAAGGTGATGATGGCGGCCATCGTCCTGCTGTTCGTGCTGAGCGGCTTCTTCCGCGGCTTCGACATGAAACTCATCGAGTCCTTCCATCTGGGTGTTCCCCTGTGGCTGGAAAATGTCCATAACCTGCTGAGCGGCAAATAAGGGGTCACACCGTGGATGAGAAACTGAAAAACAACTTCTGGTACGCCGACTGGTCCTTCCCCATCTTTGTCGGCCTGCTCTCGGCCGGGGTCTTCGCCGGTACCCACATGTTCTACCTGTACGGGGTCGGCGCCTTCAACGAGGTGGCCTTCGTCGCCATGCTCAAGGCCGGCATGGACACCGGTGCCTATGGTGCGGTGGCGGCCTTCGGCGCCAGCTTCCTGTTTGCCCGCATCATCGAGGGCTCCCTGGTGGGGATACTGGATATCGGCGGCGCCATCCAGACCGGGGTCGGTCTCGGCGTGCCCGCCCTGCTGCTGGGGGCCGGCATCGTCTATCCGGTGGAGAACTTCGGTGCCTCCCTGGCGACCGGTATGGGGATTGGTCTGGCCATCGGCTACGTGATCATCCTGGCGCGCAAGTTCACCATCAACCAGAGCAACTCCACCTACGGCGCCGACGTCATGATGGGGGCAGGCAACAGCTCGGGCCGCTTCCTCGGCCCGCTCATCATCCTCTCCGCCATGGGCGCCTCGATTCCGATCGGTATCGGTTCCCTGCTGGGTGCGTTGCTGTTCTACGTGTGGGGCAAGCCCATCACCGGCGGTGCCATCCTGGGGGCCATGCTGCTCGGTACCTTCTTCCCGGTTGCGCTTGCATAACCATCCGCCGCCCTGCGGGGCGGCACTCGAGAGGCCATCTAGCATGTACGACATCATCATCAGAGCGGGGCGCCAGGGAGATGGCCAGCTCGTCGATATCGCCATCCGGCAGGGCAAGATAGCCGCCCTCGGCACCCTGCCGGAGACGACCGCGGCGCAGCAGAGCCTGGATCTCGGCGGCCGGGTGCATGTGAGCGCCGGCTGGATCGACGGCCACACCCACTGCTACCCCGCCTCCCCCCTCTATCACGATGAGCCGGACAAGGTGGGCGTGGAGTCCGGCGTCACCACCGTCATCGACGCCGGCAGTACCGGGGCCGACGACGTGGATGACTTCCAGCGTCTCGCCGCCGGCTGCAAGACCCGGGTGCACGCCCTGCTCAACATCTCCCGCATCGGCCTGCTGCGCCAGAACGAGCTGGCCGACAGCCGGGACCTCGACATGGATCTCGCCTCGGCGGCCATAGCCCGCCACCCCGGCTTCATCGTCGGCATCAAGGCGCGGATGAGCGGCAGCGTGGTGGGTGAGAACGGCCTGCAGCCGCTGCGCATGGCCAAGGCACTGCAACAGGCCCACGGTCGGCTGCCGCTGATGGTACACGTGGGCAACACGCCGCCGGATCTGGACGAGATCGTCGCCCTGCTGGGCGATGGCGATCTGCTGACCCACTGCTTCAACGGCAAGCCCAACCGCATCCTGACCCCAGCCGGCGAACTGCGCCAGGCGGTGCGTGAGGCAATGCAACGGGGCCTCTTGCTCGACATCGGCCACGGCGGCGCCAGTTTCAGTTTCGAGGTGGCGGAGCTGGCCATTGCCCAGGGGATCCTGCCCCGCACCATCAGCTCCGACATCTACTGCAAGAATCGCATCAAGGGGCCGGTCTACAGCCTGGCCCACGTGATGTCGAAATTTCTCGCCATCGGCATGACCCTGGAGCAGGTACTCGCTTGCGTCACCCACCATGCCGCCGATGCCCTGCGCCTGTCCGGCAAGGGGCGACTCGAGGTGGGCGCCGCTGCCGACCTGACCCTGTTCGAGGTGATAAGCGGCGCCACCCTCTTTACCGATACCGAAGCCGGCGCCCGCAATGGCGATCGGCAGTTGCTGCCCCTCGCCGCCCTGGTCGGTGGCGAACTGGTTCTGACTCACTATGGGAAATCACACCATGCCTTCTGTGTATGAGAAATATCAGCTCAAACCGGTGATCAACGCCTCCGGGCGCATGACCATTCTCGGCGTCTCCACCCCCGAGCAGGAGGTGGTCGATGCGGTCAACTTCGGCCTCGGCCACTACTTCGAGGTGAAGGATCTGATCAACAAGACCGGAGCCTACCTGGCCGGCTTGCTGGATGTGGAAGATGCGGTGGTGGTCTCCTGCGCCAGCGCCGGCATCGCCCAGTCGGTGGCCGCGGTGATAGTGCGCGGCGACCCCTACCGCCTCGAGCAGTTGCATGCCCATGCCCACCATGTGCCGAGCGAAATCGTGCTGCCCAAGGGGCACAACGTCAACTTCGGCGCCCCGGTCGGCACCATGGTCAACCTGGGTGGCGGCAAGGTGGTGGAGGCCGGCTACGCCAACGAGTGCTCTGCCGCCCAGCTGGCCGCCGCCATCAATGCCAATACCGCCGCCATCCTCTACATCAAGTCCCACCACTGCGTGCAGAAGAGCATTCTGTCGGTGGCCGAGGCAGCCGAGGTGGCCAAGGCCCACGGGCTCCCGCTCATCGTTGATGCCGCGGCCGAGGAGGATCTGCGTCTCTACTACAACCAAGGGGCGGATCTGGTCATCTACAGCGGCGCCAAGGCCATTGAAGGGCCCACCAGCGGGCTGGTACTCGGCAAGCGCCAGTACGTGGAGTGGGTCAAGCAGCAGGCCAACGGCATCGGCCGTGCCATGAAGGTGGGCAAGGAGGGGATCCTCGGTCTCACCCACGCCATCGAGCGCTACCTGGCCAAGGAGAAGGAGAGCGGCGCCGCCATGGTCGCCAAGATGACCCCCTTCATCGAGCGCCTCAACCAGCTACCCGGCGTCAGCGCCAAGGTGGTGTGGGACAGCGCGGGGCGCGACATTGCCCGCACCGATATAGCCTTCGACCACCAGCAGATCGGCATGACCACAGTGCAGGTCGTCGCCCGTTTGCAGCAGGGCACCCCTGCCATCTACTGCCGCGGCTACAAGGCCAACGAGGGGCACCTCGAGATAGACGTGCGCAGCGTCACCCAGCCCCAGCTCGACCAGATCCATGCCGCCATTGCCCACCTCGTTCAGGAGAACAACTGATGTCTTTGACTCCCAATTACTACCGCGATCGGGTCTGCCTCAACGTGCTGGCAGGCTCCCGACAGAATGCCGTCGACATTTATGAGGCCGCCGAGGGCCATGTGCTGGTCGGAGTGCTCTCCAAAAACTACCCGGATGTGCCCTCCGCCGTCGCTGACATGCAGGCCTACGCCAAGCTTATCGACAACGCCCTCTCCATCGGGCTGGGGGCCGGCGATCCGCGCCAGTCCGCCATGGTGGCCGAGCTGGCTCGCCGGCTGCAGCCCCAGCACGTCAACCAGGTATTCACCGGCGTCGGCGCCAGCCGGGCACTGCTCGGCCAGTCTGACACCCTCGTCAATGGCCTTGTCTCTCCCACCGGCACCCCGGGGATGGTGAAGATCTCCACCGGCCCCCTGAGCAGCCAGCAGCCCGACGGCATCGTCCCCATCGACACCGCCATCGCCCTGCTCAAGGACATGGGCGGCAGCTCGGTCAAGTTCTTCCCCATGGGCGGGCTCACCTGCCGCGCCGAGTATCAGGCAGTGGCCGAGGCTTGTGCTCGCCACGGCTTCTGGCTAGAGCCCACCGGCGGCATCGATCTCGACAACTTTGAGGAGATAGTGCGGATTGCACTGGATGCCGGGGTCGAGAAGGTGATCCCCCACATCTACAGCTCCATCATCGACAGCGCGAGCGGTCAGACCCGTCCCGAGGACGTGCGCACCCTGCTGGCCACGGTGAAGCGGCTGCTGGCCTGACAGCCCTCAGGCACCGGTCCGATCACTGACCGGTGCCTGGCTTGTTAATGACTCGCTTGTTAACATCGATTTTTCATTCCGCGACAGGAGTCCGTTCCCCCTCATGATCAAGCTGCCCCACCCCAGACTCCATCAACTGCTCACCCTGCTCCACGCCGAGCCGCTGCCGCAGGAGGAGCTGGCCCGCCGCCTCAATGTCTCCACCCGCACCGTGCGCACCGACGTGGCGACCCTGAACGAGATCATTGCCACCCGGGGCGCCCACCTGATCCACCAGCGCGGCAGCGGCTATCAGCTCAAGATCTACAATCAGGAGCTGTTCGAGGCGCTGCTGGCGGCCCAGGAGCAGGAGAGCGGCTTGCCCCGTACCAGCCGCGAGCGAGTGCTGCACCTGCAGATCCTGCTGTTGACGGCGGAGCAGGGCATCAAGCTCGACGAGCTGGCGGACACCTGGTATCTGAGCCGGGCGGCACTGCAGGGGGACATGGCGGAGGTGCGGGAGCGGCTCGCCCACTTCGGACTCGCCATCGACAGCAAACCCAGACTGGGGATGCGGATCCATGGGGGCGAAACGGCCATCCGCGCCTGCCTCACCCAGCTGCTCTATCAGGAGCTGCTGCACAGCAACCCGCTGCAGAGCCTGCTGCCCAACCTCTGTCCCAGCAAGACGCTGGAGGTAGTGGGCAATCACATCCACGAGCAGCTCGGCCGTCATCAGCTGCGCCTGGCCGATGAGAGTCTGCAGCAGCTCGCCATCTACTGCGCCGTCGCCCTGCTGCGCCAGGCGGCCGGCCACGAGCTGCGCCAATTCACCAGCGAGGATCTCACGGCGCCTCTGTTGGCGGTTGCCCGCGATATCTATGGCGAGCTGCCGACCCTGACCCCGCCGGGGGAGGAGGAGATAGCCTGCCTCGCCATCCAGATCCAGGCCCGCCTCACCGCCGATGCCCCCCAGCTCAGCCCGGCCATGGCGGCCGAGAGCGAACAGCTGGTGGAGCATCTGCTGGCCTACATCCACCAGCACTACCCCTATGACCTGCGCGGCGATCTGCAACTGCGGGCCGACCTGCAGACCCATATCAGCGCCATGCTGCTGCGGGTCAAATACCAGATCGGCAGCCACAATCCGCTGGCGGACCACATCAAGCAGTACTACCCCCTCGCCTACGACATCACGCTGGCGGCCATCTCGGAGTGGATCAGGCAGACTCCCTATCGGCTGACCCACCACGAGATCGGCTATCTGGTGATCCACATCGGGGTCGGACTGGAGCGTCACTACGACATCGGTTACACCCGCCGCCCTCAGGCGCTGCTGCTATGCGATGCGGGCAACGCCACCTTCCGGGTGCTGGAGGCCCGCATCAAGCGGGAGTATCCCCAGTTGCAGCTGACCATGCTGGAATCGGTGCGGGATTACGAAGGTCTGGCGCGGATCGAGCAGGATTTCGTCATCAGCACCGTCAAGGCCGGCGAGAAGAACGTGCCCGTGGTGCAGGTCGCCCCCTTCCCGACCCAGTACCAGCTGGAGCAGCTCGGCAAGCTGGTGCTGGTCGATCGCACCCGCCCCTACCTGCTCGACAAGTACTTCGATGCCGACCACTTCATGGTGGTCACCGAACCACTCAGCCAGGCGGCGCTGTTTGATCGCATCTGCAGCCAGCTGGAGGCGGAGGATCTGGTGGAAAGCGGCTTTCGGGGATCGTTGCAGGAGCGGGAGCGGATCGTCTCCACCATGCTGGGGGACGGCATCGCTCTGCCCCACTCCCTCGGCCTGCTGGCGCGCCGCACCCTGGTCTATACCGTGCTGGCCCCGCAGGGGATCGACTGGGGCAACGGCGAGAGCGCCACCCTCGTCTTCGTGCTGGCCATCGCCAAGGCCGACTACGAAGAGGCGATGGGGCTCTACGACCTGTTCCTGGCGCTGATGAACGAAAAAGCCAGCAGGAGTCTGCTGGCTTGTCGGGATTTTGCCGCCTTCAAGACGCTGGCACGCAGCGCACCTTGAGCATGCCGAGGCGCGTTACTCCTCGTTGAAGCCCGAGGTGAACAGCGCCACCACGGCGGCCAGGGCCTCCACTTCCTCGGGCCCCTCCACCTGGACTTCCACCTGCTTGCCTTGGGCGGAGTCCAGCATCAACAGGCCGATCACGCTGTCCGCGTCGGCCTCGACCCCCTCTTCGTTGCGCAGCAACACGTGGGCATCGAACCCCTGCACCAGCTCGAACAGCATCATGGCCGGTCTGGCATGCATGCCCAGTTTGTTTTTCACTTCTACCGAGGCTGAGACGGTCATCTGATCTTCCTATTGGTCCATCAAAATTGCGGCGCACTCTTGTCGAGGGTGCGGTGGCGGATCTGGACGTTCTTGCCCAGCAGGCGGAAGGCACCGGCCAGCTGCTCGGCAATGAACACCGATCTGTGCTGGCCACCGGTGCAACCGATGCCGACCGTCACATAGCTGCGATTGTTGCGCTCCAGATGGGGCAACCAGGTCGCCAGCATGTTCTCGATCTGCAGGATGAACTGCATCACGTCGGGCTGGCTGGAGAGATAGCGGGCCACCGGCTCATCCTTGCCGGTGAAGGGCTTGAGCTCGGGGATCCAGTGCGGATTGGGCAGGAAGCGGGCGTCGAACACGAAGTCGGCATCCTTGGGAATGCCGTACTTGAAGCCGAACGACTCGAACACCAGCACCAGCTCGTTCTCCTTCTTGCCGAGCACCCGGGTCTTGATGAGCTCGCTCAGGTCGTGAATGCTGAGGTTGGTGGTATCGATGCGCAGGTCGGCCGTCGAGGAGAGCGGTGCCAGCAGGTGGGTCTCCTCCCGAATCGCCTCGTCCAGCGACAACTGATTGCGTGACAAGGGGTGCAGCCGGCGGCTCTCGCCGTAGCGCTTGAGCAGGGTGGAGTTTTCCGCATCAAAGAAGAAGCTCGAGAACTCCACTCGCCCCTCGTTGCGAACCTGGGCCAGCAGGGTTTCCAGCTTGTCCGGGCTCGCTGGCAGGTTGCGCACGTCTATGCTGACCGCCAGCTTGTCATACTGGCTCTCGACCGAGACGATCAGCTGGGGCAGCAGGTTGACCGGCAGGTTATCCACGCAGTAATAACCGAGATCCTCCAGCACACGCAGGGCAACTGTCTTGCCCGAGCCGGAGCGCCCACTCACCACTATTAATTGCATCTTGTTCCCTCACCGCTTGGCGTCATTGCAAGGGCCTGCATCTCAGGCCGATGTCATGATCTGATAGAGTTCTTCGTCGCTGGTTGCCTGGCGCAACTGGCGGCATACCGCCTTGTCGCCCAGTTTGGATGCCATCAGGGAAAGGGTCTTGAGGTGCTGCTTGCACTCGCTTTCCGGCACCAGCAGGGCGAACAGCAGGTCAACCGGTTGATTGTCGATGGAATCGAAGGGGATCGGCTCTGCGAAGGTCATCAGGATGGCGGTCGGCGGAAACTCGTCGCCAATCCGGCCGTGGGGAATGGCGATACCGGCACCGATCCCGGTACTGCCCATTTTTTCTCGCGCCAGCAGGCACTCGAAGAGCACCTGACGAGAGGTCCCCAGACGCTCAGCGGCTAACTCGCTGATGATCTCCAGGGCGCGTTTCTTGCTGGTACAAGGGACCGCACTTTTGGTGCAGTCCCGACTCAGTATGTGTTCAAGTTGCATGGTTATTTTTGATTTAACTTATCTTTGTGCTTGATGATCTGCCGATCCAGCTTGTCCAGCAGGGTATCAATCGCAGCGTACATGTCGGCATGCTGCGAATTGGCGAACACCTCACCCCCGCTGACATGCAGCTTGGCTTCGGCGATCTGGTTCAGTTTTTCTACGCTCAACACCACATGAACATTGTTGATGTGGTCAAAGTGACGCTCGAGTTTGGCAAATTTGTTGTTCACATAATCACGCAGAGCTTCGGTGATCTCGACATGGTGTCCGGTCAGGTTAATTTGCATAACGTCTTCCTTTTGTTTTGCCTAAACCAGGCGTTTGCGCTGATTGGATGGCGGGATCAACAAGGATTCACGGTACTTTGCGATCGTGCGTCTCGCCACCATAATACCCTGTTCGGCCAGCAAATCCGCGATCTTGCTATCACTTAGCGGCTTGGCGGGATTCTCCGCCGTGACCAGCTTCTTGATGAGCGCGCGAATTGCGGTCGATGAGCACTCTCCTCCTCCCTCCGTGTTGACATGACTGGAGAAAAAAAACTTCAGTTCGAAGATGCCGCGCGGCGTATGCATGTACTTCTGGGTCGTGACCCGCGAGATGGTCGACTCGTGCATCTCCACCGCTTCGGCGATGTCGTTGAGCACCATGGGTTTCATGGCCTCTTCACCGTATTCGAAAAAGCCCTGCTGCTGCTCGACGATACAGCTGGCCACCTTGAGCAGGGTGTCGTTGCGGCTCTCCAGGCTCTTGATGAACCACTTGGCTTCCTGCAGGTGGGAGCGGATGAACTGGGTATCCTGGCTGGTGCGAGCCTGACGGGCCATGGCGGCATAGGTCTCGTTGACCCGGATGCGCGGGGCCGAGTCCGGATTGAGCTCAACCACCCACTTGTTGCCCTTCTTGACCACGGAAACATCCGGGATCACGTACTGGGATTCACTCTGGATGACGCCGTTGCCGGGTCTCGGCTCCAGCTGCTGGATCAAATCCAGCACCTCCTTGAGGTCGCTCTCCTTGAGCCGGGTCTTGCGCGCCAGGGTGCGGTAGTCACGATTGCCGAGCAAGTCCATGTGCTCGAGGATCACCTCCTTGGCCTCGTTGAGCCAGGGCAGGTCCGGGGAGTATTGGCCCAGCTGGATCAGCAGGCACTCCTGTACCGAGCGGGCGGCGATGCCGACCGGATCGAAATGCTGCACCCGCTTGAGCACCGCCTCCACTTCATCGAGCTCCACCTCGACATCCTCGCTGCTTACCGCAGTCTGGATATCTTCCAGCGACACCGTCAGGTAACCGGATTCGTCGATGGCGTCGATGATGGCGAGGGCGATGGCGGCATCCACGTCGCTGAACGGCGTCAGGCGCATCTGCCACAACAGATAATCCTGCAGGTTTTCGGTGGTTTCGCCCTGATAGATGCTGTCTTCACCGTCGTGGATCGGGCCCGCGCTCTGGGCCGTGCCGGCCGAGTAGACCTCTTCCCAGGTGGTATCTACCGGCAGTTCGTCCGGCATGTTGTCCTGGGACATGGCATCACTGGAGTCGAGTTGGCTGGCATCGACCGGCTCTTCCGGGCTGGTCTCCTGCACATCATTTTCCTCTTGCTCCAGCAAGGGGTTGTTGTCGAGCGCTTGCTGAATTTCCTGCTGGAGTTCCAGAGTGGAGAGCTGGAGCAGACGAATCGCTTGTTGTAATTGCGGCGTCATGGTCAGGGACTGGCCGAGACGCAACTGTAATGTCGGCTTCATCTACGTCGGGATATCCTTATGTTCAGCGAGGCAGTCGTCACAGGAAATGAAGAGATGCCCCCTTACTATAGACTGAATTGATCGCCCAAATAGACGCGCTTGACCTGTTCGTCGGCCAGTATGTCGGCCGGTGCACCTTCGGCAATCATCTTGCCGTGGCTGACGATATAGGCCTTCTCACATACGTCCAGAGTCTCTCTGACGTTGTGGTCGGTGATCAAGACGCCCAGGCCTCTATCTTTGAGATGCTGGATGATCTTCTTGATGTCTATCACAGAAATGGGGTCGACCCCGGCAAAGGGTTCATCCAGCAGGATAAAACGCGGCTCGGCAGCCAGTGCCCGGGCGATCTCGACCCGGCGCCGCTCCCCGCCCGACAGGCTCTGACCCAGGCTGTCACGGATATGGGTGATGTTGAACTCTTCCAACAGTTGCTGGACCTTGTCCTCCCGCTCTTCGCGACTCAGCCCCTTGCGGGTCTGCATGACCCCCATCAGGTTGTCGAACACCGACAGGCGACGGAAGATGGAGGCCTCCTGCGGCAGATAGCCGATACCGTTGCGGGCACGGATATGCATGGGCTGCAGGCTGATGTCCTGATCATCGATGGTGATGAGGCCGGCATCGCTCTGCACCAGCCCCACGATCATGTAGAAGGAGGTGGTCTTGCCGGCGCCGTTCGGACCTAACAGCCCGACGATCTGGCCGGTCCCCACTTCCAGGCTCACATCGCTCACTACCATGCGGCGCTTGTAACTTTTTTGCAGGCCGGCTGCTTTCAACACTGCCATGGTTTATTTTCCCTGCTTCTTCTGATCGGCCGGCTTGTCGAAATTCTCTACCTGATCCGGCAGGAACACCGTCTTGACCCGCTGGTTCGGGGTCTTGCTCTCGGCAATCATCTTCTGTTTGACGATGTCGTAACGGATCAGGTCGCCATTGACCTGGCTGTCTTCCTGCTTGAGCTGACCGTTGCCGGTGATGGTCACCAAGCGGTTCTTCAGCTCATAGCGGATGCTGTTGCCATGGGCATTGACCGGCTTGCCGTTGTCCAGGATCTGGAAGAAGGTGGCTGGCTTGCCATAGGCCGTCATCACCTCGGCCCCCTTCTCGCCGGAGCGGATCACCACCACCTTGTCCGCCTTGATCTTGATGGTGCCCTGAGTAATGGTCACATCCTGTTCGAAGGTGATGCGGTTGTCCTGCATCTCGGCCACCTGCTTGACCGCATCCACATAGACCTTCTCGGCAAAGTCGGACTCTTTGGCGCTCACGGTGCCGCACAGCAGCAGGGCCGCGAGGGCCAGATTAGCGTTTTTCATTGAAATAGATGGCATGGCCCTGATCCAGTAATTCAAAATATTTGCGTTCCAGATGACCCTTCAGGCCGACGCCCTCGGTCTGGAAATCCTTACCCACTATGCTGACCTGCTGATTGCTTCTCACGTTCTGGGTCACCAGATCCAGCTCCAGATAGGGGGTATCCAGCGTGGAGATGAAAGAGGTGGGCAACAAGCCGTCCAGATGCACCTTGTCCCGCAGGATCACGTTGTCATCGGTGTTGAGCACGCCGGTATCGGCAGTGACCTTCCACTCGGCCTCGCCCTGCTTGTCAAACATGTAGACCACCGGCTTGTCAAAGGTGGCCTGCTCGAGGATCTGGTAGTACTCCGCGTAGCGGGACTCCAGCCGCTCGGTGCGACGCCCCTCGACATCGAAGCGGGTCGTCACCAGATTCTTGGCGGTGAAGTCCGGCTGATAATTCTCCACCTTGGTGGTCGGCTCCGGCGCCAGTTCGATGTCGCCGAGCTGCCAGGCGGCCAGCGCAACCAGGAACAGCAGGGCGAACAACAGGGTCTGTCTGCTCATACCGAGGCCTCTGGCTGATAGTCACCCAGCCCCTGGGCCTGCAAAATGAGATCGCACACCTCGCGCACCGCGCCCACACCGCCGGCCAGTCGGGTCACCATGTCAGCCCGCGCCAGCACCAGCGGATGGGCATCGGCCACGGCGATGCCGAGGCCACAGGCCTGCATCACCGGCAGATCGATGGTGTCATCGCCGATATAGGCCGCCTGCTCGGGGGTCAGTGCCAGCTTGGCCAGCAGCGCTTCGAAGTGGGGCAGCTTCTGATCTGCCCCCTGTACCAGGTGCGGCACCCCCAGGCTCTTCATCCGATCGCTGACGATGCGGGAGTTGCGCCCGGTGATGATGGCAATCTCGACCCCGGCGTTGAGCAGCGCTCGCATGCCGGCACCGTCGCGGGTACAGAAGGTCTTCAGCTCTTCGCCGTCATTTCCCATGTAGATGAGGCCGTTGGAGAGCACCCCGTCCACATCGCACACCAGCAGGCGGATCTGCGCCGCCCTGTCATACTGGCTGCGCGTCACCGGACCATAGAGGGTCGGTACGTTTTGCATCAAATTACTCCGGCTTTCAGCAGGTCATGCATGTTGAAGGCACCCAGCGGGCGCTTGTCGCCATCCACAACCAGTAATCCGTTGATCTTTCTGGTTTCCATCAGTTTGACGGCCTCGGCTGCCATCATCTCTGGTCCCACGGTAACACAGTTGACCGTCATCACGCGGCTGATCGGGGTGTGGTGGATATCCACCTGCAGGTCCAGAATGCGGCGCAGGTCGCCGTCGGTGAACAGACCAGCCAGACGGCCATCGGCATCGGCCACGGCCGTCATGCCGAGCCCCTTGCGGCTCACTTCCAGCAGTGCCTGGCTGATGGTGGCATCTATCCCTACCTGGGGCAACAGCTCACCGCTGTGCATCAGATCGCCCACCCGCAGCAGCAGTCGCTTGCCAAGGGAACCACCCGGATGAGAGAGGGCGAAATCGTCGGCGGTAAAGCCGCGGGCTTCCAGCAGGGCCACCGCCAGCGCATCGCCCATCACCAGGGTCGCGGTGGTACTGGAGGTGGGCGCCAGCCCCAGCGGGCAGGCTTCTTTCTCTACCTTGATGCACAGGTGCACGTTGGCTTCTTTCGCCATGGTGGAGGCCGGGTTGCCGGTCATGCAGATGAGCAGGATGCCGCGGCGCTTGAGCACCGGCAACAGGGCCAGGATCTCGTCGCTTTCGCCGGAGTTGGAGATGGCGATGATGAGATCACCGCCGGAGATCATTCCCAGATCGCCGTGGCTGGCTTCACCCGGATGAAGGAAAAAGGCAGGAGTGCCGGTGCTGGCCAGGGTGGCCGCAATCTTGCTTCCGACATGACCTGACTTGCCCATGCCGGTGACCACTATCTTGCCACTGCAGCGCAGTATCATCTCGCAGGCCTGATCGAAGGCATCGTTCAGGTACTGGTAGAGTCCATCAATCGCTTGTTTCTCGATGTCCAGCACGGTACGGGCGCTGCGACGAAAATCGAACAGTTCAGACACTTTTTCAGACTTTACAGACATAAAGGCACAGCTCCGGGCTGAAATTTGCTGCGGGATTATAAAAAAGTCTGTCGAGATAAGCGAATCGGATACTTCCCGACCTGAAAAGAGAGACAATTGGTTACAAAAAACTGTCGCGCGTCTGGACAGGCAGGCTGTTCAATAGTTGTTCCTTGCTGTTGCTTAGACCTAGACTAGCCCATAAAATTCGCTCTTCATTTACACCGGATGGACAATTGTTTGAACGATGACCTGATCACCATCTCCGACCTGACCTTTAGTCACGGAGATCGGCTGTTATACGACGGGATAAACCTGACCATTCCCCGTGGCAAGGTCACTGCGGTCATGGGCCCCAGCGGCATCGGCAAGACCACCTTGCTGCGGTTGATCGGCGGCCAGCTCAAGCCCGAATCCGGTCATATCCTGTTTGACGGGGAAGATATCCCCACCCTCTCTCGCTCGCGCCTGTACGAGGTGCGCAAGCGGATGAGCATGCTGTTCCAGAGCGGCGCCCTGTTTACCGGCATGACGGTGTACGACAACGTGGCCTTCCCGCTGCGCGAGCACTCCGGCCTGCCCGAGGAGCTGATCCACACCATCGTCATGATGAAGCTGCAGGCGGTGGGCCTGCGCGGCGCGGCAAGACTGATGCCGTCCGAGCTCTCCGGCGGCATGGCCCGGCGCGCGGCGCTGGCCCGCTCCATCGCGCTGGATCCGGACCTCATCATGTATGACGAGCCGTTCGTCGGCCAGGATCCCATCACCATGGCGGTGCTGGTGAAGCTCATCAAGGATATGAACGATGCCCTCGGCATCACCTCCGTCATCGTCACCCACGACGTGAAAGAGGTGCTGAGCATTGCCGACTACGCCTATATCATCGCCAACCGCAAGGTGGTGGCGCATGGCACGCCGGCCCAGCTGCGCGAGGAGCACAATCCCGAGGTCGAGCAGTTCCTGAAAGGATTGCCCGACGGTCCTGTTCCGTTTCATTTTCCGGCAGGCGACCTGCTACAGGATCTCTGATGTTGACAAGCCAGGTAAGCAAACTGGGGCGAAGCGGGGTGCGGTTCATCAGCGCCATCGGCCGCGCCACCATCATGTTGTTTCACGCGTTGGCGGGCAAACCCGCACCGCGCAAGCACTTCCCGCTGCTGGTGCAGCAGTTGTATGTGGTCGGAGTGCAGTCGGTCGCCATCATTCTGGTGTCGGGCCTGTTCATCGGCATGGTGCTCTCGTTGCAGGGCTACAACGTACTGAAGGACTTCGGTGCCGAGCAGAGTCTGGGGCCGCTGGTCTCCCTCTCCCTGCTGCGGGAGCTGGGCCCCGTGGTGACCGCGCTGCTGTTTGCCGGCCGCGCCGGCTCGGCCCTCACCGCCGAGATCGGCCTGATGAAGGCCACCGAACAGCTCTCCAGCCTGGAGATGATGGCGGTGGATCCGCTGCGCCGGGTGGTCGCGCCGCGCTTCTGGGCCGGGGTCATCAGCATGCCACTGCTGGCCTTCATGTTCAGCCTGATCGGCATCTTCGGCGGCAAGCTGGTCGGTGTGGACTGGCTGGGGGTGGACGAAGGCAGCTTCTGGTCCGCCATGCAGGCCTCCGTCGACTGGCAGGATGACATCATGCAGGGGGCCATCAAGAGTCTGATCTTTGCTCTGGTGGTCACCTGGATTGCGCTCTTTAACGGTTATGATGCCAAGCCGACATCGGCCGGGATCAGTCAGGCCACGACCCGTACCGTGGTCCACTCCTCCCTGGCCGTGCTCGGCCTGGATTTTATACTCACCGCAGTCATGTTTGGATAAGGTAAAGATGAAGTTCAGCAAAGTAGAATTCCTGGTTGGCGCTTTCATGCTGGCCGGCATCGGTGCCATTCTGGCGTTGGCACTGCAAGTGGCAGGTTTGAGTTTCAAACCGGAAGGAGAAACCTATACCCTGCGCGCCCATTTCGATAATATCGGCGGCCTGAAAGTGCGCTCACCGGTCAAGGTGGGCGGCGTGGTGGTCGGTCGGGTCAGCGACATCACTCTGGACGCCAAGAGCCAGGTGCCGATCGTCTCTCTGCAGATGCAGAAGAGCGCCGGTGAGTTCTCCGAGACCAGTACCCTCTCCATCCTGACTTCGGGGCTGCTCGGCGAGCAGTACATAGGTCTGATGCCCGGCTTTACCGATGAAGAGATGGGTACCAGCATGCTCAAGGATGGCGACATGATTGAAGACACCAAATCCGCCATTGTGCTGGAAGACCTGATTGGCAAGTTCCTCTACAGCCAGTCTTCCGACACCAAATCAGACAGCAAGTAAGGAGTAACCATGTTCAAGAAGATCGCCCTGCTGCTGGGCCTGATGACCAGCATGCTGTTTTCTCTGACCGCGCAAGCCACCGATGCCACCGATCCCTATGCCCTGGTAGACCAAGCGGCCAAGCAGACCTTCGCCCGCCTGAAGGCCGATCAGGCCCAGGTGAAGAGCAATCCGGATCACCTGCGGGTGATCATCCGCGAAGAGCTGCTGCCCTACGTGGACAACCGCTTCGCCGCCTACAAGGTGCTCGGCAACCAGATCAAGCAGACCACCCCGGCCCAGCGTGACGCCTTCGTCGAGGTGTTCACCGAGTACATGGTGAGCTCCTACGCCGACGCCCTGGCCCATTTCGACAAGCAGACCGTCAAGGTCGAGCCGGGCAAGGCCGCCGGTGACAGCAACATCACCGCGGTCAACGTCAGCGTGAAAGAGGCCGGCAAGCCGGACATCTTCCTCGAGTTCAAGCTGCGCAAGAACAACAAGACCGGCGAATGGAAAGCCTTCGACATGGTCGCCGAAGGGATCAGCCTGCTCTCTGCCAAGCAGAACGAGCTGGGTGGCCTCATCCGCCAGAACGGCATCGATGCGGTGATCGCCCAGCTGCGCGCCCACAATGCCAAGCCGCTGGTGCTCAAGTCATGAGACTGAGCGGCGAGCTGCAGGCGGCCCAGGTCGTTGAGTTATGGCAACGGCGAGCCGACTGGTGGCAGGAAGACCAGATCGAGCTTAGCGACGTCACCACCCTGGATTCGGCAGGGCTTGCCCTGCTGGTCAAATGGGCCAAAGCCGCTCTGGCACGAGGCGCCACACCACAACTGGTGGGCGCCTCCACTGATTTTTATACCCTGGCCAACCTCTACGGGGTGGCCGGATTGTTTCAGTCAACCCCGCTCACAACTGAGGACGCATAATGCAAGTCTCTGAAATTGAAGCGATACTCCTCGAGGCTCTGCCATTGTCCGAAGTCCATGTCAAAGGGGACGGCAGTCACTACCAAGTGATCGCCGTCGGCGACATGTTTGACGGCATGAGCCGGGTCAAGAAGCAACAGGCCATCTATGCCCCGCTGATGGACAAGATCGCCAGCAACGCCATTCACGCACTCTCCATCAAGGCTTTTACCGATGCCGAGTGGAAACGCGAACGTAAATTCCTACTGCCCTCCTGATTTGGTATCAAACGTAAATGGACAAATTCAAGATCGATGGTCGTTGTACTCTCAACGGCGAAGTGACCATCTCTGGCGCCAAGAACGCCGCTCTGCCGATCCTGTTCGCCACCCTGCTGTGTGATGAGGAGATCCACCTCTCCAACGTGCCGCGTCTGAAAGATGTGGGCACCACCATCAAGCTGCTGGAGATGCTGGGTGCCACCACCAAGGTGAACGGCAACGTCACCGTGCTGACCGGTGCGGTGAACAACCATGTTGCACCCTACGAGCTGGTGAAGACCATGCGCGCCTCCATCCTGGCGCTGGGCCCGCTGGCCGCCCGCTTTGGCGCGGCTGACGTCTCCCTGCCCGGCGGCTGCGCCATCGGTGCCCGTCCGGTCAACCTGCACGTGCACGGTCTGGAGCTGATGGGTGCCAAGATTGCCATCGAGGATGGTTACATCAAGGCTCGTGTCGACGGCCGCCTGAAGGGTGCTCACATCCTGATGGACATGGTCTCCGTCACCGGTACCGAGAACCTGATGATGGCCGCCACCCTGGCTGACGGCCGCACCGTGATCGAAAACGCCGCGCGCGAGCCGGAAGTGGTCGATCTGGCCAACTTCCTCAATGCCCTGGGCGCCAAGATCCAGGGCGCGGGCACCGACACCCTCACCATCGACGGTGTCGAACGTCTGCATGGCGGCAGCTACAGCGTCCAGC
Organism: Aeromonas sp. Y318-1; assembly: GCF_027706125.1. NCBI lineage: Bacteria > Pseudomonadati > Pseudomonadota > Gammaproteobacteria > Aeromonadales > Aeromonadaceae > Aeromonas > Aeromonas sp. Y318-1. The sequence goes on from NZ_JAPDCM010000008.1 coordinate 240,954, forward strand.
CCGACCGTATCGAAACCGGTACCTTCCTGGTGGGCGCAGCGGTCACCGGCGGCAAGATCACCTGCCGCAAGACCGACCCGACCCTGCTGGAAGCGGTACTGGTCAAGCTGGAAGAGGCTGGCGCCCTGATTGAGAAGGGTGAAGACTGGATCACCCTCGACATGACTGGTCGCACCCTCAAGCCGGTCACCATCAAGACCGCCCCCTACCCGGCCTTCCCGACCGACATGCAGGCCCAGTTCACCGTGCTGAACGCGGTGGCTAAGGGCACCGGCATGGTCACCGAGACCATCTTCGAGAACCGCTTCATGCACGTACCCGAGCTGGTACGGATGGGCGCCGACATCGAACTGCAGGGCAATGTGGCCATCTGCCGCGACACCCAGCAGCTCAAGGGTGCCCAGGTGATGGCGACCGACCTGCGCGCCTCCGCCAGTCTGGTGCTGGCCGGCTTCGTCGCCGAAGGCTCCACCATCGTCGATCGCATCTACCACATCGACCGTGGCTACGAAGACATCGAGCACAAGCTGCAAGGCCTTGGCGGCCGCATCGAGCGCATCAAGGGCTGATTGCCGCCCCTGAGCACGCCGATACAAAAAGGCCCCTCGCACTGCGAGGGGCCTTTTTCATGGCTGCAATCCACTGATGCCGGGATCAGTGGCCGGCCAGCTTCATGCTCTCGACCAACACCGAGCCGGTCTTAAGGCTGGAGCGCTCATCTTCGTCGCTGCCCACCGCCACGATATGGCTGAACATCTCGGCCAGATTGCCGGCGATGGTGATCTCTTCGACCGGGTAGGCTATTTCGCCATTCTCCACCCAGAAACCGGCTGCGCCGCGGGAGTAGTCGCCATTGACGATGTTGACCCCCTGCCCCATCAGTTCGGTCACCAGCAGGCCGGTGCCCATCTCCTTGAGCATGCCATTGAAATCCTGACCGGTGCTGGAAACCTGCCAGTTGTGGATGCCGCCGGCGTGGCCCGTGGTGGTGAGCCCCAGCTTGCGGGCGGAGTAGGAGGTAAGCAGCCAGCTCATCAGCTCGCCATTGCGCACTATGTCCATGTCGCGGGTCAGCACGCCTTCGCCATCGAACGGAGTACTGGCTAGCCCCCCCAACAGGTGGGGGAACTCCTGGATGGTGAGCCACTCGGGCAGGATCTGCTTGCCCAGCTTGTCCAGCAGAAAGCTCGACTTGCGGTAGAGATTGCCACCGCTGATGGCCATCACCAGATGACCCCACAGACCGGCCGCCGTATCGGGATGGAACAGCACGGGAGCGTGGCGAGTGCTGATCTTGCGGGCCCCCAGACGAGAGAGGGTGCGCTCCACCGCCTCGTCGGCGATGCGCTGCGGGCTCCAGAGCCCGTCCAAGGTACGGCTGGAGGAGTAGCCGTAATCGCGCTGCATGTCGCCGTCCTGCTCGCCGATCAGCACGCAGCTCAGGGAGTTGCGCGATGCCGCGTAGCCTTTGACGAAGCCATGGCTGTTGCCATACACCTTGATGCCGAGGTGACTGGAGAAACCGGCGCCGTCGGAGTGCTTGATGCGGGTATCGCGGCCCAGCGCCAGTCGTTCACACTCGATGGCCAGTTCGATGCCGCGCTGCGGATCCAGCTCGATCGGATGACACAGTTGCAGATCCGGGGCGTCCCAGGCCAGCAGCTCGGCATCAGCCAGACCGGCGCAAGCATCCGGCGAGGTGTGGCGGGCAATCTCCATGGCCGCTTCGACGGCGGCACGAATGGCCGACGGGCTCAGATCCGTGGTGGAGGAGGAACCCTTGCAGCCATCGCGATAGACGGCGATGCCAAGCGCCCCGTCCTTGTTGAATTCGATGCTTTCCAGTTCACAACCCCGGGTGTTCACCGACAACCCGGTCTGCTTGCTGATGGAGACTTCGGCAAGCCCGGCGCCCAGTCCCTTGGCAATCTCCAGGGCCTCGGCAACTACGGCTTCAAGATGGGCTTGATCCTGGCGGATTTGGTCTTGCTGATCCATAACTCACATCTGTATGAAGGAAGGAAAGGGGCTAAGCATATCAGACCCCTGCGCCCAGCGGGAGAAGCTGGTAACATATCCACCAAACGTGAATGACAGGAATCAAGAGACCGATGAGTCAATATCAAGACGACAACGAGTGGGAAGACTGGGGCCCCAGCAAAAGCCAGCTCAAGCGCGATGCCGAAGCCTTGCAGAAGATGGGGGAAGAGATCGTCTCCCTCAGCCACAGCGAGCTGGAGAAGATCCCGCTGGATGAAGAGCTGGCCGAAGCGGTCGAGCTGGGCCGTAAGCTCAAGCCGAAGAAAGACGAGTCTTTCCGTCGCCACCTGCAGTTCATCGGCCGGTTGATGCGCAGCCGCGATGTGGAGCCCATCGTCGAGGCGCTCTCCATCATCAAGAATCGCCACTCCACCGTAAACGCCCGCCTGCACCGGCTGGAACAGTGGCGTGAGCGGCTGATCAATGAAGGTGACAGCGCCCTCAACGAGCTGATGTCCCAGTTCCACGAACTGGACCGCCAGAAGCTGCGCCAGCTGATCCGCACCGCCAACAAGGAGCGGGAGCTGAACAAGCCGCCGGTGGCCTATCGCGAGATGTACCAGTACCTGCGCGGCGAGATCGAAGATCTGCTGTAAGTGATGACTCACCGTCGCCGACCGGCGATGAACAGTACAAAATAAAACGGGGCCGATCTGGCCCCGTTTTCGTGTCGCTGCAGCTGTCAGCTGCCCGCCATGCACTGAGTATGAGTGCCTGGCTGCAGATACGGCATCAGCAGCGGAGCCATCCCCTTGAGCACCTGCACCGGCAAGGCCGAGGTGAAGCGGAACTTGTCGGACTGGCTGCCCGGCACATAGGCCGTCAGGGTGCCGAAGTGATCCTCTCCCAGATAGAAGACGAAGGTGGCGGTCCGGTTGCGAGCCAGCGAGCTGGTCACGTTGCCGTAGCGGCCGACCGTTTCAATCCGGTTGTCGCCCGTGCCCGTCTTGCCCCCCATCTGCAGCACGGTACCGTCCGGCAGGGCGAAGGCACCGGCAATGCGTCTGGCCGTGCCCCCTTCCACCACCTTCGACAGCGCATTGCGCAGCGCGGTGGCCACCTCGACCGGCAGCACCCGGGTCCCCTCGGTCTGCGCCGGTTGGAACTCGGTTTCGAACGGCGTGCCCTTGGCAAACGACAGATGCTCGATACGCAGGGTCGGCGCACGAATGCCGCCGTTCTGGATGATCCCCATCAGCTCGGCCAACGCAGCAGGGCGGTCGCCCGAACTGCCCAGGGCCGTTGCCAGCGACGGCACCAGGTGATCGAACGGGTAGCCCAGTCTGGCCCAGCGTTGATGGATGTCGAGGAAGGCCTCGACCTCCAGCATGGTGCGGATCCGGCTGTCGCGGGCGCTACGGTGGCGGGTCTTGAACAGCCAGCTGTAGACCTCCTGCCGCTCGTCCCGGCTCGCCTCGACGGCATCGGCGAAGGTCGCCTTGTCGAACTCCTTGAGATAGGAGAGCAGCCACAGCTCCAGCGGGTGCACCCGGGCGATATAGCCTTGATCCGGCAGCGAATACTTGCCGGGACCATAGCTGGTATAGAGCTGCTCGATACGACGATCGCTCAGCTTCTCCCGCGGCAGGCGCTTCGCCAGGAAGGCAGCGAAAGTCTCCTGCGACGCATCCGGCATCAGGTAGCGGTGTACGGCTGCCAGGCGCACGGCGCTTGGCTTGAGACCATCCAGGAAGGTATCGAGCTGTTCATCCGCAGTCTTGCCACGGTACTTGCGCCAGAAGCGCAGCAGATAGGTCTGCCCCTCTTTATCCGCAAACTTGGCCAGATACTCGGTACGGCGCGGATCCTTGTCATCCTTGAGCAACTGGGCACGGTTGCCCTCCCGGTAGAGGCTGTAGCGGACGATGTCACGCATCAGACGCACGAATGGCAGGTTGATGGACTCGCGCAGCGCATCGCGAATGGCCGGGATGCGACCATTGTCCTCACGCCGGAAGTTGTTGAAGGTGTGCATACCGCCGCCGGTGAAGAACCCCTCGTTCGGGCTGGCGGAGTATTTGCGATCGAGCGCCGCCTCCAGCATGGGTGGCAGGCTCTTGTCCTTGGCGGTCATCAGGTAGGAGACGGCCCAGCGGCTGATGTTGTCCTGCTCCGATACCTCGATTTTGCGCAGGCTCTCGGCCGACATATCCGCGTAGTTGTCGTGCAGCTCGGAGACGATCTCCAGGTAGGTAGTCAGCACCCGCAGCTTGGCGGTGGACCCCAGCTCCAGCTTGCTGCCCTCGTTGATGTCGAACGGCTGATCCGTGTTGTCGGTCTGCACCCGCACCTTGAAGCCCTGCGGGGACTTCTCGAACAGCGTGAAGCTGTACTTCACGTCTCCCGTCTTCTCGGGCGAGAGCAGGCGCTCACCAAACAGCCCGACCTGGGCTGCAAACGTCGGGTCGGCCAGCTGCTGCAGGTAGCGAGAGACCTCGTTTTGCAGCGGCATGTTGAGGCTGGTATCGGCCGTCAGATCGAGTCGGTCCAGATCGTAGAGCTGCACCCCGAGCTGACGGCTGAGACGGGTGCGGGCAACTTGCAGGCCCTTGTTGTTGTTGACCTTGGTCACCGCCGGGGACTGCAAGAAATCACGGAACGAGATCTTGGCCTTCAGCGCGGCTTCCATCAGCGGCGGCGTGATCATCCCCTCCTGTACGAACAACCGCAGATAGCTGTCAGTCAGGGTCGCCAGTGCATCGCGCCCCTGCGCCAGATAGTAGGAGGGACGGCGATGGGCAATCATCAGCGAGACCACCTGGCGCAGCGCCAGGCCCTGCTCCGCCAGCGAGGCATCCTGGTTGCGCGCAGGGTCCAGCAGCCGGTTTACCTCGTCCACATTGGCGCCAAACCATACCCAGAGACCATCCCCCAGGCCGTGCACCTCCCCATAGCCAGGCGCTGCAGAGAGCGGGACCGAGTTGAGATAGGCCCAGGCGACCAGCTTGCGTGCCTCCAGCGTCTTGGGCCCCAACCGGTAGGCCCGTACACTGGCGGACGCCATCTGGCGGATCTTCTCGGTGGGTGACAGCGTCAGGCCATCTGGCGAGTGGCGATACTTCTCGACCTGAGTCGCCAGCGTACTGCCGCCAGCCGATTGATCCTGCATATCGAGCGCCTTGCCGACCTGCGACATGGCCGCCTTGGCAAAACGGGGCCAATCCACGGCCGGGTTGGCCAGCGGCTGCTCGTTGCTGAGCAGATCGCGGTTCTCGATGAACAAGAGCGACTGGATCACCAGCGGCGGGATGGAAGCGAAATCCGGGTAATAGTGGGTCGGATACTTGAATTGATAGAAGGGTTCAGCCCGGCAGTCGTGCAGGGTCAGGCCGGCTTGCACCTTCTCGGTATAAGGCACGAAAAAGCCGCGACTGGCATAGTCATACAAGGCGTCGGAGAAATGTACCTGCTCGCTGACCTGATAACCCCGTTGCAGCAAGCGCTCCTGCATCATGGGCAACAGCACATAACCGAGCCGCTTGTCGAAGGGACCGTCTTCGGGGAAGGCAATCTGCTTGCTGGGGCCGGGTTCAACCTGATAGGTCAGCTTGGCCGCATAGCGGGAGATCTCCTGCGACTGCAGGCGAGAAGTCTGCATCTCATAACCGACCAGAGCAATCACCGCAGCCAGGCACAGCAAAAAGAAAAAGCAGAACAACCAGCGCCACCAGGAACGACGCTTGCGCTTGTACTTGCCGTCCGCGCTTGGGACAGATGAATCCTGAGATGCCACTTTGTTCAAATCCGTCTGTTCTGATGCGCCCATATCAGCCCCACCATGGTTGCGCAATTTATTGTGTTTCACTCAAGCTTAGTCTTTTCAAGTCAATGGCTTGAAAACTATTGACCGCTTTGTAGTGATGGTAACAGGGCGATTATAAAAAGGGGAGCCGATTGTTGCAGCGCAATGAGATATCCGAGCTGATGACTGAAAGCAAAACACCGGCCTATGGCCGGTGTTTTGAGAAGACAGTGAGCAGACTTATTTGCTGGAACTCATCGCCTTGAGCTTGGTGCTCAGCTCTTTACGCTCTTTGGACAGCTCGGCATTCTTGATGATGTGGTCGTCCACACGCTCTTCATAATCAGCCCGCATGTTGGCGATGATGGCTTGCACCTCATCGATGCTCATACCCGGTTTGATGTAATCGCTCAGGTTGTCGAGCAGCAGCACCCGCTTCTGGTTGTCACGGACCTTCTTCTCGTTGTCCGCAATTTCACGCTTGAGTTTGTTCTGACGACGGGACATACGCACATATTCCAGTACATCGCTGAAGGTGGACTTGTTTACTTGTTCCATATCGATACCACTGACGTAAGGTTGATAAAAGCAGGCCAAGTTGCATCCGTACTAAAGAAACCAGCATGAGAGAGTACGGGCCAACCCAAGATGCCTTTACTCTACCGAGTTATGAGGCAGATACAACCCTAATTGCAGGGCTGACGCCGGGTTTCGGCACGAGAGAGTCGAGTGAACAACAGGGGAGAAAGCAGCACAGACTCTCCATCCGAAGGAGTATATCAGGGGTGAGATAAGACGAATTTCAGACAATAAAAAACCCCGCTCAGATGAGCGGGGTTTCTTGTATTGTGTGCCTGGCAGTGTCCTACTCTCGCATGGCGAATGCCACACTACCATCGGCGCTACCGCGTTTCACTTCTGAGTTCG